>DASWHX010000202.1:0-34055 GCA_036397995.1 Cyclobacteriaceae bacterium
TCGGTTGAATGATCATCTACAATTATTACTTCAAAATTTTTGACCGGGTAATCCTGCAGGTTAATAGATTCTATAATTTTAGTAATATTTTCTTCCTCATTTCGACATGCAATTATTACGGAAATGAAATCATTATATTCGTCAACCTTTTTATTGAATTTTATTCTTCTCCAATTAAAAAGCAGAATAATAAGACATAGTGAATGCAGGACAAAGTAACTAATGACAAATATATTCCACATGGTTGCTAAAGCAGACTAATGGATTAAAGAATTGATTAAGACCTTAAAATGCAATAAAATGATTAATTTGAATCAGATAAGATGACAAAAGTTAATAATAATGAAAAAATTATTGTTGGATTAGATCCAGGAACCAGGATAATGGGTTACGCCGCGCTGTTGGTTCAGAATTCCAGGTTGAAATTGCTGCAATATGGAGTTATCAGACTTGAAAAATATTCAGGGTATGAATTGAAGCTTAAAAAAATATTTGAAAGAGTTACAGGTCTTATAGAAGAATTTTCTCCGGATGAGATTGCACTTGAAGCTCCTTTTTACGGGAAGAATGTGCAATCGATGTTAAAATTAGGGCGTGCCCAGGGCGTTGCAATGGCAGCTGCCCTTCATCATCAAATCCCCATTGCAGAATATGCACCTAAAAAAGTGAAGCAATCTGTAACCGGAAACGGAAATGCATCCAAAGAACAGGTGGCCAAAATGATGCAAACTCTTTTAAACATTAAGGAAACACCCAAGCTTTTGGATGCAACGGATGCACTGGCAGTAGCCATCACTCATTATTTTCAGGCCAGGCCAAAGAAAGGAACTTCGAAAAGCTGGAAAGCATTTATAGCTGATAACCCGGGAAGGATAAAAAGTTGACGGGCAAGTTTTAATTTAAATTTGATTTAATTTTTGAAGCTATCTCTGCAAGTTCATCATCAGTAGGTTTCAATTTCGGCCGCGTAAAATTAATGTCATTCATAGAATTCAATGGAATCAGGTGAATATGGCAATGCGGAACTTCAATTCCTATAACCGCCACACCGATACGCAAACATGGTACCGCTTCTCTAATTGCAGAGGAAACTTTCTTTGCAAATTCCATTAAGCCTGACAGAGTCTCACTATCAAGATCAAATATATAATCGACTTCTTTTTTGGGGATCACCAATACATGCCCCATAACCAGGGGATTTATATCAAGAAATGCCAGAAAATGATTAGTCTCCGCCACAATGTGGGCTGGAATTTCGCGATTTACAATTTTTGTGAAAATGGTTGCCAAGTCTCAGGAAATATCTAAAATTTTGAAATTTATTTTGCCTGCCGGAACCTGAACACTTGCTGACTGCCCCACCTTTTTCCCAAGCAATCCTTTGCCGATTGGTGAATCAACAGAAATCTTTCCTTCATTCAAGTCAGCTTCTTCTTCAGCCACTATGGTATAGGTAAATTTTGAACCGTTGTTTTTATTTTGAATTGTCACACTTGATAATATCGATACCTTAGACTTGTCAACGGTGGATTGGTCAAGGATTCGGGCATTTCCCAGGATGGTCTCCAATTTGGATATTTTTAATTCAAGCAATCCCTGGGCATCTTTCGCGGCATCGTACTCAGCATTTTCGCTCAGATCTCCTTTATCCCTTGCGTCGGCTATCTGTTTAGCAATTTCACTCCGACCTTTAGTTTTCAATTCCGAAAGTTCCTCTTTCAGTTTTTTAAGTCCTTCTTCGGTGTAATATGATATCTTTCCCATGATTGTATTTTGATAAGTCCTTATAAAAAAAAATACGGCCTCAATGAAACCGTTATCATTTGATTGTTAGTTATTTATTAAGCTAATTTAAGTTATAAAAGTATAACAGGCAAGCACTTGAGGCTAATTAACCTACTTTCATAGGTCGTTCAATGCCAAGTAATTCAGGGAATTGGAGTTCCATCTCAATAGCAATTTCAGGATCCAGTTTAGCCTGGTAAAGAGTTTTGGCCTTTGAAAGCTGTTCCACAGTAATTCCGGTTGCCGACCTTAGGTCTGCTTTATACAAACTTGCATTTTCCAGATTTGCACCGGTTAAATGTGTACCCGAAAGGTCTGCTTCCATCAGGAAGGCATTTACAAAATTGGCTTTTATAAGAAAGCTGTTACGTAAGTTGGTTTTTATCAGGAAGGCATCTTTAAAATTCGCACCACCTGCATAAGAATCCGAAAGGTCTGCCTGGTTAAGATTCGCGTTTTCGAAACAAGTTTGATTTAGCCGGGTTTTTTTAAGATTAGCCTGGATAAGAAATGAGTTTCGGATATTGGCAGAATTAAGGTTGGATTCTTCCAGGTCAATATGGTTGAGGTTGGTTCTGGCCAGGTATGTTTCAACCAAATCAATCCTGAAAATGTTGTGGCGATTCAATCTTTTAATATTTCCGACGGTTCTAAACGCGGCTTCCTCAGATTCCCATAATCTAAAGTCATCAATTTCATCTCTGTACGTTCTGATGCGCTGTCGAACTTCCCCCCTACGGTTCAACCAGAAAATCAAAATACCAATCACCGCAATGTCGAAAATCATTCCGTGTGCTTCAGCCAAAATTTGGGCATAGAAGTTTTTAAAATCTCCCAGATAATAAGGAAGACTCATGCCGATTACCAAAATGGCAGTTAAAAGCAAAACTATAAACGAGGTGAGTATTGGCTTTTCTGAAATTTTTGATAAGGTTTCATAAAGTCGAAAGAATTGCTTTGCCATTGCCAGATCGAATTACAGCCGAAAAGTATAACAATTAATTAATATAATTCAATATTATACCATCTGGCTGCTGATAAGTAATGGAATAACAGGTTATTCTGATAGATAATTCTTGATTTTATTTATAAGAACTTCATTAATTCTTACATAGGACTGGTGCGACCAGCCGGCAATATGAGGAGTGATTATAATTTTCCTTGAATTAATGATTTCCTTTAAAATCTCCATTTCAATGGCATTTAAGGCATCAAATTTCTCATTTTCCAATACATCGAGCGCCGCTCCCAGGATTGCATTTTGATCCAAATAATACTTCAATGCTTTCAATGAAACAATTTCGCCTCTGGCAGTATTAATTAAGTAGAAAGGTTTCTTGAATTTTTGAATGAAAGTCTCATTGACCAGATGTCTGGTTTCCTGGGTTAGGGGTATATGCAAGCTGAGCACATCTGTTTTATTAAAAATAGTCTTAAGCGGAACTAAACGGACGAAGTCTTCAGCAATCTCATTCTTGTATTTATCATAAGCAATAATCTCCACTCCGAATGATTTGAGTCTGTGAGCCACCGCCTGTCCCATGTTTCCATAGCCAAATATCGCAACGGTTTTTCCCATTAACTCTTCTCCCCTGTTTGCTTCCCTGTTCCATTGCAAAGATTTTACTTCATGGCTGGCCAGATGGATCTTATTAAGCAGGGAAAGGAGAAGTCCTACAGTGTGTTCGGCAAGCGTATCCCGGTTTCCTTCCGGCGCATTAATGATTTTTATACCTCTGGTCTCAAGTTCATCAGTATCTAAATTATCCGTTCCGGCTCCGGCCCTGGCAACAAATTTTAAATTTGGAGCCTGGTCTAAAAAGGTTTTATCAACGCTGACTTTACTTCGAACAATTAATCCTTCATAAGTTCCGATAATTTGTAAAATTTCTGATTGGTTAATTTCAGGGAAATAGTCAACTTCTAACCCTAGTCCTTCCAGGGCTGGGGCAATACTAGGATGCATTTTATCAATGATGATACACTTCACAGGAATCCAGATTTCTAAAAATTATACATAAAGTGTGCAACAGTAAAGTATATCGCCAATCCTATCAGGTCAATGAACGTTGTAATGAAAGGTCCGGATGCAAGAGCGGGATTAATATTCATTTTATCCAATATTAGCGGGATAAGTGTTCCCAGTATAGAAGCCAGTAGTACAACTGTGAAAAGAGCAACGCTCACTACAAAGGAAAGCTTCATATCATGGTCTATCAGCCAAACCAGACCTGATACAAAAAGACTTAGCAGGATTCCATTGATGAGAGCTACAAGCAGGGTCTTCATGAGCTTATTTGTCAGACTCTGCGAAAAGGCAGGTGGATTTGCCAGGCTTTGTACAACCAGGGCAGAGGATTGGATTCCAACGTTTCCCCCGGTGGCCATTATCAATGGAATGAAAAAAGCGATGGCCGTGAGTTCAATTAAATCTTCCTCAAAGACACCAATTACTTTCGCTCCAAGAATTCCTCCAACCAGGCCAATTACCAGCCAGGGTAGCCGCGCCCTGGAGAGCATCCAAATGCTGTCATCTTCTTCCACATCTTCGGAAATACCGGACATTAACTGCCGCTCTTCTTCGATTTGTTCAGAAATTACATCAACAATATCATCAATAGTAATTCTACCCAACAACTTTCCCTGGACGTTAATTACGGGCAGTGATTCAAGATCGTACTTCCTCATTACCGACGCAGCTTCCTCTTTGCTGTCGTAAGTCATTACAGAAATAAGGTCCTCATCATAAATTTCGGTCACCGGTGTATTGTCGCTTGACAATAATATTTTTTTGAGGGGCACTCTTCCTACAAGAATGCCTTTATCATTAACCACATAGACTGAATAAATTTTATGAACAATTTCGGCTTGTTTCCGGATCTCTTCAATACATTGAAATACTGACCAGTTATCATTGGCTTTAATTATTTCTTTGGCCATCAATCCGCCGGCACAATTTTCTTCGTACCGCAAAAGCTCAATTATATTCGATGCCTTTTCTTTATTATCAATTTCCGCTATTATTTCCTCCCGGGTCTTTACAGGAAGTTCCATAATGATATCGGCAGCATCATCACTTTCAAGACGCGAAACAATTGAAGCGATTTGGGCGGAGCTGAATACTTTCAGAACATCTGCAATTACATCTTCATCAAGCTCACTGATAACTTCGGCCTGAATTTCCGGGGTTAGTTGATCAATAATGAACTTTGATTCATCAACATTGAGTTCATAGATTAGTTCAGTAAGATCTACCGGATTTATTCCTTCCAGAGACTCCTTAATATATGGAGCATTTCCGGACTGGATAGCTTCTCTAAGCCCATTCAGATATTCTTTGGTAAGTTCAAATTGAAGTTTTACCTTTTCTTCCATTCCTCAACCTGTTTGGTTAGTTTCTCAAAATCCTTGACACTCAGCTGTTCAGCCCGTTTACTCATAAACTCAGAAGACCTAAACTGATCGGGCAAATTTATTGGTTTTAGTGCGTTCCACAAGGTCTTACGCCGGTTTTGAAACCCTTGCTTAACCAACCGGCGGAACAAAACTTCATCACAATCAAGATTTGTAGTATTGTTTCGCTTTAACCGTATTATCGAAGATTGCACTTTCGGCGGTGGACGGAATGATCCGGGCGACACCTCAAAGAGCAGTTCAACATCATAATAAGCCTGAACAAGAACACTGAGAATTCCATATTCCTTTGAGCCTTCCGCGGAAGCAATTCGTCTCGCAACTTCCTTTTGCAACATCCCAACTACTTCCATTACTTTTTCTTTGTGTTCCAGGATTTTGAAAAAAATTTGCGATGAAATGTTATAAGGAAAATTACCAATTATGCCTAGTGAGGATGGAAATTCTGCCAGATCCAGTTTTAAGAAATCTCCTTCAATCAAGGTGAACTTATTTACATCAAAATTTTCCTTAAGAAAAATAATGGATTCTTTGTCCAGTTCAACAGCAATTAATTTTCCTCTCTTCAATTCCATTAATCTGGCGGTCAACACGCCGGTTCCAGGTCCTACTTCCACCACAGTGTTATAGTTATTGTGAAAAGAGAGCGAGTTCACAATTTTGTCTGCCACTCCCTGGTTAATTAGAAAATGTTGTCCGAATCTCTTCTTTGCAAAAACCATAATATACCGGTAAATCTAAGTATTGCTAAGCCTCCACCCCGCCGTTTTGAAATTAATTATCAAATTTGAATTAACTTGGTTATAAAAAAAGATAATGAGCGACAAGAGGATCAAACCATATATCGGAATTACAATTGGTGATTTAAATGGAATAGGACCTGAAGTCATTATCAAAGCGTTAAGTGCCCAAAAAATTCTTGATTTTTTTAACCCGGTAATTTATGGCTCCGGAAAAGTAATTTCCTATTACAGAAAATTATTGGATTTGAATGATTTTAACTTTGCACAGATAAAAGATGAACAATTAATTCCTAAAAGAGTAAATGTTGTTAATTGCTGGCAAGATAATTTCGAAATCAAGCCAGGTTTTGGAGATGAAGAAAGCGGGAAATTCGCGTTCCTGGCATTAAAAAGAGCCTGTGAAGATCTGAAGAGTCAGAAAATTCATGCAATGGTTACAGGTCCGATAAATAAGGAAAAAATGCCCAGGGAAGAATTTAATTCCGTGGGCCACACTGAATTTATCAGTAGTTTCTTTGAGGTTAAAGAAACGCTGATGTTCCTGGTTAGTGAACAAACAAGAGTAGGACTGGTAACCGGTCATATTCCTCTTAAAGACGTTGCCATGAAGATTACAAAATCTGGTATTGAGTCGAAATTGAGGGTAATGGAGAAGTCTTTGATCAATGATTTTGGAATTTCGAAACCCAGAATCGCAGTTTTAGGCTTAAATCCGCACGCGGGTGAGAATGGTTTGCTCGGAGTTGAGGAGAACAACATAATTTCTCCGGTAATAAAAGATTTTAAAGAACACGGCAAGTTGGTATTTGGACCCTTTCCTGGAGATGGTTTTTTTGGCTCAGGTCAATATGTTCAATATGATGGAGTTTTAGCCATGTACCACGACCAGGGGTTAATTGGATTTAAAACCATTGCCTTTGGGAGTGGAGTAAACTTTACAGCTGGACTCGGTGTAATTAGAACCTCTCCTGACCATGGAACCGCTTACTCAATAGCCGGCAAAAACAAGGCCGATGAGAGCTCAATGCGGGCTGCCATGATGCTCGCCTATGACATCGCCCTAAGAAGGTTTGAAATGGTTGAGAACTAGGCCATAATTACCTCTTTACTTGGTATTTATTTGAATTATCTTTTTAAATTTGCGCCTTATTTGGCTTTTGGGAATTGGGAAGAAACCGGGACTATACGATTGATATTTATAAATTAAGCAATACCCGGCATGATTATCATTTTGTTTTCGAAGATTCGTTTTTTGGAGAGTTTGAAAATAGCGTGATAACAAAGGGTAAGGGTGAAATTGATGTTGAACTTGACAAATCACCCACGTTCATAAAGGTGGATTTCAGGATCATAGGTTCAGTTGAGCTAATATGCGATCGTTCCAATGACCTATATGATTTCCCGTTTGACACCAAAGGGGAGATTATTTTAAAGTTTGGTGAGAATACGGATGAAATAAGTGACACCATAGAAATAATTCCCTGGGAAACTCAGCGGATTGATTTGGCTCAGTACATTTATGAATTTATTGGACTTGCCGTACCGATGAAAAAATTACATCCCCGGTACTCTAATGACGATGAAACGGATGGTATTGTGTTTTCAACAGAAATTGAAAAAGACCAAACCGAAAAGAATGAAATTGACCCAAGGTGGTCAAAATTAGGTAAACTGAAGAATTTAAAAGAAAAGAAAAATGGCGCATCCTAAACGCAAAATTTCAAAAACGCGAAGAGACAAAAGAAGAACCCATTATAAAGCATATGTAAAGACCTACATGGAATGCTCCAATTGTGGAGCACCGGTCTTATATCACAGAGTGTGCTCAGAATGCGGATATTATAGGGGCAAGCAAGCTGTTGAAGTTGAAGCAACAGCCTAATTAATGAAGATTGCTCTCGACGCCATGGGCGGTGACTTTGCCCCAAAAGTCAATATTGAAGGGGCCAAAATGGCACTGCAGGAACTTGACCCTGAAATTAAACTGGTCCTGTTGGGTGATGAAGCAATTTTGAAACCCTTGTTGTCCGATCTTGAAGTAGACCCTTCACGATTTGAAATTGTTCATACAACCCAGATTATTGAGATGGGTGAACATCCCACAAAGGCTTTAACCCTAAAACCAGATTCAGGCATTGTAAGGGCCTTTGCTATGCTAAAAGCGCGCGAGATTGATGCATTTTGCGGTACAGGTAACACCGGCGCGATGCATGTTGGTTCCATGTTTTCTGTTAAGACAATTGAAGGAATAATCAGGCCAGGTTTGGCAGGATTTGTTCCGAAGGAATCAGGAAATTATGGAATTATTCTGGATGTTGGAGCCAACGCAGATTGCAAGCCTGATGTTTTGTATCAATTTGGTGTAATTGGGTGCATATATGCAAAGAATGTACTTGAAATTCCAAATCCAAAGATTGGATTAATGAATCTGGGGGAGGAAGAACAAAAAGGGTCACTGCATACTCAGGCAGCCTATCAGCTTTTCAAAATAAACTCAAATCTCAATTTTATTGGTAATATTGAAGGCAGAGATCTATTTAATGATAAGGCCGACGTGATTGTTTGTGATGGATTTACCGGAAATGTTATACTAAAACTCGTTGAATCAATTTTTGATTTACTGAAAAAGCGCAATTTCGTCGATGAATACTTTGAAAGATTCAACTATGAAGCTATTGGCGGAAGCCCTATCTTGGGCATTAATGGTAACGTCATAATCGGGCATGGTGCTTCTACCGCCCAGGCAGTTAAGAGCATGATTTTGCAGGCTCGAGACATGGCAAAAGCAGACATTCACACGAAAATAAAAAACAACCTGGATTTCTAAGCAATGGGAAAAATAAGAGCAGCAATAACAGGAGTTGGTGGATTTGTTCCGGATTATATACTCACTAATGCTGAGCTTGAAACCATGGTGGATACCACTGACGAATGGATAAGAACCAGAACCGGAATCAGGGAGAGAAGAATACTGAAGGATCCTAAGGCCGGCACTTCTTATATAGGAGTAAACGCGGTTAACCAGTTATTGAAAAAAACAAATACCAAACCGGAAGAAATTGATCTCATCTTATGTGCTACCGTTACTCCTGATATGGTTTTCCCCGCCACGGCAACTTTAATTGCTTCCCGGATTGGAGCCATAAATTCATTTGGTTATGATATACAAGCCGCCTGTTCCGGATTTATTTTCGCATTAACAACCGGAGCCAGGTATATTGAGTCAGGTGCGTATAAAAAAGTGGTGATAATCGGTGCTGATAAAATGTCTAGTATAATTGACTACACCGATAGAACCACTTGCATAATTTTCGGTGATGGCGGCGGTGCAATCCTGTTGGAACCAACAGAAGAAGAAGTAGGAATTATTGATTCTATCCACCGGCATGATGGTAGTGGTGCACCCTACCTGCACATTAAGGCAGGTGGAAGTTTAAACCCCGCAACCCATGAAACAGTAGATTTGAAACAGCATTATGTTTACCAGGAGGGTTCAACAGTGTTCAAATTCGCGGTGACCAATATGGCTGATATGGCAGAAAAAATCATGAAGAAAAACAATTTGACTGCCAATGATATTAATTTTCTTGTTCCCCATCAGGCCAACAAAAGAATAATTGATGCAACCCATGAAAGAATGGGAATTAATGAAGATCGCGTACTTATGAATATAGACAGGTACGGTAATACAACCGCCGGGACCATTCCATTATTGTTGTGGGACTTTGAAAAGAAATTCAAAAAGGGAGACAATCTTATTTTATCCGCTTTTGGTGGAGGATTTACCTGGGGTGCAGTTTATGTGAAATGGGCTTATAATTCCTGATTTTTAAAGAAAACTAATCATTTGTACTTTTGCTGAAAAAATAAGAATGGCAACTACCGCGGATTTCAAAAATGGTCTTTGTATTGAATTTAATAATAACTTGTATACGATTGTGGAATTTCAACATGTTAAACCGGGAAAAGGTCCGGCATTTGTCAGAACCAAACTGAAAAATCTTAACACCGGTAAGGTAATTGATAACACATTTACTTCGGGAGTAAAAATTACTACAGCAAGAATTGAACGACGCCCTCATCAATTTTTATACAAAGATGATCTCGGCTACCACTTCATGGACAGCAATTCCTTCGAACAGATTGCACTTCAACAAGATTTGATTGATGCTCCACAATTTATGAAAGACGGCCAGGTAGTTGAAATTATATATCACGCTGAAACCGAGACTCCTCTTAGCTGCGAGTTGCCCACTCATGTGGAACTGGTTATTACTTATACCGAGCCTGGCATTAAGGGAGATACCGCCACAAATGCTTCAAAACCCGCGACGCTGGAGACAGGATCGCAAATCCAGGTCCCTTTGTTTGTTGAACAAGACCAAAAAATTAAAGTAGATACCCGGACGGGAACTTATATTGAACGAGTAAAATGAGCCAAATGAAAGTTAAAGAAATTCAAGACCTAATTGACTTCCTTTCAAAAACGGGACTCAATGAAGTAAATATTGAGACGGATGAATTTAAGATTCACATCGTTCGCGAGCCAAAAGTTAAGCAGGTTGTGGATACTATGAAGAATTCTTCCTCAGCTTCCGCTTCTTCATCGGTTCCGGCAAAAGCCGAAGCAAACTCTGATGAACAACCAAAAACTTCCAAAGCATCCAAATTAGTAGAAATACGTTCACCTATGATTGGGACTTTTTACCGATCACCAAATCCCGACTCACCTTCTTTTGTTGAAGTGGGAGATAAAATCGGGCCAGGCCAGACTGTTTGTATAATAGAAGCTATGAAACTTTTTAATGAGATTGAAGCTGAAATCTCGGGAACCATAGTAAAAGTACTGGTAGAGAACGCGTCTCCGGTGGAGTATGATCAACCGCTCTTTTTAGTAGAACCCAATTAGTTGCATAAACCCTGAATCCTAATCCGTGTTTAAAAAAATACTAATTGCCAACCGGGGCGAGATTGCTCTCCGAATTATCCGAACCTGTCGTGAGATGGGTATCAAAACCGTGGCAATTTATAGCATGGCAGACAAGGAAAGCCTCCATGTAAAGTTTGCGGACGAGGCTATTTGTATTGGTCCTGCCCCAAGTAAGGAGTCTTATTTAAGCATGCCCAGAATTATTGCCGCTGCAGAAATTACTAATGCGGATGCTATTCACCCGGGGTATGGGTTTCTGGCTGAAAACTCTGAGTTCTCCCAAATCTGCCAGGATTATAAAATCAAGTTTATCGGAGCTTCAGCAAGGATGATTGAGCAAATGGGCGACAAAGCCACTGCCAAGTCCACTATGAAGAGTGCCGGAGTTCCGGTAATTCCCGGATCAGAAGGATTGCTGAGTTCTGTGGATGAAGCGAAGGAAATTGCCAAAGGCATTAAATATCCGGTTATCCTGAAGGCAACCGCCGGCGGCGGTGGTCGCGGGATGCGGATCGTGAATAGTGAGGAACAAATGCAGAAAGCCTGGGATGATGCACGTCGGGAATCAGGTGCAGCATTTGGTAATGATAGCCTTTACCTGGAGAAGTTCGTTGAAGAACCCCGTCACATCGAAATTCAGATTGTGGGCGATAAGAATGGCAAGGCATGTCATTTATCAGAAAGGGATTGTTCTATTCAAAGACGACACCAAAAGCTGGTGGAAGAAACTCCCTCCCCGGTTGTTAATCAAACTTTGCGGGAGAAAATGGGACAAGCCGCAATAAAAGGAGCTGAAGCTATTGGTTATGAAGGAGCTGGAACTGTTGAGTTCCTGGTGGATAAGCACGGAGATTTTTATTTCATGGAAATGAACACAAGAATCCAGGTGGAGCACCCGATAACCGAAGAAGTAACCGATTACGATTTAATAAAGGAACAGATAAAGGTAGCGGCTGGAATTACAATCTCCGGAAAGAATTATTATCCCAACCTGTGTTCAATGGAATGCCGGATAAATGCAGAAGACCCTGCCAAAGATTTCAGACCTAACCCGGGAAAGATTACTAACTTCCACATGCCTGGCGGTCACGGAGTAAGGGTTGACAGCCATGCCTACGCCGGATATGTTGTGCCGCCTAATTATGATTCCCTGATTGCAAAGTTAATCGTGAGCGCTCAGACCCGTGAGGAGGTTATCGTAAGAATGAAAAGGGCATTGAGCGAATTTGTAATCGAAGGCATAAAGACTACCATTCCTTTTCATCTGAAATTGATGGATGATAAAAATTTTCAATCAGGCAACTTCACCACCAAATTTCTCGAAAGTTTTGATTTTTCTGATTTGGGTTGATTTGACTACGAGGCTTTTGAACCAACTTAATCCTTTCTAATCTCCTCAAGATTCGCTAACTTATTTTGTCAATAGTAGTGATTTTCAATTCATGAAGGTTTGGATAATAATCTCTTCATTTATTTTTATTGGCCAATCCCCCGGGTATCAGGGTAAGGTTGACAGTTTAACACTAATTGCAAGCCAGACCACTGTCGATACCGTTAAGATTGACGCTTTGTATGAAATAGCCAAAATCTTTTATGGCCAGAACTCAAAAGACTTTGATGTTTTTGCCGGGGAATTATTGGTCTTGGCAGAGGAGGTAAATTATTCCCGGGGAATTGCCAGAATTCTTTATCTCACCGGATTGTATTTGCATCGAGAAGGTAAATTCATTGAGGCGTTACAGCTCATGAAAAGGCTTCAGGAAATTGGAAGCCAACCAGGATTAACCTTTTATAAAGGACAGGCTTTAGCCTTAACCGGAATTATTCATAAGGAGAGAGGGCGATTGAACCAGGGGTTGGAATACCTGGAAGAAGCGGCAAAGATTTATAAAGCTATAGACGATAAAAACAGGTTGATTAACGTGATGAATGCTACTGCCGGCATTTATACTGATCTGGCCAAAATCCATAGCAATGATTCGAATTATCTGGAAATTGGTTATATGAAACTAATGGAAGTGAATTCGATGGCCAAAGAATTGGGCCACCTGACAATGATTGCTAACTCAAATGCCTTGTTAGGAGATATTTTTCGAATGAAGAAAAATTTTGCAAAGTCAATTTCATTATACAAAGAAGCGTGGTTTATTGCCGATTCTATTGGCAACAAGAATATGTCCACAGATATTTGGGGTGTAATTGGTTTTTCTTTTTACGAGTCAGGGCAAATCGATTCAGCCAGAATTTACCTGACCCAGGCCATTGCCGCTAGTAGAATGTATAACTATGAACCATTATCAATAAAATATTCTATTGAACTAGGCAGAACCTATATCTCAACAGGTGATTATGCGGTGGCCCAAAATATTTTAACTCAAACCGAAAAGCAAGCCAGGAGCCTTGGGTTCTGGAATTATTTGAACGATATTATTAAAATGAAAGTTGAAATTTTTAGTCAACTCAAGGATTTTGAAAATGGTTTATCTGCCATGTCTGAATTGGATATTGTTACAGATACCCTGAATAAGATAGCCAGTCGGGATAAAATAGCATTACTGGAGTCCAGCTATGAACTTGATAATGCCGAACTTAAACTTGCCCAAATGGAAGAAGAAAAGGAGTATCAGGCGAAAATAAAAAAAATTGTTATAGGTGGTTCAATTCCACTGGCTGCCCTGGCAATAATTACAATTGTATTGCTTTGGCGGTGGAACCTGGGGAAAAAGAAAATGCTTGCCACTCAACAGAATTTGCATCATCTTGAAATTAGCAATTTGCAACTTCAGGAAAAGAATCTTAAAATGAACCTTGAGCTCAAGAACAAGGAATTGGCCGCCCAGGCATTAAATCTTGTTACTAAGGAAAATTTGCTAAAAGACATCAGGGAATCAGTCACTCAGCTTAATGATGGTGTTCAAAGTCCTGCCGCAATACATGCAATTCTGAAACAAATTGAATTGAGCCAAAACAGAGATAAAGATTGGAACGAATTCAAACTTTATTTTGAACAAGTTCATGTCGATTTTTTTAAGGAACTCAACTCACGGATTGGGGATCTTTCTCCCTCAGAAATAAAATTATCCGCATTGCTGAGATTAAACCTGTCTATCAAACAGTGCGCGGATATCCTCGGAATTTCACCGGAAAGCGTAAAAATGGCCAGGCACAGGTTACGTAAAAAATTGCAGCTTCAAACTGAGGATAACTTAATCACTTTCCTCATGACTCTAAACTAGCTAGATCTTCATCTCTTTCCATTTGCCTTTTTTGAAAATAATAATCCCGGTTATTGCCAATGCCGTTTCTGCAATTGGAACAGCGGAAAATACTCCATTAGCACCGAATCCAAAGGTTGAAGATAATAAATATGCCAGTGGGATTTGAACCAGCCAGAAAAAAATCAAATTCAAAATGGTTGGAGTGCGTGTATCACCCGCCCCATTGAAAGATTGAGTTATTACCATTCCGTAGCCATAGAATAAATACCCAAGAGCAATAATCTGTAAGCAATTGGTTCCGTAATCAATTACTTCCTTATCACCTGTAAAAAAATTCAGTATTGGCCTTGAGGAAACCAAAAAAACTATCATTACCAGGCCAAGAAAAGCCATATTGTAGTATCCCGTTCTCCAGACAGATTTTTCGGCCCTGTCTGGTTGTCCTGCTCCTAAGTTCTGACCGACTAGCGTTGCAGCTGCATTGGCAAGCCCCCAGGATGGCAAGATGGTAAAAATTATCACCCGGATGGCAATAGTGTATCCAGCCAGCGCGGCACTCCCAAAGTTGGCCATTATCTTTACCAGAAAAATCCAGCTTGCTGAACCTATCAGAAATTGAGCTGTGCCTCCTGCAGATACTTTCAGAAGCCTTTTAATAATATCAACCCGTACAACCAAATGCGAACGATTAACTTTCAGAATACCCTTTCCACTAAACATGTAATACACTTGGTATGCAACGCCGATTGTTCTCCCAATGTTAGTGGCTATCGCTGCACCCTCAACACCAAAGGATGGAATTGGACCTAACCCAAATATGAAGATAGGATCAAGAATAATATTCAGGATATTGGATAACCAAAGTGCTCGCATTGCCATAGCGGCGTTACCCGTTCCTCTATAAATTGCATTAAAGAGGAATAGCAGCATGACGCTGAAATTCCCGATGAGCATCCATTTTGCATAATTGGCACCGGTACTTAAAATCCCTTCTGTAGCTCCCATCATGGTTAGCAAATCACGATGGAAAAAGAACCCGGCTACACTGAAGATTAGCGCGGCAGCAAATCCAATATATAAAGATTGAATTGCCGCTATAGCCGCACCCTCTTTATTCTTCTCCCCTATACGGCGGGCTACCATTGCTGTGGCACCCATTGAAAGGCCGATGGCTATAGAATAGATAATAGTAAGAATAGATTCAGTCAAACCAATCGCTGAAACAGCGTCAGTATTATTTAACCTGCTGACATAGAAGATATCCACCACTGCAAAGAGTGATTCCATCGCCATTTCCAAAACCATTGGAAGTGACAACAGAAAAATAGCCCGGTTAATACTGCCTTCGGTGAAATTTTCTTCTTCCCCCCGGATTGCCTGCCTAACCAGCCTGAAAAAAGAAATAAGTTTACTATTGGAGTTCATTAAACGTACATTAAAAGTTGGAAAAAGCCTGTGCGGCGAAATTGATCGGAGGACTTACCTCTATTCCAGGCCTTTCATACCTGGGTCTATCTGACCAGCTTCATAATTCTGTACGTTTTAAATTTAAGCAGCGTAAATATGGCTTAATTCACGGTAATTCACAAGTAGTAAAAACTCTATTAACAAATTATTTGGATTTCGATGAGACCTTTTCCGGTTCACTTTGCTGAATAAGCGCAATTAATTCCTCATACCATTTTTTGCCGTAACGTCTAATCAAAGCGTCTTTCAAAAAAACATAAAGAGGAACTTTGAGAGCTTCACCATTGCTGCAGGCGGGACCGCATATATGCCATCGGTTATAATTTATCGCTTCGTATTCCTTGTATTTAGTTATCCGAATGGGATATAAGTGACAACTGATTGGTTTTCTGAATTTTGATTTCCCTGCCAAAAAAGCCTGTTCAATCCCACATTTCAAAATTCCCCGTTCATCATAAACAGAATAAGCACATTCTTTACCCTTAATTGTTGGGGTAGAGTAATCGCCGTCAGAGTCCAATACATATTCACCCTGCTTTTCAATTTCTTTAATTCCTGCTTTAGCAAGAAACGGTTTTATCTTTGGGTATTCTCTTTTGAGCAAGTCAAGTTCATCATCCTCCAATGGCGCTCCTAAATCACCTTCGACGCAGCATGCACCCTTGCACTTAATCAAATCACATACAAAGTAATTCTCAATAATGTCTTCAGAAATCAGTGTACCCTTATGTGAAATCATGGTGCTAAAATAGCTGAATTTGATTGGATGACCTGCGTCGGACTTCAGTTACTACTTTAGAAACATTGGCTTTTCTGCACAAAACACCCTGGTAGTAAAGAGAATTCATTTTTGAGGATTCCGTTAATGAGAATGAGCCCTTAATTCGAAAGTTATTTTCATAAGTCCATTTTTCAATGTTTCTGATATGATTCCTGGCATACAATTCAAAATCATCCTTACCTGATTTCAACTTGGTCCAAAATTTTTTCTTTTCTCCGGCAAGTGTAAAAAATACTACAGGATCTAATGATTCGATAGAATCAAAAAAATGAATTTCAGGAAATCCAAATCTCGGGTTCACATTACAAAAAATCCAGGGTTTAATTCCTTTCGTATTTATGGGGACATAATTTCTAACTTGCTCAAGAAATTTTTCCCACGAAGTACTGATTATCAGCACATTTTTATCTTTGAAATTTCTTTTGATTCTAACTCGCAAAGCCTGGGCATACGTTTCATTAGGCTCCCAAAAGATGTAACGATTAAACTGAACCGGCGATGAGAACGCCAGCAAACTTGTATCATAAATACATTCGCCGGTATTATTCATTTCCAACATTCCTGTTCCTGCACTCAAGTCGAGATAAATCCGGTGATTATAAGCAGTTGAAAGCAAGAGGGAATACACTTCAAGATAGTTTCCGAGGGTTTTGATTGGAGCCAGGATCCAGGAGTCAGATTCCAGAGCCAGAAGGCCATCCTTTTTCGGAGCAATCAAAGGATAAAATTCGGAATTGGACATTCAATAATGTGGTTTTGCAAAAGTAATAAAGAATGAGGGGTTTCTGTCCAATTTCGCTTAATAATTAGAATATCCTCTTACAAAAAAACCAATTGTGCTATCTTGCGGAAATAGTTTTTTCTGATTGAATGGAGTACCTGCATAGCCTGAATGAAGCACAAAAAGAGGGGGTGATAAACACCGAGGGGCCATGCATGGTTATCGCAGGAGCAGGCTCCGGAAAAACCAGAGTACTCACCTATCGGATAGCTCACCTTATCAAATCCAAAGGAGTGGATCCATTCAATATTCTCTCGCTCACTTTTACTAATAAGGCAGCAGGGGAAATGAGAAACAGAATTGAATCCGTGGCAGGATTGGATGCACGAAATCTTTGGATGGGAACTTTTCATTCCGTTTTCGCACGGATTCTCCGGTCGGAAGGCACACGGCTGGGTTATCCCAACAATTTCACAATTTATGATACGGATGATTCTAAATCTTTGATAAAATCAATCGTAAAGGAAATGGGGTTGGATGAAAAACTCTATAAGCCCGGTATTGTTTACAATCGAATTTCCGGCGCCAAAAACAGGTTGATTGGCTGGGAAGATTATCAAAACAATCCACTTTATTTGGCCGACGATGAAAGCACCCTTCGCCCCGAAATTGCCAACATCTACCGGAACTATTGTCTGCGATGCTTCAAAGCGGGCGCCATGGATTTTGATGACCTGCTGCTAAAGACAAATGAACTATTTGAAAAATTCATTGAAGTGCTGAACAAATATCAACATCGTTTTCAGTACGTCCTGGTAGATGAGTTTCAGGATACAAATCTTTCCCAATATAAAATAACCAGGAAGCTCAGCTCAGTTAACCAGAATATTTGTGTAGTGGGTGATGATGCCCAGAGTATTTACGCGTTCAGAGGAGCCGATATACAAAACATTCTGAATTTTGAAAAAGACTTTCCTGATCTGAGAATCATCAAACTTGAACAAAACTACCGCTCAACGCAAAATATTGTTAACGCGGCAAATTCTGTCATAAATAACAATCGTGCTCAGTTAAAAAAGAATGTATGGACCACTAACCCCGAAGGGTCTCTCATAGAATTATTTAAGGCAAACTCCGATAATGAAGAAGGAAGGCTTGTCGCATCGTCAGTTTTTGAAGAAAAAATGCAAAATCAATTGCATAACAGTGACTTTGCAATCCTTTACCGGACTAACAGCCAGTCGCGCGCAATGGAGGAAGCCCTGCGGAGAATGAATATTAAGTATAAAATCATCGGCGGACTTTCATTCTATCAACGGAGAGAAATAAAAGATCTACTTGCATACCTGCGATTCTCCGTAAATCACAACGATGAGGAATCACTTAAGAGAATCATAAACCTGCCAAAACGGGGTATAGGTGACGGAACGATCAGCAAAATTATGGTTGCGGCTGAAGAACATGCAATTCCGGTTTGGGATGTTCTTTGCAACATAAAAAGTTTTATGAGTGGAAGAGCCGCTAATGCCATAGAGGATTTTACTATCCTGATAAAAAGTTTTGAAATTGAAATCGGAAAGAAGGATGCTTACGAAGTTGCAAGTCATATTGCAAAGGCTTCAGGAATTCTGAAAGAACTTTATCAGGATAAAACAATTGAAGGACTTAACCGGTTTGAAAATGTTCAAGAGTTACTGAATGCAGTAAAAGAGTTTGTTGATAATCAGGAAAATGAGGAGAAGAATTTAAACACTTTTTTGCAGGAAGTGGCATTGCTTACCGGCATTGACAATGATAAGGATGAAGATAATGACAAGGTGACGTTAATGACCATTCACATGGCTAAAGGACTGGAGTTCAAAAATGTCTATATTGTGGGATTGGAAGAAGATCTTTTTCCGTCACAAATGATGTTGACATCACGGGCTGATCTTGAAGAGGAAAGAAGATTGTTTTATGTTGCCATTACAAGAGCAAAGGAGAAACTCTTCCTTAGCTACGCTGTAACACGTTATCGATTTGGAAGACTTAAGAGTTGCGAGCCAAGCAGATTTCTTGACGAAGTTGATCCGCAATATATTAAAGAGAACAGGAAATTCAACACGGTTCAAAATTACTCCACATCCCCGGCCACCAACTATGCAAGGAATTTTGTTAATAATATCCGTAAAACATCCTCACCAAAACAAACTCCGGCAAGTTACCAGACACCTATCGATTTTGAAGCCAGTGACACCACAAGACTAAAAGCAGGAATGAAAGTTGAGCATCCCAAGTTTGGTTTTGGTAAGGTCATCTCCATGGAAGAAAACGGAATTAATCGCAAGGCTAAGGTGCATTTTGACGGGATTGGACAAAAAACTCTTCTTTTAAGCTTTGCCAAGCTAAAAATTCATGAGGAGTAAACTTCTGGTATCTATTGAATTATTTGGTAAGTTTGCACCAGACTTAAATTGATCGATGGAAAAGATTTTTGAATACAACACCGAAAGGAAGAACCTGATACTCAAAGAGTATGGAAGAAACATCCAGAAACTGGTGCATTACCTTAAGACCATTGAGGACAAGGAAAAAAGAAGCCAGATGGCAGCCACTCTGATAGAACTAATGAAGCAAATAAGTCCTTCAATCAGAGAAAACAATGAAACCAATCAAAAGCTGTGGGATGATCTTTATATTATGTCAGGATTTGATCTGGAAATAGACAGTCCTTACCCCATGCCTCCCCTTGATATTCTGAATAAGAAACCTTTGCGACTTGGATATTCCACTAATAATATCCGGTTCAAGCATTACGGAAAGAATCTGGAACTATTGATTGCCAAAGCAATGGAACTTGAGGATCCGGAGGAAAGGGAAGGCGCGGTTGTATATATTGGGAAACTCATGAAAAGTTTCTACAGCACCTGGAATAAAGACAATATTGAAGAGGAATCAATCCTCAAAAATATACGTGAACTTAGCAAGAATGAGCTTGACATTGATATCACGAAGGTTAAGGAAAACAATTTATTTGAATCACTATACAAAGAGCGCCCCAAGCCTCCTCCTCAGCACACCAACAGGGGCAGAAAGAATCAAAGAGGCGGTGGCAGTAAACGCAGAAGATAACCATGAGTTCTTTCCGGATAGTTGGGGGAAATCAACTTAAGGGAGAGATAATTCCTCAAGGAGCAAAGAACGAAGCTCTTCAGATAATCTCCGCCACTCTTTTAACGCCGGAAAAAGTTACTATTCACAACATTCCTGAAATCAGAGATGTTCAACGACTGATTCAATTACTCAAATCCCTGGGAGCTCAGGTTGAAGATAAAGGAAAGGGTACTTTTACTTTCGCGGCTTCAAACATCGACCTGGGTTTTCTGGATAGCCCCGAGTATCTGGAAATGGGATCTACACTACGGGGCTCCATTATGATTATGGGGCCGCTACTTGCCAGATTTGGCAAAGGAAAAATTCCCAGGCCCGGTGGCGATAAGATTGGCAGACGCCGGTTGGATACACACTTTATTGGATTTCAAAAATTAGGGGCAAAATTTGAATATGATCCCGGTACTGGTTTCTATACCGTGGAAGCAAATCATCTAAAGGGCACGTATATGTTGCTTGATGAAGCTTCCGTCACCGGGACCGCCAATTTGATCATGACTTCTGTTTTAGCGGAGGGTAAAACTACCATTTTTAATGCAGCTTGCGAGCCATATATCCAGCAACTTTGCAAAATGTTGGTACGCATGGGAGCAAACATTGATGGTATTGGTTCTAACTTGATTATGATCGAAGGGGTAAATAAATTGAAGGGAACAGAACACACACTTCTTCCCGATATGATTGAGATAGGAAGTTTTATTGGTCTTGCTGCGCTGACTCAATCTGAGATTACAATCAAAAATGCCGGCGTTAATCACCTTGGGTTGATTCCTGAAGTGTTTCGAAGGATGGGAATCCAAATGTTAATTGACGGTGATGATATCTTTATTCCTGCCCAGAGCGAGTATGTAATAGATACTTTCATCGATGGCTCAATCTTAACTATTTCGGATGCACCCTGGCCAGGCTTCACTCCTGATTTGCTCAGCATCGCGCTGGTGGTCGCGACTCAGGCCAGGGGTACAGTTTTAATCCATCAAAAAATGTTCGAAAGCAGATTATTTTTTGTCGATAAACTTATTGATATGGGGGCGCAAATAATTTTATGCGATCCACACCGGGCTACGGTGATTGGCCTGGATAGAAAATATCCGCTACGTGGAATTAATATGTCTTCCCCTGATATCAGAGCTGGGGTCTCTTTGTTGATTGCCGCACTCTCAGCGGAAGGGACCAGCATCATTTATAATGGAGAGCAGATAGACCGCGGTTACCAAAATATTGACGGCAGGCTGCGTGGCCTTGGTGCAGATATTCAGAAAGTTGATTAATTAAATTTCCCTATACGTAATTATTGAGCATAACAGGCATCACAAGCATTAAGATGTCTTCATTATCCTCCTTCTCCCTGGGTACAATCAGGCCCGCTTTATTAGGTGCCGAGAATTGGAATTCAACTTCTTTAGCATCGCCATTAGAAAGCATTTCGATCAGGAATCGGGCGTTGAATCCAATCTCAATATCCTCCCCATCATGTTCACAGGAAAGTCTTTCATTTGCTTCATTGGAAAAATCCAGATCTTCAGCACTAATCTGGAGTTCACTGCCGGTAATCTTTAATCTTACCTGGTGGGTGGTCTTATTCGCGTAAATGGCAATTCGCCTCATTGAACTCAGAAGTTCCGCCCTGTCAATTACCATTTTATTTTTGTTATCCTTTGGAATTACATTTTCATAGTCCGGGAATCTTTCATCAATCAACCGGCAAATCATTTTAATGTTGCCGAACCTGAAAAAGGCATTTGCCATATTGAATTCAATGTTTACAGGAACCTCATCAACCGGAAGAGTTGTCTTCAACAGATTTAAAGCTTTTCGGGGAATTATGATGGCACTTCCATTCTCTGATTTCACATCTGCCCTCCGGTAGCGAATCAATCTGTGACCATCCGTTGCTACAAAGGTAGTGTTTGAGTCGCTGAGATTAACGTAAACTCCGGTCATTGCCGGACGAAGTTCATCATTACTGGTGGCAAATATGGTACTGGCAACCGCTTTGGCCAGAACACCAGAAGACATTTCCACAGAAAAGTCATCCGAAACAGAGGGAACTTTTGGAAAGTCAGTGGCATTCTCCCCGGAAAGCTTATAGCGACCGTTATCAGAACTAATCTCCACACTGTAAGTTTGTTCGTCGATACTGAAGTTTACGGGTTGTTCCGGAAGGTTTTTAAGGGTATCCATAAGAATTTTAGCGGGAACAGCGATGCTTCCACTTTCTTTTGATTCAATTTCCAACTCTGTAATCATTGAAGTTTGAAGGTCTGAAGCTGTTATGGTGAGCTTGCTGTCGTTAATTTCAAATAGAAAGTTCTCCAGAATTGGTACAACAGGATTAGTAGTAATAACTCCATTTATGCCGGAAAGCTGTTTTAACAGGGCTGATGAGGAAACTATAAACTTCATAGATTGGAAATTAGTGATGTTTTAAAACATCGGTAAAGTTAAAAATAAAATCAAAATTACATAGTGAAAACTCAGCCGCGAGCCAAAATTGCTATTCCCAGTGTTCATTATGTATCAAAACCGGTCCCAGGGATCGAGGATTGAACAGAACCAACAATTCCCCATTATACCGCGCTAAAGTTAATCGTCTTTCCTTTATTGTTGGAAATACCTCAAGAACCTGATCATTGGAACCGATAGTCACAAGGACAACTTTTGCCAGGGGAAGTGATGCCGCCAGACTATCATAAGCCAGGTCTTCTTCAGGCAAAAGAAATCTCTCAGCCTGAAGGTTCATGAGCTCACCTATATAATCAAATATTACAGCACTATCAATGGGTTGCGAATTATTATTGAGATAAAAAAAATCTTCTTTATAATTTACACTGAATCCTGGTGATTCGTTATTAATATATTCAACAAGAATTGATTTGAGGCTTGACCAGTCCAGCTCAAAAAGGAATCGGTTTCGCCAATCTTTAAGTGGGACGGAATAAATTCCTGCTACATAGCTTTTATAACCGGGCAGTATAACTTCATAAGGCGCCTCATCATCGCTGTCCATAAAATAGGAGACGCCACTCAGTTCATCACCTCCAACCAAATAGGATTTAATCAAATTCTGATTATTAATGATCCGCACTTTGGAGCCGGAGGTTTTTAGAAAATTTATAAGGGAGTCTTTTTGATTGATGCCGGCCGGTTTTTTTACTTTGATGGAGCTGATAACAGTAAAGAAAGCATCCCGCATTCCCGGATCCATCCGGAAGGAATCATTTACGATCCACTCCCCTTCCAAGAATTCAAAATTCAAATTTACCCCGGGAGAAGAAATATCTACTGAAGTAATAATGGAGTTCACTTCCAATGTAAATTTATTTTCATCAAAATTCTCCCCGCTCCTCTCACCCGATGTATAGACAAAAAATGTTAATCCTGATAAAATTACCAGGCTTGCAATCCAATAACCATTGTGTATTCTCCTACTTAAAATTTGCATATCTCCTCTTCCTCAGGTAAAATCTTATAATTCCGTAAGCAAATAAAAGAACAAGGGGTGTAACCAGATTCAAAGTTTGCCAAAATCCTTTTTGCTCGCCAATTTTCACTTTATCAAGCGGACGAATTTGAACTTCTTTGGCTCGCGCTGTGATCAATCCCTTGCCATCTACCAGGTAATCCACCGCATTTAGCAAGAAATCCATATTACCAAACATCTGCCTGGAATAGGGATCATACCCTAATTCCATGGGTCTGCCGGTTGACGAATTGATTTCATTCCTCGCGATATCTCCATCGGTGATTACTATTATTCCTGTATTACCACTTTCTCCTGTTATTTCCTGATCTCTATCAATGCCTGGCGGGGGAAATCTGTTTTTGTAAAGAGAAGTAAAAGTACCCTCTAGCAAATAAGCGACTGGAATATTTTTCTCATTCATTTGGTCCGGAGTGAGTTGAATTTTCAAGTCTTCCGCGCTAACCCGGACCGGAGCTGATAATCTTCTCGTATATGCACTGGTATACAATAACGGGATTTTTGCTACACCTGTAGCTTTTACCGTATCAATACTGCTGACAAATCTTCCGTAAATCGCGTCAAGATTTCTTGTAATTAAATGAGCGCTGAAGTTATTTAATATCGGGTTGAACGGCCAGGGCATTAATTGAATCTGGGGTTGATCTCCCATGGAGCCGATAACAATTGGCTGAGATCCTGAAATTACATCCTGGATGAGATCCTGATTCAGGCGAACTCCATATTTGAATAATAAGTCCTGAAGTGCCAGATCATACCCAAAAGCAAATGTTCCCGTTTGAATGCTATCCATCTTAACATTGAGCATATCCAGCAGAAACATTGCCCGGCCACCACGCATAATATATTGATCAATTTTGAACTTATCCTGATCAGAAAATGCCCTGACCGGTTTAATAATTATTATTAAGTCGGTATTCGGGATTTCAATGGTTTCCGGTAAGTCTATGGATTGCACCCGGTATCTTTCTGACAATGTTGACCTGAAACTAATAATATTAATGCTATCCAGTTCACCATGACCGGTAATGAAAGAAATGGCCGGCACCATATCATTAGTTATGGTTTTGATAGTTGATGCGATTTCATACTCGATACCCTCAATGCTCTGATTCAATCGTACTTCCGGAGCAGCCGACTGATTGCCTTTGAACAACTGAACTCCTTTCTCGGCCAGGCCATAAGAAACGACCGCACCGGGCAAGATCCGTTTTTGAATCCGGTTTCCATCCTTATTCATGAAAACATCATAAGGCAATATTCCTTTTTCAGAAATACTTTGAAAAAAGTTTTGCCTTGATTGCGCATTTCCTGCTTGTTCAGGATCAATAAACCTGAAGCTTACTTTATAATCCGAATATATTCTGAACTCTTCCAATATCTCCCGTATTGATTTTTGCATTCTTTCAAATGCCGGGGGCAATTCTCCGCCGAGGTACACTTCTACCAGAATATTATCGTCAAGAGAAGTTAGAATTTCTTTGGTTGCGGTTGAAATGGAGTATCGTTTTTCCTCGGTCAAATCAAGGCGAAAAAAATTTCGGTTTGCCATGATATTCAGAAGCAATAACATGACTGCCAAATTAAGAAACTTAAGAATATCGCCAACCTTTCTGCTATTCATGATCCCCATTGTTTACTCTTTAAGACCAGGTTAGTTGATCCAATCATTATTATGATTATGGTGAGAAAATAAACCGCGTCCCTTGAATCAATAAGTCCCTTGCTCATTGAAGAGTAATGATAACTGATTCCAAGTTGTTCAATAAGTAAAGAATTACCTTCCACGCCAGGCATTATTGATATCGATGAAAAGCCCTGGTACATCACGAAACAAAAAAATACTCCCAGGATGAAAGCGACAATTTGGTTCCTGGTAATTGAGGAAGCGAAAATTCCAAATGACACGAACACTCCACCAAGGAGAATGAGTCCCAGGTATGAGCCCATAACCTCTGCTGAATCAATATTTCCGGCAGGATTTCCGAGGGAATGCATGGAGTAGTAATACACTCCGGTTGGAAGCAAAGCAACGATTACAAGAGTCAATCCGGATAAGAATTTCCCAATAATTATACTCATTCCGGAAACCGGCTTTGTAAGAATTAATTCAAGAGTTCCGGATTTTTTTTCCTCCGCGAACATCCGCATCGTAATAGCGGGCACAAGAAAAATAAAAATATAAGGTGAAAATGAAAATAAAGTTTCAAGATCAGCATAGCCATAATCCAGAACGCTGGTTTCGGGAAAGATCCAGACAAGCAATCCCAACCCGGTAAGAAAAACAGATATTACAATATATCCAATAAGTGAATTGAGAAAGCTATTTATTTCCTTACTATAAATATGAAGCATAATTATTCCTGCCGCGTTAGTTCCTGAAAAATAGATTCAATGCTGCTTTCAAATAATTTTAGCCCCACTACATCGCTTCCCAATTCCATTACTTTCCTGGAAATCAATGGCCGGAGATCTTTTTCAAAAGATGCAGTGATTTCATAATGTCCATTACCTTTGCTGATTACGTTATTCACTCCTTCTATTTCGGCGAGCCTGGCCATATCAATTTCAGGAATAACTTCCAACTCAATCCTTGTTTCTTTCCCCTTCATTCGGGTAAGAACGTCAATGGTATCATTAGCAACAATCTTTCCTTTATTGATGATCACTACATTACTGCACAACGCTTGAACTTCCTGCATGATATGTGTTGAAAACAGCACAGTTTTTCTGGAGCTAACCTCTTTTATGAGTTTACGTATTTCCAGAATCTGGTTGGGATCCAAACCTGTAGTAGGTTCATCCAGAATCAGAACCTCGGGATCGTGAAATAATGCCTGGGCCAGTCCGACCCGCTGACGGTAACCTCTTGAAAGTGAATCCAGGAGCTTATTTTCTTCCTCTGCTAAACCGCAAAGAATAATAATTTCTTCCACTCTTTTTATTAATTCATTCCCTCTGAAGCCGTGGATTTTCCCGACAAATTGCAAAAATTCATGTACATACATATCCAGGTAAAGCGGGTTGTGCTCGGGAAGGTATCCAATAATTTTCCTGACTTCCGCTCCACTTTCCTGCACGTCCAGGTTACATACTGAAATATTCCCGGAGGTTGGCGGAAGATAGCCGGTAATCATTTTTAAGGTGGTAGATTTTCCGGCACCGTTTGGCCCAAGAAAACCCATAATTTCTCCCTGATTTACTTCAAAGGAAATGCCATCAACTGCTTTTTGCTTACCGTAAATTTTTGTTAACCCTTCAATTCTTATTGACATGAATCTGCATTTGCAAGGCTTTCAAATATACGTTGTTTTTCACGTTTTATTGTTTTCCTTTTGGTCTGAGCGGCCTCACTTCTATGTCAACCGGGTGATAGTTTCCTGAAGTTTCCAAACATTGGATTATTGTGCCGGCTATATCTTCCGGCATCATCATATTATCAGAAATTTTTACCGAGCTTATTTCATCAAAAAAGTTTGTTTTGGTTGAACCTGGATAGATGCAGGTAACTTTTATTCCGTAATTTCTTAATTCCTTGAACATCGATTGCGACAAGCCGCGAACAGCATGTTTGGTTGCACAATAGGCAGACATATTCACAATTCCATTGGTGCCGGCAATTGAACTGATATTAATAATATGACCTTCCTCCTTCTTTTTCATTCCAGGGATAACCAGTCTGGAACAATAAAATATTCCATCCACATTGGTTGAAAACATTTTTTGCCACAGATCAAGGGGAGTTTCTTCAAAAGGATATTCGTAGCCAAGCCCGGCATTGTTAATTAGTATATCTACCTCTACCCCAAAACCTTTTATGGTTGCTGCGTAACCATTTTCAACTGACTTAAGATTGGAGACATCAACAGCAAAGAATTGAAAGTTTTTGTGCTCCAACCCGGGAGCCGTGCGAGACCACCCTGCCACTCTCACACCTTTGCTTATTAAAAGCTTGCAGGTTTCCAACCCGATTCCCTTCGATGCACCGGTAACAATGGCTATTTTATTTTCAATTTTCATTTCATCTGAATCGATATACCAAACTCAACCCCTTGAATTCGTTTCCATAAAATGGGCTTAAGGATAAGTTAAGATTCTTTTCAACATTCCGGTCATGAATTCTGGAAATGTACCGGCCGGTAAAGTATCCTAATGCAAATCCAAATACCACATCAGTTGGCCAATGACGTAAGTCATTTATCCTTGACAAAGAAGTAAGGGTTGCAAGACTATATGCAACCGGGGCAACCCACATCTTATCTTTGTACTCATAGGCAAATACGGCAGCCACAGACCAGACCGCTGAAGTATGGCCGGAAGGAAATGCCCGATGACCCCGGAATGGGCGGTCGCGGTTTACTGCAAATTTTATGGCCTGGGTGAAAAAACCGGAGATAGCAAAACTTTGCAAGGCAACCAATGATGATTTTTTTAACCGGTAATCTTTGGTTAAAACGCCAATGCCATAAGTACCGAAGAGCACAGAAAAGGGCATTAATACGCTACTATTTCCAAAAGGTTCGAAAATATCCGATACCGTGTTGGATTCGTTTGATCGTATTTCGCTCACCCAATCCACAATATCTTCATCAAAAATATATAAAACAAAAGTTGCCGCGCCCGTCATTCCAAAATTCCTCCAATCTTTTTCTTCCCAGTTCGCCGGTGACTTAATCATTGCCCAGGTATTGGTAAAATACCCACGTATATACTTGCCGTTGAGTTTCACACTGTCGGGCAACTCTTTATTCTGACTACAAACCAGACCGGAAGTAGTCAGCAAAAAAAAGGAAATCAGAAAAATTATATATATAACCCTATTCACTATTCTTCTTTTTTCTGAAAAGATTTTCTGTATGATAAATTATTGAAAGTTTTAGAGAAGTGTAATCAAAGTCGTTGAATCCAAGTTGGTACTGGGCAAGATAATTAAATGTCTTTGCTTTTCGCGTGTATTCCAAACGATAAACAAGTGGTTTATCGCCATTATCTTTCCATCCCGCGTAACCGGAAAGAGAAGTTGAGAATGAATTTTTATTTAGAATCAGATCCAATCCCAGGCCATACATGGGTGCGTCATTCTGAGGATGCTTTCTGTCATAAGTTTGCCAGGCGTAGAAACCGAGGTTGGCGTAAGGTCGCAGCCATTTGTTTTCTTCACCCAATTGAAAATCTTTCCCGGCGCTTACATCAATGAAGTATCCGGGGGAATCAGTAAACCTGGCACCACCGGTTTCCGATCCGCTTGCAGTTTTGGTTACGGCCCGCAGCAACAAATCCGGGCCTCTTGGCCGGTCTTTCAAAATTTGAATTTCCATGCCAAAATATACATCGCCCTTCGCGAAACCTTCCGGTTCAAAATATTCTCCTGAAAGCATTCTTTCGTCCCTTGTTTGATCGGAGACATCGAAATGTTCCTGGGGAATTGCATAAATGACCAGTGATGCAATGTCTTTAGCAAGATTAACATTCAGATACGTCCAGAGGTTTTGGGTATTATCACCCGCTCCAAAATGAGCCTGCGCTCCCAATTCCAGGCTAAGTTCATTATCAACTCTTCCTTTTGCTACGGAAGGCACAGGCAAAGCGTTTGGTCCCATTCCGCCCGGTGAAATCGAAATATAGTCAACCCAGTTATCGGTAGGACATCCAATGGCTTGACCGGTGTTAGTGCACCACCAATCCCAGTTCACCTGACCTTGTGCAAAACTCTGACCTGACCCTACGATTATAGGAAGCACAATAAAAATTCCTGCCACAATTTTTATATAAATTCCCACCGTCTTTTTCCCTTTCATATTACGCCTGGATTCCCTGGATTAATTCTTTCATAATTTTAGTCATTCCCGGTTCCGCGGTTTTAGCGGCGGCAATCACTTCTTCTACCGTAACTTTTTTTATTTTTCCTTCGATTCCCAAATCAGTAATCACTGAAATGGCAAAACAATCAATACCCATTTGGCGGGCGACTATATTTTCCGGAATTGTAGACATGCCGACCGCATCCGCCCCTAGTCTTCTGATGTATTCATACTCAGCAGGAGTTTCCAGCGCGGGCCCGGCCACTCCGGCGTATACGCCCACATGAGCCCGGATAGCCAGGCGTTTGGCAATGTCCACCGCTTTTGCAATCAGGTCCCGGTTATAAGGTTCGCTCATATCAGGAAACCGCGGCCCAAACTCCTCGTTATGTTCCCCCCGCAGGGGACTATCCGGAAACAGGTTAATGTGATCTTTCATTATCAATAAATCACTTATTTCCTGCGCGCTATTAAGACCCCCGGACGCATTAGAAATAAATAAATGCGTTATACCCAACAGTTTCATAATTCGTACCGGGAAAGTAACCTGTTCCATATTGTACCCTTCGTAATAATGGAACCGGCCATTCATGGCTACTACCTGCTTATTTCCCAACGTTCCAAAAAGTAATCTACCTTCATGAAATTCTACTGTGGAAACCTGGAAGTGCGGGATATCGCTATAAGAAATTTCAGATTTTATATCAATTTCTTTCGCCAGGTCCCCAAGGCCTGTGCCCAGGATGATCCCGATTTCAGGAGAGTCGCTAATCCTTTTTTTTATGAAATCGAGGGCTTCAAAATACTTCGATGGAATCATTCCGGAATTCAATGGGGCTGGTTATTAAATTTTGACTCGAAAATAATGGAGGCAGTGAACAATTAGACCAAATTACGCCAAAAAAACCTGTTTTGGATTGAAGAGATTTCTTTAAAAGGATAGAAAGGGAAGTAATTAGCGAAGTCCCCCTCCCTTGAGATGACTTTTCATCATCCACTGGAGTAAAATAAAAGTGAGCACCAGGCCTGAAACGATTCCCTCGAAAGCAATCACGAATGCAAGCATGTACGGGTTCAGGAATCTGCCAAACTCATCCCGGTTCCGGATGTATTCCATCAGCGCGGGATCAAGTTGGAGGTAGATAAAAATAAATAATGCAAACGGCAGGACGGCAACCGAGGAGGTTAAGCAGCCAATTCCCCAACCCTGCAGGTATCCCATTGGTTGCTCATTATTTTTTTGGAAGGCTTTTAAGGCTTTGTAAATACCTATTACCAGTACCAGGAAATTCAAGGTCCGTAGTTCTACGATATGTACCAGGCCCACGAATTTCATGATTAAAAAATATGCCAGCAAACCTACAGTGGTAAGTAATCCAAACCGGACAGAAATACTCTCAATTGAATATTTGGTGTCTTGCATAATGAAAAATGAGGAAGGTTTCTAAATGTAAGAATCTTTGTACTCAAATAACAGATTTTTATGAGAAATTAAATCCAAAGAAAATCCTGCCAGTATGATAATCAAACCCGCTCTAATTCAGTGCCTTTTAGGTGTGCCACACTTTGCTGACATTGAAAATCAATAAATTTTCACCTAATAAAAAGTGGAAGTGTGGCACACCTTGATGCACATATTCGAGGGCATGTAACAGAGGGCCTTTTAGGTGTGCCACACTTTGCCGAGATTGAAAATCAATCAATTTTCACCTAAAATAAAAAGTGGAAGTGTTGCACACCTTGATGTACGTACCCGAGGGCATGTAACAGCAATAACAATGGCTATGAAAATGTAAATGTCGATTTTAGAGTGGTTCTAAAAAGGGCAAGTTGCTGCTAAGGGTTTGCGGGTAAGCAAAGTTGCCTTTTTAAGCGTTAGGTTCGATCGGTCTATTTTGCTACACGCTGTCAGGCTTTGGCGGTTACAATCTGCTTGTCAAGAATGTCTCTGGTGTTAGCACCTGTATATGTGCTTTTTTATAGTCTTTCGTATTTCTGGTTATTAAAATTGACTGACCATTTTCAATTGCAGTATTATATTGTATAGCATCTTCAAAGTCTGCAAAGTCCGATGCAATTGATAAGTCTATGGTCTTGCTGTCAAAAGGTAAAACGGTTACAAGAGTTTTAAACTTAGCAAGCATTTGCCTTGAACTTTTACCAGAAAATTGCGAACGCAAAACATAGTCAATATTGGCAAATGAAATTGATGAAACAAATATTTTTATTTTATGATTGTCGGCAAGTGAAAATAGTTTAGCGGCATGAATATTAAATGGCATACGTTCAGATAGCAAGTCAATGCATACGTCTGTGTCTACGAAAATTTTAATCATAATTATTTAGAATATTTTTTTAGAATATGGTCTTTATATGATTTCATGTAATCATAATTTTTGGGAAGGTTTAATACACCGGATAAACTTTTGACCAAAGGAGTAATTTCACCAGCTTCCATATTGCCTGATGTTAAGTAATCTAAATATGTTTCAATTAGCTTAGAAAGACTCGTCTTTCTTTTCTTCGCGTAAACTTTTGCCTTTTCAATGATATTATCGTCAAGCTTGAGTGTCAGTTTTGTGTCCATTGTCAATAGAATTAATTATACGTGCAAATATAACTAATTTATACGTATTTATCAAGAATTGCAGGATTTTAACCGCTTAAGTATTGTTCCCCTGGAAATATCTTCGGCTGAATATACAATGCCTGCCATCACTGGATTATGATGGATATTATCACTAATGATTCCAGGAAGTTTTTAATGGTAACATTATTAGAATCTCTCAAAATATCAGACTGCCTAAACCCACTTCAGTTGATTGCAATAAATGAATGTGACGACTCATGTTCATCCGGTATTCTCTATATAAATGGAGTTAGGAAAATTATCCAATAATTTCGCATGCTGCTAACTTGTCCTGCTACAATTGAACCTTGTTCCAGGCGAGTGATGGATAAGAACATCACTCAAAAATAGTTAGCTAAATTTATCGCTTTAACCCAGCCAGGAGAACGCCAAAATTTTTGGGATATAATTACCAGATTTTGGAACCAGCTTACCATTCACCTTGATTTCGAATAGCTTCATTTGTGACAAATTATTATTCAAAACTAAAACTTTAATCAGGCATGAAAACAATCAACCAATCAAAGGGGCTACTTATATTTATAGTACTCCTCACAGTAATTTTTCAAAAGGCATCTTGCCAGATTTCTTCATTCCCCTACCTTGAAGATTTCGAAGCTGATGATGGAGGCTGGATCGCGCAGAATAATGGAGCCCCTAATGGTTGGGAATATGGGACTCCAACCGGGTTCTCTTTAAATTCTGCGCACTCAGGCATAAAGGTATGGGGAACGAATCTGGATGGTGATTATGATAACAACGCCAACCTTTATCTTGAGTCTCCTGAGTTTGATTTTTCAGGAATGGTGACCGATCCTTATTTCTTAATCTCCACAGCCTTTATTATTGAGAATTACTATGATGGAGCTTATATCGAATATTCAACGGATATGGGCGTAATCTGGACAGTCCTTGGAGATTTGACAGCCGGTCAAAATTGGTATAATAAAACATTATCCAATGGCGAAGGATGGTCAGGTAGTTACCCGGATTGGAGTGTTGCCAGTATCAGACTCTCCGGGCTGGCGGATCAACCATCGGTAATGTTAAGAATCGTTTTTACCTCTGATGAATCTATAACGAGAGAAGGTATATTGATTGATGATGTCCAAATAGTTTCCAATTTCACGGACATGAAAATATCGGCTGAAGAAAATAATATTCTCCTCACATCTGAGCAGAGCACCATTAATGTAGATAACATTGGAACTGACATTTCTACTCCATTCTCAATACAAGTCGAAATAACTAGAAATCTGGAAGTCTTACATCAGGAAACTTTTCAAAATATAACCCTGACGGAGGGACAATCGCTAGCGCTAAACCCTGCTTACTACTTTGACGAGCCTGGCGGATATACCTTAACAGCAACCGCTCAAATTTCTGATTTTATTGAATCCAATAATGGTTTTACTAAGAAACTAATTGTTATTGGTTCATCAGGTTCTACATTACCATATACTGCGGGATTTGAATCCGGAGATGCGGATTGGGTTACGGAGGATCAGGTTGTGAACTCATGGGAATTGGGATATCCCGCGGGTAATGTGCTAAACGCCCCACATACGGGCCTTAATAGTTTTGTTACCAATTTAGATGGGAATTATGATAATAATGCTGTATTAGAATTATATAGTCCATTATTTGATTTCTCATCAGCCAATGGGTCTGAAAGTTTTCAATTTGCAATTAACCATGAATTGGAACCGGGATACGATTTTGCCTGGGTTGAATTCTCAACCGATTTAGGTGAATCGTGGTCAAAGCTGGGAACAAATTTGTCAGGTGGCAACAATTGGTACAATTTTGTCCAAGGCTGGTCGGAAAATTCTGCGGGTTGGAAAACCGCGTCCCACTCTTTGAGTTTTTTTTCAGGGGAAGCTACTGTCATACTCAAAATTGTAGTAAGCTCTGATGGCATCGCCGTTAAAG
>DASWHX010000203.1:0-28915 GCA_036397995.1 Cyclobacteriaceae bacterium
CCAGGAATATGTGGGTCATGATAATAACCGGGATTGGTTTATGAGCAACATGCCTGAGACAAAAGCAGCCACAACCGTATTGTATAATCAATGGTATCCACAAATTGTGCATAATCACCACCAGTCTTCTCCGGCGTGGGCCCGAATTTTTATCCCTCCTTTCCGCAGCCCGGTTAATGATAAAATACATCCAGGTGTAACAACCGGTGTAAATATGGTGGGTGCAGCAATGGCAAGCAGGTTTGTTTCCAAGAAAATGCCGGGAGCAATTTCGCAAACCACTTATGAGATGTGGTGGAATGGCGGTATGCGGACGGTTCCCTACTATCATAATATGATTGGTATCTTAACGGAAACCGCCCACACCACTCCTACTCCGAGATACTATCCTCCGGACTCAATTCCCAAAATGGTTGGGGGGAAAACTCCTAATGGAACTGAAATTTTTTATCCATATCCCTGGAAAGGTGGTGAATCCCATTTCCGGGATCCGATTAATTATATGATTGAAGCGTCAATGGCGATACTTGATCTTGCGTCTTCAAGGAAGGAATATTTTCTGAAAGGGATTTATGACATGGGTCGCGATGCAATTGAAGATGAAGCCGGAGCTTATGCCTATGTTATACCAAAAAATCAGTGGGATGCAGGTGAAGCAAATAATTTGGTAAACATACTTATGCAGGGCGGAATTGAAGCGAGTCAGGCAACTTCAAAATTCACTGCCGGTGGCCAGGAATATGAAGCCGGGAGTTACGTGCTTTATGGAGCCCAGGCATTCAGACCTTATCTTGCAGATTTATTGGAAAAGCAAAATTACCCGGAATTATATCAATATCCAGGCGGGCCGCCAATCTCTCCCTATGATTTGACCGGATGGACTTTGCCTATGCAAATGGGAGTTAAAGTTGATCGAATCGATCAATCATTTTCTGCTAACACTAGAGTCCTCACTCAACAAATTGACGTCACCGCCGGCAAAATTGATGGCTCAGCAACCTATGGATACGCATTGAGCAACAACGAGAACAGAAGCTATAAAGCTGTTAACCGTCTGATAAATGCCGGTGAGAAAGTTTTAATCAGCGACCAACCATTTTCTGATGGCAAGAGTAATTTTATTGCAGGCACATTTATTATTGAGAAGGGTAATAATACCGAAAATCTTGTAAAAACATTAACGCGAGAGTTAGGCGTTACCATTGCCGGTATCAAAACGAAGCCTTCTGGGAATTTACGGAACCTTGGAAAGGTTAAGGTCGGCGTTTATAAATCATGGCAGGCCAACATGGATGAAGGTTGGACGCGGTTTGTTTTAGAACAATATGATTTTGATCTGGACACCCTTCATAATGAAGATATTCTCTCGAAAAACTTATCTGCTTATTCCGCTATCATATTCCCTGCTCAAAGCCCCAATGGTATAATGAATGGGCATGAACCGGGTTCTATGCCTGAGAAATACGTGGGAGGTATTGGAATTGAAGGACTTCTGGCTATTGAGAATTTCACCAAGCAAGGAGGAGTTTTGATAATGTTTGATGATGCTTCCGATCTTGCAATAGAGCAATTTGGACTTCCGGTGGATGATATCACCAGTAATTTGTCTTCCAGTCAGTTTTTCATTCCGGGATCTATTGTAAGAATTAAGAATGATTTAAATAACCCTCTTGCTTATGGAATGCAGGAGGAAACCGGGGCTTCTTTTCAAAGAAGTAAAGCATTCAATGTTGTTTCACAGCGGCGATATGCAGAAGGAGGCCGTGAAGAAACAAAACCTGCAGAGAAACCGGATGTAGAAATTGTAACCCGGTATGCAAGTTCCGAGATACTTATGAGTGGTTGGGGCAATGGAGTGAACAGATTAAAAAATATGGGTGCCGTAATGAATGTTGGTTATGGCAATGGGAGAATAATTCTTTTTGGATTCCGACCTCAATTCCGTGCCCAGCCAAGAGGTACTTATAAGTTGATTTTTAACTCAATTTATTTAGGTGCTTCAAAACAAGCAAATGGCAATAATAAATCAGAATAACGTCTAAATATCAACCGGAATTAATGCGTGGCTGAATTGTTACCTATTTTTTATGCCGTGAAAGTAAATTTAAAATAGACCAGAATCAGGCTTAAAGAACAAATAGCCAGGTTTGCAATAATTACAGGCCACAGCCAAAAGGAAAATCCATAAACCAGCCATACTATAGTGCTACTGAAAACAATAAGAATCATTGTCATGCTTAAATCCTTTACACTTTTTGTTTTCCAGGCTTTGTAAACCTGTGGTATGAATGTAATACTACTAAGTAGCGCTCCGAAATGACCTACTAGTTCAGTCCAATGCATAATCTTTTAAAGTTTTGGAAGAAAATTGAGCCAAGATAAGGCTAAATCCTAAAATCTGAATTCAATGCGTAATTTTAATATTGATTTAGATGTGATAAAGGAATAGTTTTATACAATGAGTTTTAAGCCGGGAAGCGGAGTGGTTATAATTGGCATATCAATTATCATTTATGCCATTTTGCTTGTCTTGAATGCTTCGGGAATTGAAACCTGGCTTCCGCGATGTTTGCTTACTCATTTTACCGGATTAAATTGTTTGGGCTGTGGAATGAACAGGGCAATTATTCTGTTTCTGCAAGGAAACTTTGTGGCTGCTCTCGAGATGAACTCACTGATTATTTTTACCATTCCATTGGCCATTATTTTTGTTTACTATCTGCCTTCATTCCTGTTTAAGAAAAAATATTATGGATAAAAACGTTATTCCCTTTCCGGACAAATATGAATTTGACATGGGCATATATTTCAGCAGAGGCTGGCAGCTTTTTAAACTTGGTTCGGGAAGTTTTATCGGCTTTTCAATTCTATTCATTGTAATCATAGTAGTAGTATCTGTTACTCCCTTGATCAGTGTAGTCAGTGGCCTTTTTCAATATCTTTTAATGGCAGGAGTTTATATATTTTGCCGCAATTTGCTGAAAAAGAAAGATGAATTCTCACAATTTTTCCGTGGATTTAATTACTTCATTCAGATCCTAATATTCTTCCTTATTATAAGTTTTTTCCTCTTACCACTTTCCTACATCCTCACAAACCAGATCTTACCACCCGGCTTACTTGAACAATATATGGCAGGCGAAGTCAGACCGGCTGAAGTTCTTGAGGTTATATCATCTGCCATCGAAGCTAATTACAACTATGTAATGCTTTTGCTGACATTAATCATTATCATTTCACTGTACCTGCATATCTCCTACTCATTCACACTTCCATTGATTGCAGATTCTGAACTTCAGTTTTGGGATGCAATGGAAGCCAGCAGAAAGATTATTGCCCAAAAATTTTTTCATTTCCTGGGTATGTATCTACTGCTGGGAGTTATTATTTTTATAAGTACGGTAATAACGTGCGGTTTTGGACTAATAGTAAGTTTACCATTTTCCCTTTGCGTTATTTTTTCCGCTTATGATGAGATCGTTTACCCGCCATCTGAGGCAAAAGATGAGCTTACTAATGATAATGTAACTTTCGCCTGATCATAGAAAAAGCCGCAATGAAAGAACATTGCAGCTTCACAAAGAATTAGAGAACTCTAATTAATTTTCTGATTTGGCGGTTTCATCCCTATTTTCATCTACTTTATCTTCTTTTTCTTTAAAAGATCCGCACCGGTAATTATGGAATTTGGCTCGCTCTTCTTCATTCATGTTATTCCACTTTTCATGCATTCTTGTTCTCCAGTAATGTCGTCTGCCTGGATTGCCAAATCCGGAAATGGCGTATCTTCTGAAAAGCGGAAAACCGAATCGAGGACCGATCAAAATTCTAAGCAACAGTAACAAGCCAAGCGCCTGTAAAAATGTAATTGTACCCAATCCGAAAAGCTCCGGTATTAACCAATTCCATAATGACATCAACACGAAGACTGCAAAAATTGCCAACGAAATCAACACTATAGGAATCAGGAAAAATTTAAATCTTCTCATTGTCGTAATTATTATTTATAAGGAAGACGATGAACTTTCAGAATTACTTTAATCGGGTGTCTCTTTTTTCTCACATCGCTCCTTCCATTTTCTTTTCAGCTCCTCGCGTTCTTCTTCCGACATTTCCATCCATTTATTTCTCCAGGCTCCACGTCTCCGGTAACCTCCGGGACGAAATCCTGTAAAAAGAATCCTGGTAAGAATAAGAAGGCCCACAGCCTGCCAAAAAGTTATTTCCGGCATGGAAGAAAAAATCTCCGGAATCAAGCCATTCCAAAGAACCATTACCAGGTAGCCAATCGCTACAAAAAAGATAGTTCCGAAAACCACGAATGCCGTAATTCTCTTAACCCGATTTTTAGTCCTGAACATCATTTTCAATAATTAAAAAATTCTTCATATAATGATTGTAACCGTATTCGTAAATGTTTTACAGCATACCCTTTTCGGGAAATCACTGTTTTTAATTTCGCACCGGTTTTATCTGCAATTTCTTGTAATGTAAAATCTTCAAGCTCGTTCATAATGAATACTTCTTTTTGATTCTCTGGTAATTCATCCAATGCATTTAGTAATTCATCCCAAAATAAATTTCTTAACTGTTCATTTTCAGGAGAGAAACTTTCCGAGATCATTATTTTGGGAAACTGAATTTCACCTTCCTCATTTTCGTAAGCATAATCATCGATGAGTTCAGTCTTCTTCTTCCTGTATTTATCTGTTATTTTATTCCTGGCCACGGTAAATAACCATGCTCCAACCTGTTCAATCGACTCACTGTACCAAATGTTGCTAAATTGAAACCAGACATCCTGAAGAATATCATTCGCGTCCTCATCAGAATTAACTTTCTTACGGATAAAGCTAAAAAGGCGCTTACTGTATTCCTTAACTGCTGCAACCAGGTTTTTCTGTGCGTCTGTTGACATGGAAATGGCTTGAGTCTCTTCCATTATACTAAAGACGACTCAAACCAAAATTTACTCTATCTGATTAAGAAAATCTCAATTCCAAAATCAAAATAGCTGAAATTATTCATTCCTAAGTATTTCGGCGGGGTTTGACAGGGCGGCTTTACTAATGTGATAGATAACCGTTAATTGAGAAATCAGGAATAAAACGCCTGCTGTTACTCCAATTATCCAAAAATTAAAATCCATGTGGTATGCAAACTTTTTAAGATAGTTTATCATCAGGAAATAAGCGATGGAACTGCCAAAGATCACTGCCAGCACAAACAATTTCATGAAGCCGGAAGATAGTTTAATAATTAGTCCTGACACCGAAGCACCCAGGACTTTCCGAATTCCAATTTCACGGGTTTTTCTGTCAATGAGGAAAGAAGTAAGTCCAAACAATCCCAGACAGGAGATGGCAATAGCCATGAGGGAGAACATATTTGCCAGCTTTTCTGTCAGAGATTCAAGTTTATATTGCCTGTCAAACGAATCATCCATAAAGGAGTACTCAAATGGATAATTCTGCTCAAATTCTTTATAAAGATTTTCTATGATTTGTACGCCGGCCAGTGTCTGGCCTTCCTGGAGTTTCAGAAATACCCTTCCCTGGTTCCTGCTATCAAGCATGAATACTATTGGGTCTAGCCGGGAATGGATGCTTTTACTGTTGAAGTCGTCAACAACTCCAACAATAGTTCCCGGGGAATCCCAAAGTGAAATCAGGGCTCCCAGCGGATTCTCAAGTTTCATCATTTCTGCACTTTTTTTTGTAATGATGAATTGTTTTAGTGAATCATCCTGAGAATATGGAAAATCCCTGTTGAAAGACCTTCCTTCAATCAATTCAATTCCCATCGTTTCAAGAAAATCCATTCCAGTGATTATTGCCCTGAATTGAATATCATCCAGATCTGTTTTTCCAGGCCAGTTTACTGATGTTGTTGAGTTACTAACATCAAGCAGAATCTGGTTTGATGCTCCAAGATTTACAATTTCCGGATTTTCCAAAGCTTTATTTCTGAAAGATTCGAAATTGTTGCTAATGCCAGGTCTTGACCAAATGATTACCACATTCTCCCGGTCAAATCCTAGGTTAGTATTTCTGATAAAATCAATCTGATTGCTGATCACGGAAGCACTGATTAGAAGGATCACGGATAAAGCAAATTGAAAGGTTACTAAAAATTTACGAAGCGTAATTCCACCTACGGCAACTGATGACGATCCCTTTAATATCAATGCCGGCTTGAAACCCGAAAGATAAAACGCAGGATAAAGGCCTGATGCCAGCGTCACTACAATCACAATAGCGGCTAATCCGAAAAGCAATAAGCCATCCCCGTAATTTATAATTATTGATTTTTCAGTAAGAAAATTAAATCCGGGCAAGAACAGTTCAACTACTACTACCGAAACAACCAATGAAATTAGCGTTATCAGAAAAGATTCTGTAAGAAACTGAAAAACCAGCTGAGACTTATGAGCGCCATTTACTTTCCTCACTCCTACTTCTTTAGACCTATTGGCAGCCCTGGATGTAGCCAGGTTAACGAAATTAATGCAAGCGATAAACAGAATAAAAAGAATAACCGCACTAAAAATCCGAACGTATTCTATTCGTCCTCCGGTAACCTTTCCATCAGTGAATTTCGAATATAAGTATATGTCATTAAATGGTTGAAGGAACAACCACTCATTAACATCTTCGGATAAATGGTTCTGAATCATGGATTCAAACTTTAAATCGGCTGCTTCGAAGTCGCTTGCATTATTAAGTTTAACAAACGTATAGAAATCATAATTTGTCCAATCTGCTTCGTATCCATAGTCTTTTAAAAAGTCCTCAAAAGGCATCGCAAAGTCAAACTGAAGAGTGGAGTTAGATGGAACATTCTTAAAAATTGCGCTTACCGTTGCAACCCGGCCATTGAGTTCAAACGTCTTTCCTAAAGGATCTGAATTAATAAAATATTTCTTTGCTAACTCTTCTGAGATTGCAATGGTATTTTGTTGTGTTATGGCAACCTGGGCGTCTCCTTCCGTAAAGGGGAAATTAAATATTTCAAAAAATTCCTTGTCCGCGTAAATTCCCTTTTCAATGAATGAATTCTCCCCAGACTTCATCAGAATAGAATTTCCCCAGGTGGAAACCCTTGTGGCGTGTTCAACTTCAGCTACCTCATCTTTTGCTGCCTGATACACTGTTCCCTGTGTGTTAGAAAAAGTAGAAATATTTCCGTTGCTCTGTTGCCAATTTGCCCTTACCAGGGCAATGCGTTCCATATCATTATGAAAAGTATTTATTGATAATTCGTCTTTGATCCACAGAAATCCATAAAGACTGCTAACAATTCCAAGGGTAAGACCAAAAAGATTGATAGTGAAATAGCCTTTGTTACGAATTTGATTTCTAAATGAAACCAGCAGGTAATTTTTTAGCATAAGGTCAAGTATTATATCCGGTTAAGATGTATTTTCCTTCATATATACATCCATTTATAGCAAATGGTTGCTAAGAAACCTCTAAAATAACGACATTGGCGTAACCTAATTTGTTTAATGTCAATAGTAAAATCAGTCTTTTCATCTCGACTTACCACTGTTTTAACCCTAATTGGAGTAGCTGTTGGGCTGGGCAATGTATGGCGATTCCCATACATGATGGGAAGTTACGGAGGCAGCGCTTTTTTGGCTATTTACCTGGTATTTACACTCCTTTTGGCCATTCCAGCATTGATGGCCGAGATGCACTTTGGAAAACGAAGCAGAAATGGCACAGTGGGAGCCTTCAGACATGCATTCGGAAATCCAACGGGTACATGGATTGGTTACTTATTGGTGACCGTCATTACCATTTCCGCTTCCTACTATGGAATTATAGTAAGTAGTGTCGTTTTCAGCACAGGGTTTTCTTTAGCGGCTGGGTTCTCCGGCAAAAATATTGACGCATATAATTCTCTGCTGGCCAATCCTTCAATCCAATTTGCCGGAACCTTTATTCTTATTCTTGTTTCATTATTGGTAGTCGATAAAGGTCTGAACAAAGGAATCGAATGGATTAGCCGGAGGATTATACCCTTCTTTCTGATGGCACTAATTTACATAATCATTCATACGTTAACCCTTCCTGGTGCTATTGAGAAGTTAATCCTTTTCCTCAAGCCAAACTTCAGCGTTATTTCAGCCACGGAAATTTTTGCCGCCCTCGGCCAGGCTTTTTTTTCTGTAGGTCTGGGCGGAACATTTGTCGTAGTTTATTCAGGATACATGAAGGATAATGAACAGATTCCGGGGGTTGCTTTATATACAGGTTTGGGAGATTTAGGATCATCCATGCTAATCAGTTTGTTCCTTGTGCCGTCAATTTTGATTTTTAATCTTGATATGGCTTCTGGGCCGGGCCTTATTTTTTCAACATTACCCAGGTTATTTGAAGTTATGCCCGGCGGCAGATTCGTTGGTACGCTTTTCCTGCTTTCGATTTCCTTGGTTGCATTTCTTTCTCTTGTTGCAGCCCATGAAGTTGCTATTACCAGCGTAAATCATGAAGTTAAAAGAATCTCCAGGAGGAAAATCATTTTGGTTTGCGGCCTTATTCAATCCCTTTTAATCATACCTAGTATTTTAAATCCTGATTTGATTGCGATACTTGATTTAATTTTTGGTTCCGGGATGCAGGTATTTGGAAGTTTGATGGCGGTAATTGGCATCACCTGGTTTTTAAAATCGAAAGAAGCTTTTGCAACAAAAACCGGAGCTGGAATTATTTTCCTCTGGGCAAAATGGGTAATTCCAATAATTCTTACTACAATATTAATCAGTTATATTTATGAGACTATTTCCTAATTAAAATTCATATGAAAAAGAATCTGCTAAAACAAGATGAAGATCATATTCAACTTGATGCTGTTGAAGATCATAATGGTATCCTGACCATTCGTGGTGGCGGAGACAAAAGAAATTGGAATGGCATCCACTATAAGCAAGGACTGTCTTCAAAAAATGTTGGTTCCACAAATTTATCCATTAACATAGCTACAATACCCCCGGGAGGAGTGGCTTATGCCCACGTTCATGATGGTTTTGAGGTAATGCTTTATATTCACCAGGGAAATGTTCGGCATGAATTCGGCCACAAATTGCAAAAGATTCTTGAAAACGGCGCAGGCGATTTTATCTACATCAAATCCGGAGTTCCTCATGAAGTCTTTAATATGAGTGACACTGAGCCGGTGGTTGCATTTGTTGCCCGCTCAAGTGCCAATGAGTGGGACAGGATTGTTCCATATGATAGAGAGAAGGGTGAAATGGTAAAGGATTAATATCGAAATACCTATATGAAGAGTTAGCAGGCAAGGAATACTTTGGATTTACTGCCACACTTATGACAGATAGTAGTCTGAATCTTGTTCGCCCGCTTCCATTTTGAGTTAATCATCGAAAACAAAAATTAAATTAGTGCCAAAATGGCAAAACTATCCTGCTCACCATGACTTTTTCTGTGGGTTATTACTTAATAAATTAACTAACTTGGCTAAAGTTTATGTCTATTAATTAACATTCATGCGCACAATTTTTCTTCTGATTTTCATCATTTTATCATCTTGCTCCATGCGGCTTGTGCACATGAGAGCCATGCAACCCGCATTGATCACGGTTCCAACTGAAGTAAACACAATATTACTGCTTGACCGGTCAAGCCCGGAGTCGAAAGAGAAGGAAATAATTGGCTCAATTTTGTCTGCGGATACACCCGGTGACAGGAATGCAGTGATTGCACAGTTTTTTTCTGGGATTGAATCTCAATTTTCAGCCGTTAACCGGTTTCAAACAATCAAAGCCACAGAGTCATTACCCGGGACAAATCTTTCTTCTGCATTCCCGGTCCAGTTCGCGTGGGAGCAGGTTGAAACACTTTGCGATAAATATGAAGCCGATGCCATCATTTCACTGGAAGTATTAAGCACAAGATTCCTGGTCACCAATGGAACGAGGATGACCACCAAAAAAGTGGGAGAAGTAAATATACCCTTCCCCCAAATTTATGCTAAAGGAGTTGCAACTGCAGACATTGGAGTTCGATTATATGATCCTGTTCTGCAAAAAGTTGTAGATGAATTTTTATTCTCCTCCACCAGAGATTGGGAAGTAAATGGTGTAACCATTGCTGATGCAGTTCGCCTGTTAATTGATAAGACGGAAGCCCTGCGTGATGTAAGTTTCGCGGCCGGTCTGCAGTATGGTTCAAGGCTTTCCCCGGAACCTATCCGGATAACCCGTGAATTTTATAAGAAACCCAAGCGGAACGCGGCCATGGAGCGTGGACGCAGACAAGCGGATACCAGGCTTTGGAAAGAAGCAGCTGAGACCTGGGAAAATGGAATTGAGAATTCGAATAATAAGACAGCCGGTCGGCTGGCTTATAATGTCGCGATAGCTTATGAAGTGTTGGGATCTTTTGATTTGGCGATAAAGTGGGCGCAGACGTCTTATGTAGAATTTGGAAACAAAAAGGCAAAAGAATACTCCGATATGCTGCATCGAAGATTAAACCGCGAGAATATTCTGAAAGATCAACTTAATTAATAGCTACCTCTTCCAATCAAATCGTTCAACTTCCTCCCAATCATTGTCTTTTAACTGCAAAACTTTAGTTTGAAATTCGCGATCGCCTGATATGAAATTTTCCTCTTTTCTCTTCACAACATTTCCCTCAGAATCAGTGGCATCATAGGTAAGAACGAATGCTTTTTCTGAAACAACTTCAACAGATCCTGTTTCAACTCTGCCATCACTGGCCCAGGTAATAAATAGAATTTTTTTTTCCGCGGGGTGCCAGTACCAGGTACGTTCATAGGTAGTAAAATCTGAATTCCTGAAATGAAAGACTTTGCGAATGCGAAAGAAATTCTTATCCTGGTCAATATAACAGTAAAAACCATCTCCTTTCACAGAGGCTACTTTATTCTGGTCATAATTCTCCCTGATACTCTCCCATCGACCGCCATTCTTTGCCAGAAATTCAATCATCATTTGATAGCGATCAATATCAAGCATTTGTGAATGACCAGGCGTGGCCACTCCGCTCACAAGCATAAGAAAAATAAAACCTGAAATTCTTTTTACAAGCAAAATCTATAAGTTAGGCGGTAATAACAGGATCCTTCGAAAAGGAATACATCCAGAATTTATCAATATCTTCACTTATTAATGTATCCGTACCAAATAAATTTTCAGGTCCATCGCCTGGTCCGACGGACAGGTCCATTTGGTACGGATTAACTACCAAATCATAGGGCTGATTATTTACAACGGTATTCACTCTTCTGAATAATTCACTGGCAATTTTTTCCAAAACGTTCATGTTACTTTCCAGCCGGGCCAGGAGTTCTTCCGGAGTTGCAGTCTTCTTTCCAATATTTTGCTGAAAATTTTTAAGAAAATCAATTTCAAGAGGATCAAAGTATTTGTGTGTAAAGGTTTCTTTTTCATAAGGAGACCAGGCAACAAACAGATTTTGAACCTGGTTATTCAATTTACCTAACCGTTGGAAAATGGATTCAGACTCAGAAGATAGCCTGGTTAGCAATCTGATATTCGTAAATCCGTTATTAACAAAGATGGGAACCTGGATCGACCAATAAGTCGCGAAATCCCAAAAGATTTTACATACCATAATTTGGGTGTTACCCATCAATGGATATTTATTCTGATAGATGGGCAGCCAGTTGTCAATAAGTGCTGTATGAACCCGCTCATAGATAATTGAACGAACACTTACATCTTCACCGCTTAAATATCTGGTAATCAGATCGTGCAGCCAGCAATTTGAAAGTGAAATAAAGTCTGTTCCCGGCGAATAAAATGGATCCAGGAACGCGCCGGATTCTCCGGTTACTCCCCAACGTTCACCGGAATAAAATTTTCCACTGTGATGAGCATAATGTTTTAATATCATGAAGTCCAGCAAATCATCTTTTTTCTCTTTGAACTTTTCAGCACATTGCGGCTCATTTTTTTCGAGCCACTGTATTGCCTTTTCATGAGTGTTTAGCGAATCAAACGGATGAAGCTTTTGATCGGCCACAATGCCAATACTGGTGGACCCTTCCGTTAAGGGAATTATCCATACCCAATACCCGTGATCCATAAAATGTATGGTACCCAGTTTTCGAAGGCCGGGTTTAAGTTGCCCTGACCAAACCGGATCAGCTGACCAATCATCAACATCAATAACACAGTTATATCTGAACCAAACCGCGTTTACATCATGGTCAAGAGGTCTTTGAAATCCCAATTTCCTTTTCAGAACTCCTGCTCTACCGGTAGCGTCAACCACCCATTTGCCTTTGGCCGAAAATTTATCACCGCTCTTTGAGTATAATACTTCGTGAAAATCATCCGAAAAATTCACCTCTTTTACTGATGCCCCGAGAATCAGTTTGCAACCCAAGTCAGAAGTTATTCTGCATAATTCATTTTCAAAAATACCCCTATCCAATTGATGACTGGGAACCGGTAACTTTACTCTCGGACCAATTTCAACCCGCTTTGTCAGATCTTCCTTATGCTGCGGCGTGAGATAAAATCTCAACCCATACTTTGGCAGTTGTTTTTTGTCAAGGTAGCTCTTCAAATCTAAAATCTCCCTGAGATAATGGGTGCCTAATTCAACGGTAGATTCCCCAACTTTGTGCGCAGCCGCCGGAGCTTCAGTAGCCCGTCGCTCCAATACTAATATTGAAATTTCAGGATTTGATTTCTTTAATTGAATGGAAAGGGTAAGTCCGGCAAGCCCACCACCCAAAATAATCACATCATATTGAATTTCCTCTTTCATCTCTGGTAACTATAGGTATTTCTAAGCTGTGCAACTAAATGTTGTAACAGCAAAGTAAATATTTTATTGTGATAACTCAATCTTGCTCAGAATTAATAATTAAATCAAAAAGTGATAAGTTTCGTATAAGAATTTAGCCCAGCTAAACCCGTTTGCAAGTGAATTCAGGAAATATCATACTAATAATTAGCGGATTAATTACACTTATCGCGTGTAAGGAAGAGATTGTTCCTGAAGCATACAAACCCACAAACAAGCATAAGGCCTACATTTTTTCACTAGAGGAATTAAATCTTGACAAGACGGCTCTTGGAAGTGAGTGGATCAAAAGTTCGGAAGAAGCTTTACTTAGCCCTGTTTGGATTGAGACACCATTTGAAGAAGCTTTTTACCTGGAGCCATCACAGGCGGAGGCATTGAGTTATAGATTTTCGGTAAAGCGGGGACAAAAATTAATGATTAATGTTTACTCTTATGGAGCTGATTCCGTCATCTTGTTCATGGATTTATTCAGAATTGTTAACGACTCCCTGAAGCAATGGAATCATGTAGCCTCATCGGATGATGAAGATAACAAACTTGCATTTGAAGCAAGAGAAAATTCCGATTATATTGTCAGATTGCAGCCGGAATTACTTAGAGGTGGAAAGTACTCCATCACAATCCGAAAAGTTCCGACTCTCATTTTTCCCGTTACCGGGAAAGATAGCCGCGCCATAGGTAGTTTTTACGGCGACCCTCGTGAAGGTGGTAAGCGTAATCATCACGGTGTTGATATATTTGCCAATAGATATACACCCATTATTGCACCGACAAAGGGTTATATCAGATTTGTGGGTGAACGCAATTTAGGTGGAAATGTTATTTGGCTTAACGACGTGCAAAGAGGTCAAAATTTATATTTTGCGCATCTGCAGGAACAACTCGTTGAAGAAAATACTTGGGTTGAAGCCGGCGATACCATCGGTACAGTAGGGAATACAGGAAATGCAAGGAGTACTCCCACTCATCTTCATTTTGGAATATACAGCCGTGGGCCCCAGGATCCGTTATTTTTTATTAAAGAAACAAACCTTGAAGCGGATTCTATTTCTGTAAATCAGGAATTGATCGGCTTGTTTGCAAGATCAATGAATGACCAATTATTTATCCCAAACATTTCTCCGGCTTTCAAACAAGGGAGTTTTCCAGATACCATCAAAACTCACCAGGTATTCAAAATTATTGGTGGTTTCAGGAATTACTATAAAGTACAATTACCTAATCAGCAAATAGCTTATTTACTTAATAGATTTGTTGAGTCAATTAGTTCTCCAATTGATGAACAGGTTATCAGAAATGAAACTGCCAGTCTCCTAAATGAACCTTCTTCCTCAGGCGTTTCAAAAGAAACTATCCGGGAAGGAGAACAAATCACCGTTTTAGGCCACTTCAGTGATTTTTGGTGGGTTCAAACTTCCAATGGCAGCCTGGGCTGGCTCCCTAAATATCGGGTCACCCAATAATTCGCTGATACCGGCAAAACTGATCCGGATTTTGATTAGAATTGCAGACTTTTTTCTGTGGTTTTATGACAATGTCAGCAAAGGTAAGGTCCGTTGAAAGGCTTTTTAAGTCATTGGATAAACGGATCCATCAATTCCAAAGTACAACCCGGTTGCAATGTGCCCCGGGCTGTGGTAAATGTTGCCAGAAACCAGATATAGAGGCCAGCGTATTGGAGTTCCTGCCCTTTGCCTATCATTTTTATCATGAAAATGATTTTGCAACTGTGATGAAGTTTGTAGAAGCACCGGAAAGCAGAATCTGCAAGCTTTTTAAACCGCTGGTTATTGAATCTGAAAAGGGTTTTTGTGGCAATTACAATAACAGGGGTTTAATATGCAGGCTCTTTGGTTATTCTGCCCTTCGTGATAAAAGCGGCAAACCAACCATGTTTACCTGTTCAATCATAAAATCTTCTCCCGAATATCCTGAAACATTGGCGAAATTATCAGATGGCTTGAGAATTCCCTTTACAGCAGATTATTATAAAAGACTTTCCCAAATTGATTATGGACTGGCTAATGAATTGCTCCCTGTCAATGCTGCAATTCGAAGAGCTATTCAACAGGTAGTTCAATATTATACTTATAGACCTAAAATGAAACCAGGAAATCTTAAGAAAGACGGATAACACACCCTATAATAAATTGGAACTTTAAACCAATTTAATTAGATTCCACATTCATTAAATTACCATGAGAATACTCTTCATATTTACCTGTATCAGCATATTTTCCATATCGCTATATTCGCAATCAAAAGATGTCATCGCCAGAGTATATCTGAATAATTCAGCAAAGTCTTACTCAGCCGCTGGTTCCTCAAAATTTACCGGTACCCTGATTGAAGCACTTGAATCTGAAACCGGTTCCGATAAGTCTTTGCACATCGCTGAATTGTTTCAGTTTTTCCAGAATAATGAATTGAAAGCCGACACGGTTACTTATGGGAAAAATGATCCCGGTTCTGAATTCATTTTTGCCAACCGTGATGACCGAAGTACAAATTATGCCTTAATAATTTACGTGGAAGAATATGATACCTGGGAGAAAATTGAAGGTATAGAAAACGATGCAAAGAAAATTGAATCTCTTTTGGCCGATAATTTCGGATTTAATACGGAACTTGTTTCAAATCCAACCAGAGTTGAGCTCCTGATGACCATACGTAAGTTTACCACCATGAAATACAAACCCAATGACCACCTCTTTATTTATTTTGCAGGTCATGGATATTACGATGAGCTGTATAAGTGGAATTACCTGGTTTTGAAAGACTCACAGAAAGACGAAGAGGTAAAACAATCCTATATGCCAGTTTCACAATTATTGATGTTAGCAGACAATATATCAGCCGACAAAGTATTAGTTTTTATTGATGCCGGAGCAAAATAATTTTTATGCCTGAAATTCATCATAATTTTGTTGTCAATCAGGGTATTGAAAAAGTTTTCAATGGTGTATCCGACCCAATTTACCTTGATAAATGGTGGAGCAAAAATTCCTCCGGAAACCCAAGAACGGGAGAAATTTATAAACTTGGGTTTGGCCCCGGTTATGCATGGGAGGCCGAAGTAACTTCTGTTTCCAAACCTGATTTATTCGAGCTGAAATTAATAAAGGCGGATAATGACTGGATGGGCTCTAAAGTTACTTTTGAGCTTGTGTCTTTGAATGATAAAAAAACCCAGGTGAAATTTCACCACTCAGGCTGGCAATCTGACAGTGATCACTTCAGGATTTCAAATTATTGCTGGGCTATGTATCTCAGAATTCTAAAGCGATACCTGGAATATGAGGAGGAGGTTCCTTACGAAAAACGCCTGGAGGTGTAACTACTGAGATGTTTCCGATTGAATTTGTCCGGCAATCGCCTGAACTTCATCCAGGACTCGCAACAAGTTGCCACTCCAAAGTTTAGCAATCTCTTCCTGGGTGTATCCTCTTCTTACTAATTCCAACGTTACATTAAATGTTTCGGCTGCATTGTTCCAGCCTTCAACTCCACCTCCACCATCGAAATCCGAACTAATGCCCACATGATCAAGACCAATCAAGTTTACTATGTAATCAATATGGTCTGCAAAATCGGATACATTTACTCTGGGTGCAACAGGATCGACTTCCGATTGTATTCTTGGTTCCGCCTTTGTCCTCATTTCTCTGAATTTAGCAATATAGGTGTTCCGATCCGCTTCCGGTAGTTGCCTCACTTCCCTGAAACTTCCTAATAATTCAAAGCCCATTTCTGCAGCTACTTCCTTGTTAATAATCTGAATGAGTGAATCCCTTTTCTTTGTTTTTCCCTCACTGACATAGCTGGCAAAAGCCACTGTCTGGACAACCCCTCCATTCTTCTTTATCAACATCAGTTGTTCATCATCCAGATTGCGACTGTGATTGCATAACGCCCTGGCAGCTGAATGTGAAGCAATAATCGGAGCTTTACTTAGTGCAACCATTTGCTTCATTGCTTCTTTGCCGGGGTGTGACACATCAATCATCATTCCCAGTCTGTTCATCTCGGCAATAACTTCCTTACCAAGTTCACTTAGGCCATTGTGCAGCCAGACACTGTCTGCTTCTCCCGTATTACTGTCACTTAGCTGGCTATGACCATTGTGCGCGAGAGACATATAGCGGCCACCCAAGTTGTAGAATTCTTCCACTCTTGAAATATTTGTGCCTATGGGATACCCATTCTCAATTCCAATCATGGCCACTTTCTTACCGGATTCAACAATTCGCCTGACATCATGGGAAGTAAGGGCAATTTCGACCTTATCGGGAGCTATTGCTTCCGCAAGAAGGTGGATGGCATTAAATTTATCTATCGCATTTTCATAAGCAGCCGCATATCCCTGTTCATTTAAGTCTCCCTGACCAGTATAAACAATAAACCAGGCAACATCTAATCCGCCGCTGTCCATTTTTACCAGGTTCACTTGAGTATCCAAATCCATCGTATAGTTGTTATCCAGGGTAAAATTGGCAGTATTAATGTCATCGTGGGTATCCAGAGTAATTACAGTCTCATGGACTTCCCGGGCTTTGGTTATTATTTCTTCTTCAGTCATTACAGCATCCGCGTTTTTCTCTGCATTAGTGCAACTAAAAGCCAGAAAGGCAGTGGATAAAATTACTAAGTTCAAATTTTTCAGGTGATTCATCTCTATTTGGGAGTTAATTCAAAATTGAATATAAGGACAAACATGAAAATATATTGAAAAGGAATTTAGAAATGTTAATAAGAAACTTCTTGTAATTAAACTTTTGGTTCAAGCAGTTAGTGATAATGCGCTTATGATGTGATAATAAAATGCCTTTCTTAAAGTTTAACTTTAAGAAAGCTATATTTCCAGAGTGAAAATTCACAAGTACTTTATTATTCATCACGCGGAAATATTTATTTTTGCACAAAAAGAAATTCTATGCGCAAAGTTAAAGTATTGATCATCTTGATTCCGGCCTTAGTATTTTCCGGAGCACCACTGCTGCAAGCTCAGGATATTTACGCTTCGGTTCACAATGGATTTGGAGTTTCATTTGTTGATGCAGGTAACCGGCTTTTGACAGGTCAATCATTAAGTAACACCAATCGATTTTCCTGGTTTGGATCTATCGAAGGTTTGTATTTACTGCCATCCGGATATTTGCTCGGAGTAGAATTTGGTGCTCACAGACTTTACTCCTACAAGTGGTATGATGGTGTTGGAAACAGAACTACTACTATCGTTACTTATCACCCCGGGGCAATTGTTGGAATAGTTCTGAAGGATAATTTTTACATTAAAGCAGGAGTTAATTTGAGAGCATTTTCGTATGGTGGTGTTTCACCGGGAGCAATGATTGCCCTTGATTATGCATTGCCTTTGAATGATTTATTTTCAATCCCCTTAGGGCTAAGAAGTGACATTATTATCGATGGTAATATTATCCTTTCTTTGAACGCTTCCATTGGTTTGAGATATTACATAAATTATTGATTTTCTTCATTTTCAGCCTTTTTTCAGGGTTTATGACGAAAAAAAAAGTCTCCCCCAATTAATTGAGGAAGACTTAAATGTTGCAAAAAAAGCGAATCGCAAGGGAGTCGGAATCAGGTTGTCGCTACGCGGCAATTCTCATCAAAAAACTCCCAACGCATTGGTCTGCAATACTACTTCTTCTTCTTAGCAGCTTTCTTTTTAGGAGCAGCCTTTTTCTTAGCGGCTTTCTTTTTAGGAGCAGCTTTTTTCTTAGCAGCTTTCCTTTTAGGAGCAGCTTTCTTAGCACTACTCTTTTTAGCAGCAGCTTTCTTCTTTCTCTTAGGTGCAGCTTTCTTTTTGGCAGCTTTTTTCTTAGGAGCCGCTTTCTTTTTAGCTGAACTTTTCTTAGCAGCTTTCCTTTTAGGAGCTGCTTTCTTTTTAGCAGCTTTTTTCTTAGGAGCTGCCTTCTTTGCTGCAGACTTCTTGCGAGTTGCTTTTTTCTTGGGAGCAGCTTTTTTTCTTGCTGACTTCCCTGCTTTTTTCTGTTTGGCCATAACTTGACATTTTAATTTGCCGTTAATATAACATTTTTTATAAAACAAATTTTATTTATAAGAAAATATTACAATTTTTTTTTCAAGCACAAATTTCAAAAACCATTTCATACACCAAAAAAATTTTTGTTCGTAAGGAAAATTTAGAAACTAAAATTGATTCCATAAAAAGTTTTTCATGTCCTTTAAAGAAATAATTTTCTTCTGAGGTAATTACGTTCCGCTTAAAATAAAAAAGAAAAAAAGATCGTTGCGCAGAAAAATTAATTGCCTGCAGAAAAGTATACATCAAAATAAGAAAAACTACGAAATAAGAATTTAAAGGGTGATTTTAATAATTATCAGGTTTACTCAATGTCCTGTCGAGAGAATATTTTCCCCCTCCCAGGAAAAATAGTAAAATGAAAGCAGCAAGGTATAAGAACGACTTCTCTTTAGTAGAAAAAGGATCAGGAGCATGATGAATAAACCCGGCAACAGCCATTGTGATTACCAGCGGTACTGACGCAAGTCTTGTCCATAAACCCAGAATAATTAATATACCGCAGCCAGCCTCCGCAAAAGTTGCCAAAAGCAAGGAAACTTCGGATCCAAGACCAATTGGGTCACCAAACCTCCAATCACCGGCAAATACTCGTCTGGCCTTGGGGATGCCATGTGTTAGCATCATTCCTCCAACAGCTACTCTGAATATTAGCAGAGCAAGATGTGATTTAGATGATTCAATTTTGGTTCGTATCCAATATTTCATGCGCAGTACGATTAATATTTTTTAATTAAGGAAAGCTTAGTATTCCCAATAATTACAGGATGAAGTTACTCCATACTGTAGGAAATTTGGCCACCCGGATACCGGATAGCCAACTCATTCATTATTCTCCAGGCCAATCCAACTCCGAAATTGGAACTTCCTTTATTGGTAATTGCCTTACTCTTACTCATCCCTCCATTATCCGCATAGTTTCCGGTAATAGTCACAGATGTTTTATCTTCCATTTGTTTGAACTCCAGCAAGTATTCCACATATACACTATATGAACTCATGGGTCCCAATGACTTTTCTTTTAAACTGGTCTGAAGGCTGATTAGATTTTCCTTGTTTCGAATAATATAGCCTTCATCATCAAGATATTTTTCATATTTCTGAAAGACCTCCTCCAATTTATCGGTGGTTATAACTTTAATGGTTGTTGCTTTCTTTGGAGCTTCCTGTCCAAGGGCTTCCGTTGAAATTAAAATTAAGAGCGGGATAATCTTCCACATAGCGTTAATTGATAATATACTTTTGAATATAACAAAATTACCTTACTCCGGTTTCTATTTATGATCTGAAATAATAAAATGCAAGTAACGCGACCCGGCTGAATGCACCGGCGGTGCCTGGGTTTTATCAGTTTCAAAAAGCCGGTTCAGGTTATTACCGGCCAGATCTTCCAGCCTCGATTCTGCTTCAACTTTGTAATCGCCTTCTTTCCATGGCGAGTCCGGATAAAAATTAAATTGTTGTTCTTCATTCGTCAAGGTTGCTTTGCCGGATATTCTTACAGTATCTTTCCAGATGCTTATCGCTTCCTGACACAGGATATAATCCAGCGTTTCATTGAAATGAATAACCAACCGATCATTACTTTCAGCCAGGGGTAATAGCAACGTCCAACTGTCAGTGGAAGGCGAAATGCTGTCTCTGTGGGAAACAAAAAATTTCTTATTGAATTCCTCTCCTGTCCCCGTTCCTTTTTTTGATCTCCAGCCAGGCATAATTATTAAGGTGTAATAACGTTCTTCGATCAGGGGTGCTCCAAGCCTTTCATTGGGTATAAGTCCTCTTTTAATCCGCCCGGGGTCCAGCCACAAGGTCAATATTGTCTTGTCTTCATTCCAAAGCTCCGGAACCAGGTTAAGAAAGATTGGACTGACAGAGTCTCCTTTAGCATCTAAAACTTTGACAAATTTACCGGAGTGGTCCACACCCATGGGCTCTGAAAATTGGAGATACATTTTCAAAAGGTTTGAAGGAACTGTATCCTGCCCGGGGAAAATTTCCGTGATGCCGGGTACGCTGGAATTATCAGATTCCGGAATTGTAAACTTAGCTATCGCCTCACCTCCTGCCATAATAAGGTATGTTTTGCCCGGAGTTAAGGGAATCAGTGGTTTAAAAAGAATATTTTCATTCCAATAAAATTCACCGAGAACATTGGTATTACTTTCATTATTCTCCAGTTCAATCTTCAAATCGTCTGACGCATCCCTATCTTCCAAAAGCTTTGAATGAATCTTTACAGCGGCAGCTTTCCCACTTTCATAAATAACTTCTACTTCTACCCCTTCATTACTACTTTGAATTTTACAGGAATGAAATGAAATGAAGCAAAAAAAAACCAGGTTACACAAAAAGCATAACCTGGTTATCCGGATTAATTTCTTTACCATCTTGGTGAAGCGCTCCAGAGGTCAAGATTTCCATTGGATCTTCTTTGCAGCATTACAAATTGATTATCATTTACCTTATCCAGTTGCAGCACATTAACCCAGGGCATGGTTGTATGTTCCACCCCGGCAATGTATTCAACAGGTTCTGTTAGTGCTCCTTCATAGCTTGCCAGCTTATCCATATCAATAATCATTACCGGCCTATTGGAATTATTCATTACCAAATAGTTCTTTCCATCTTTTGGCATAATAATCATATCCAATGGTGCATTTCCATAACCAAATTCTCCAACCGTTCTTCCTTTTACATGCTTGCCGGGCTTGAGTTCATTAAGTGGAAATAATACCAATGGCGTGCAGGTGTAACTCGCTACAATATACTTTTCTCCCTTAATTTCGGTTGGGATAAATGTTCTGACAGGTGAATTGGTTTCATACCTTCCGTGATTTCCGTGATAGATCTCCAGGGAAGACATGCTTTGAGAATCCTGAAAAGGAAATGGAATGCTTCTGAAAGAAGAACCGAATTCCTGATTGGAAATTCCGGTAATCATTACCTGATCATTAAAATAGTTCAAATCTGAAATCGACCAGATTCTTTTTGATCTTCCTCTGTCATCAACTTCACCTTCCCCCGGGGCATTATGCAAACCGGTTGTCGAATATCGAATATCCGATAATTTAACGGCTGCAAGCTTTTCTCCTTCTAATTTTAAAAGAACGGCGGAGCCATCATTGGTGTGAACAGAAAAGTATAACTTCTTTGAAATAGGATTCACTGCCATATCCTGTATATCAATGTTTTTCACATCAGTGCCTAATGACTCTGCCACTAAACGGTCAAAGTTGCTGATGTTAATTCGTTGTGGAGCTTCTCCTGGACTTGTATCCCCTGTTTCAACTGCAAATACTGCGGCATTCCTGGTATCCCCAATAAATAGAATTCCTTCCGGGCCAAAGGTCAATGAACTCATTGACTTAATCTCCGGTGTACCCGTTTCAAATCCTTCAAATAAGTCAGCGGTTTTATTGGCTCCGGCAAAAAGCACAATTAATACTAAAACCAATGTTCCGTTTACATAATATTTCTTCATGATTTCTTTTTATTAAGATTAGCCAATCAATTTAGTAAAATTCCATTTCCCTGTAAACGGAAATCTGTTAAAGAAACGTTATCTCTATACTCAAAATAGAAAAATTGCATTATTGATGTAAATTTTAGTGTTTAAACAGCTATTCCTGAAATTGACAAAATTTATTCTGATTGAATTTCAGGATTGTATGATGATGGGAATCAAATTATTTTAGTAATTAAGAATCTGGTTATGAAGGTAAGGTTAATAGCATTCTTTCTCGTTTTATCAATTTCGGTTACGGCACAGTTTCAGGCACCAAACTATGATGGAATCTCAAAAGTAATTAAAGATAAAGCCTCTCCGTACTTCTACCCTGAATTGCTTTCCAGGTATCATGATAATGATACCGCCCTGAGCACACAGCATTACCGGATTCTCTATTACGGATATATCTATCATGAGAATTATGATCCTTATAGCTTGCCCCTGCAATTCGATTCATTAAATAATATTTTGAAAAAGGAAATCTTCACTCCTAACGATTACCAGGAATTAATTGAAATGGAAAAAAGAATTTTGATGAAGTTCCCCTTCAATTTAAGGGAAGTCAGTCTATTGGCAAAAGCTTATGAAGAAACAGGACAAATGGAATTAGCCGCTGCCATGCATGACAAATTTCGCAAAATTACTGAAGCAATACTTTCCACAGGTGATGGGAAGACAAAAGAAACCGCGATGCACGTAATTATGAATAGCCATGAATATGATATTCTGCATTATCTCGGACTGGAGTACAACAATGAGACCGCTCAAACGGAAAGCACCTACGAATTGTTGTCAGTGAAACCTAATAAGTATAATCTGGAAGGAATTTTCTTCAATATTAAGAAGATGTTTGAGCATGAAGCCAAAATTCTGGAAAAGTAAGCTTGGGATTGATTTCTGCCTTTGAAATTTTTGCAATTCAATAAAACTATTTACTTCATAAATTCATCATTTGATTAGTAATATTTGACGGCCAAGTCCAAAATTTTTGGTCTAAACTGTCACCTTTTTGAATTTTAAGCGTATTCATCCAAACCCCGCAGTTATGTACAAAAGCAATTTAATTGTCGCCTGGAGAAACCTGATCCGCAATTTACTTCACACTTCCATCAACATTTTCGGTTTAACAATAGGTATAACAGCATGCTTCTCAATTTTTACCTTGATTCGATACGAATATAGTTTCAACAAAAATCATCCTGATTTGGATAGAATTTACAGAATCTATTCTGTTTATGGGGGAGCATTCAGTGGAGTAAACAGAGGAGTATGCGGAGCACTACCGGTATATATTAAAGAAAATTTTAGCGGGCTTGAGAACGTCGCAAATTTCCACACCTGGTCTGCCAAAGTGGAAATTCCCCTGAATGACGGTTCTGTGAAAGATTTGGACACCCAGTCTGATTTGGTAATTGCGGTACCGGATTATATCGATTTAGTTGGACAATATAATTGGCTCACCGGGTCCAAAGCAATTCTTGGAGTTCCAAACAAGGTAGTTCTAATAGAAAGTCAGGCAAAGAAATATTTTGGTGAACTGCCTTACGATGAATTGCTCGGGAGGCAAATTATATACAGCGATTCATTATTCATGGAAATAGGAGGCGTAGTTTCTAATACAAAGGATAACACAGATTTTGCTTTCACTGATATCTTATCTTTCGCCACAATTAAGAGTACGTGGTTAAAAGATAATTATGCAGACAACGATTGGGGTAGCACAAATTCCAGTTCACAGCTTTTTGTGAAATTAAGCGAAGGCACTCTGATTGATAATTTGAATGAGCAGTTGGAATCAGCGGCTGAAAAGGGCGATGCGGAAACCGATTCAGAATGGACGACCACTTTTTCAGCTCAACCCTTATCCGATATTCATTACAACACAGAGATTGGTGTTTTTGATAATGTTTCTCACGTTGCCAATCTGGATACTCTCCGCAAATTAACCTGGATAGCCATTGCTTTGCTGGTGATTGCGGCTATTAATTTCATAAATCTTGAAACAGCGCTGGCAACAAAGCGTTCCCACGAAGTAGGAATAAGAAAAGTGTTGGGCAGTTCCAGGGTTCGGCTTGTGTTTCATTTCCTTAATGAAAGCTTTATGATTACAACCGCTGCGGTTGCTCTATCGATACCTCTGATAATGGCTTCGATTTCCATTTTTAAAGATTACATTCCGGAGGGGGTTTCCTTTAATCTTTCAGATACCACAACATTAATCTACCTGGGATTAACCATTGCCATCGTAGGATTGTTGGCAGGTCTCTATCCTGCTTTTGTGATGTCTTCCTTCTCTCCGGTCAAATCTTTAAAAAATCAAAGCGGAAGAAAAAATTCCCTAAGTGCAAATTTGAGAAAGGGATTAACAATATTTCAATTTGGTTTTTCTCAGATATTAATTATAGGGACGGTTATAGTTGGACTTCAAATTCATTATATGCACTCCAAAGACCTTGGGTTTGAAACGAAAAGTATTCTTTATTTTTACACTTCTTACTATGCAGAGTTAAGCAAGAAAGATGTTCTTAAGAATGAATTGCAGAGAATTCCGGAAATATCAAGCTTAAGCAATTTCGGAAATCCTCCGGCTCAACGCGGATATAGCACAAGTATTACCAAATTCATTAATGATAAAGGCGATGAAATTATGTCTAACGCGCACCAAAAATCGGGTGACACAACATACATCCCTTTTTTCGGATTAAAATTCGCCGCGGGAAGAAATTACCGGCCGAATGCGGCGGGGAAAGAGACGGTGATTAATGAAACTTTTGCCAGGGAGTTGGGATTTGAAGATTCTTTTGATGCACTTGGAAATATATTCAGGCGTGGTAATGATACGCTTACGATAGTTGGAGTGCTGGAAGATTTTCACTTCCGGTCCCTGCATCATAAAATTGAACCCATAATGATTACACTGGACAATACGGCAAGGTCATTTGGAATTAAGATGACGGAAAGTGCCAATACGGACCAGGTGATTGAAAAAATTAAGAATGAGTATGCAAAAGTTTATCCTGATAGAACTTTTGCCCATTACTTCCTGGATGAAACAGTGGAACAATTTTACAAGACGGAACAACGGGCATCAAAATTAGCCATTACGGCAACGGCTATCGCGATAATTATTTCTTGCCTGGGCTTGTTTGGCCTTGCTTCATTTACTGCCGTCCAACGGACCAAGGAGATCGGCATCAGAAAAGTTTTGGGTGCCACCGCGGATATGATTGTTTCCCTCCTGTCCAAAGACTTTCTCAAATTGGTTCTAATCTCAATAGTAATTTCTGTTCCAATTGCTTATTGGATTGGAGAACTATGGCTGGAAGATTTTGCCTACAAAATCCCAATAAGCGGCTGGATTTTCGTGCTCAGCGGGCTTGGCTCTATCCTGATAGCATTTTTAACAGTCAGCTATCAAAGCATCAAGGCAGCCATGGCAGACCCGGCCGAAAGTTTACGCTACGAGTAGGTTTAAATCAGGGAATATATTATTACCAGGTGCATCAGGAATGAGATCAGGATGAAATGCTTTAAACTCCGGTATTTCTTTCTGAGGATGAGATATCCGAAAATATAATAGACAACCATTATGGGTAAAAACAGTAAGATGGGATTACCCTGAACGACCAATGCAGCCAGGCCGGCGACTAGCAATAAAATCCAAATGAAATAATATTTGATGAACGTAAGTAAAGCATTTAATCCTTTTGAAGTCTTTCTGAGAAGGAGCAAAAAGGTAGCGGAGAAAATAATTAAATAAGCAAAAGTTCCTGTTTTCAACAAATGAAATAAAGGAACGCTCAATAAGGGACCAATACTTAACGATTTTTCATCCATACCTTCCAAATAGGCTTCATCAAATTCCGAATTTCGCAATCCCTTTTTAGCTTCTTCAGTAACATGAGACAACTCCAAAACCTGGTTCAAACTTTGAAAAGGTCCAATCTCATCCCTGTACCGGATCAATTCCGCAGCACTTTGCCCGTCCATTCCCGGAACTGAGAGTAAATCAACTCCCTGTGCCGCATTAAGATTAAAAGTATACACGGGAAGCGTAATTGCACCCAATGCATCAAGTGCAAGTACGCGATGATTATAGTTTTTAACCATCAGCCAAATTTCGACAGGATAATCCGGTGAATAGGCTTCACCGCTCAGTTCCTGATATGTTGAAAGAATGATTTCTGATTCATCAGGAAATTCTTCCATATAGCCTTCAATGAAATCCATTAACTGAGCTCGATCAGACTGCTCTAACCGTACATGCTTATTCAACACATGGAAATACTTCACAAATAAATTTTCCACTTCATTAAACTTTTGGACCGGATCTATCACACCGATGGTATCTATTAGAAAGTTGGAATAAAATTTTGCATTACGGTAGTATTTGCCCAGACCATTTACCGCGAGTCGTGAAAAAAATGCTGACACAAACCCTTCTGAGCACATCAATTGTGCCTTATTGCGTTTATTGTCCAGGTGGATAACACCGGCATTTCGCACCGACATCATATCCTGAACGCTTGAAAGGGCCGGATATCCATTCTGAAACGTCACTGTTCCTTCCAATGAGTGCTTATAGCGCTTGAAATCCTCATATTGCTGGTACCACACTAACATTGTGCATTTATAATAATCGAGGCGTAGAGGCCAGTTAAAATCCCTTACAAACGATTCTGAAGCGCGCAATAAGTTTGGTTCTCTGACCGCCACATCATTTTCGATTCCTTTCCTGATGGTTTCATTTCTCTCATAGATCCGCGAAATATTTTCCATATGCTCTGCAAACCCTTCGTTAAACGCTACTGAATTGTCTGTCATCAAACTAAAATAATGAACAGTTACACTTTTGGCTTGCTGCTCAATAGAATCCGTGGAACTCAAAAGTCGAAAAATTACATGTCCTAATTCATGAGGATATAACTGTGAAACGGACATAACTCTATCCAATTTTGATGTGATGCTGTTAGCCGTCAGATCCACGTAATAGGCGTTACTCTTGTTTATAGTACCTTCCAAAGTCTTAATCTGAAAACCTTTTTTAGCAAAGCCGCCCTGGTTTTTGGTGATAGCCAGGTACGCAGGCTCCCTCGCAGAAACCTGGCCTGTATTTATTAAATAATTTTGAGCAAAATGATAAAGTTGAATAGCTTGTCCTATAAAACTTTCTTCCAAAGCCTTTTGGGATACCTTGTAAATATTGGCTGTATCGGGGACCAATTCCATTAAAGGCATCTCCCCTTTCCCATCGTAAACCGGTTGGATAAGAACAAAACTCTTTTCAGATTGGGCCAACAAACTCGCGGAAACAAAAACAAGCAACGAAGCAGAAATCACTTTTATCATAACTATTCCTTTTAAGAATGAGACAAGCAAAGGATATTGCTAGTTACAGCATCCACCGGAAAAATCAGTAATATATTATTTACTTGATTATCTCAGAAAAAAACCTTCTTGAAACGGGTCCTCCGGGTCGAGTAGAAACTCATGTTGCCCGGTAATAAAAGCAGTGCCCTCAACCCTGGGGATAACTGCATCAAATTCACCAAACTTAACAAGTTCAACAACTGATGCGGTGAAGATACTGCCGGTTATGCTTTCGATTTTCATCTCTTCGCCAATATGTAAATCTCCTTTTTTGTAATGAAGTGCCATCCGGCCGCTTACTCCGGATCCTGTGGGGGATCTATCCACCTCCCCGTTAGCAAAAATGCATACATTTTTACTGTCGGCTGTCAAAGATTTATTGCTGATGAAAATTGTGCCATAAAGAAAACTTAAATCAGGTTCAATGGGGTGTTTAATATGCTTATTTGTTCTTATTACTTCCTTTTTGATTTCCATTCCTAAATGGATCAAGCCGGTATAATTTTCCTGGGATAAATCAATTTCAAATTTATCGGCGTCTACGTAAGCATAAAAAGCTCCGCCATAAGCAAGGTCATAAGTTATAGCACCTATAGACGCGGTGTTCAATGGTATATTTACTCCGACCACAAAAGATGGAACTCCATGAAAATAAATAGACCTGGTTTTTCCATTTTGAATTCTTGCAAAACTTTCGATGGTACCACACGGAGCATCAATTTTCATCCTTGTAACAGGTTCTTCCATGTTAATCCATGCTTGTTCTATGGCCAATTTAGTAATCGCGATTATTGCATGGCCGCACATCGTACTATACCCCTCGTTATGAAGGAAAAGAATGCCAAAATCTGATGAATCATTATTGGGAGGAAGTAAAACGCAGCCATACATATCGGCATGGCCGCGAGGTTCGAGCATAAGTAATTTGCGGTACTTATCAAGATTTTCTTTCATGTACCTGCGATATTGAAGCACTGATTTTCCTTCCAGTGTTGGCAAACCGGATAGAATTACGCGCAGTGGTTCACCACCTGTGTGCATATCCACCGTTCGTATACTTATCCAGTCGTTTTTATTTTGAAAAAATTGTTGTTTTTGAATTCGCTGGAAGGTGCTACTCATCGCGAACTTTTTGAT
>DASWHX010000204.1:0-21399 GCA_036397995.1 Cyclobacteriaceae bacterium
AATTGTGACGAAGTCTGAGAAGCCCGTTCTTGTTGATTTCTGGGCAGAGTGGTGTGGTCCTTGCAAAATGATTCATCCCGTTGTTGAGGAGCTTGCCGCGGATTACGAAGGAATGGCGGTTATCGGCAAGGTTGACGTTGATAACAATCCCAATGTGTCTTTCAAATATGGTGTTCGATCCATACCTACACTGCTGGTTTTTAAGAATGGGCAGGTGGTGGATAAGCAGGTTGGCGCCGTTCCCAAAGGCGTATTATCTCAAAAGCTTGATGCACAGCTGGCATCGTAGTTATACCTAACATTTTCCTTCAAGCCATGTCATTTGATATCGCCTGTGACTTTTTCAGCAGAAACGGGAATGACTACAAAAACTAATTCTTCCTGCAAATACTTCTATACGAACAGTACTCACATTTCTTGTGATCATCGGTTTCTACAAAGGGAATTTCTTCATTGAAGATCTCTGAAATTAGATTTTCAAGTCGTGATTCATAAACATCCAGTAACTTTGGATCGATGGTGGTTCCATTGCGCAAGTATTGGATTCCCTGATTCACAGATTTTAATCCGAAAATGCCGGCCGTAACATTTTCTCCGGGGCGCGATTTGTAAAACAGGTATGCGTAATAATATGCCTGAAAGCCTGATTTATATTTCGAGTTGGTAAAATAATCCTCCAGGTACTCATCAAAGTTATGATGTTGCCTTTTCGTTCGGGGTAATAAATCTACTTTGCCGGTTTTGTAATCTATTATCCTAAAAGTGTTTTTTAAAGGGAGATAATCCAGCCGGTCAAGGTTACCACCAATGTAAACTTTTCTGCCACCCAGCTCCAATTCTTTATTCAATGAATCTGTTTCCAAAGAAATAATCTTAATTGGTGCCTCCAATGCATCCTGTTCCAGCGCCTTTTCGATCACTTTTTCAATAATATCCCGATTCAGTAAATTTTTCCCTTCCAGCTCCTTTTCCACGCTGTACTTATTTTCCGCGTATGCTTCCGCTACTTTTTCTGAAATGATACTCCCAGACAGAATCCCCTTTATTTCACCGGAATTGATCTCCCTGCCTTCCCATGGCTTATAAATTTTTTCCAGTGCATTATGTACTATGTTTCCAAATTCCCGAGGATCCATATCTTCATTAAACTCTTCCAGCTCCGGCATCCTCGCAACATGTTTAAAATAAAATCGGAGCGAACATTCTATGTAAGTAGTTAACGTGGTAGGACTCAGCCGCCTGGGTTTCTCATTTCCATTCACCACAAACTGGTTCATGTCGGTCAGAATTTCCCTGGTCTTGGGAATTTTGATAATGGGATAATCCTTACGAGAAGATATTACCGGCGAAATTATTCGCTCGTGGATTGTAATATTTTCAAATGGCTTCAGCTCTTTTTTTATCTGTCTCAAAAATCGACTTTTCTCTCCTGAACCATCTACTGCCACTTCAGTATTATAAAAAAGAAAAATCTTTTTACCCCGCTGCAACAGCCGCTTGAAATGATAAGAATAAATAGCATCAAGTTCTTCAAAGGTTGGCATTTTAAAAGCCTTCCGGATTGCATAAGGTATATAAGTTGTTTTTGTTTTTCCGGATGGAATAATTCCTTCATTCAGGGAAAGCATAAATAAGTTGTCAAAATCAAGAGCGCGAGTCTCCAGAAACCCCATAAGTTGCACGCCTTTCAATGGCTCGCCTGAAAAAGGAATTCTCACCGAAATCATGATTTCACGAATAAGCTTGAGTAATAATTCAGGTTGCGGATTGAGCGAGTTGGAGTCTAATGTCTCCCTTAACCTGACCAGATTTTTCACCAAATGATAAGTGAATTCCTCTTCCATTGATTTTTCGCCTCTTGTCAAAATCAATGAGATCTTGATCAGGAGATCCTGCAAATTCTGCAAAACCGACATACCGGATTTCTCAGATCTCAGAGCTGTTTCTATCAATTTATTTTTCAGGAAGGGTTGGATTTCAGACATTCGCAATCTGCTTCGCTTTATTTCCTGAATTTCCAATAAACGATCTTTCTTTCCTTCATACAAGGCTTTAATCAACGGATTGCCAAGGAATATCAATAACTCTTTTCTATTGAAAACGTAATCATTCTTTGAATCCTGATTTTCTTTCCAAAGTGAAACAAAGCTTTCGGCTAATGAATACCATGAGGTTGAATTCAAGGGATAACCCATGGTTACGTTGATTGATTCTATGTTCTCCGGAAATGCATAAAGCACCGGGAAAAGAAGTTTTTCATCCCCCAAAACAATGGCCGTCCTCACTTCATTGATTTTATCCGAAGTTATCTTTTCTAACTCGTTTGCGGCAAGCTTCCCTTGTCCCACAAGCTCAGGCGTACCAATAATATGGATTTGCTTTTCTTCAAGAGACACGTCCGTATTTATCCAGATTGATTCCTTTTGTTTCCACTTCTTTTTATAGCGTTTAAGAAATTTTCCGGCATCGTCAGCATCATTTATATAAAATTCAGAAGTATCCCAATACACTTTGCCCTTACCATTAATTAGTAGTGCATCAAAGATCACCTCTTCACTGGCGGACAAAGCATTGAAGCCGCAAAGAATGACTTGCTTGTAAGGTGTAACTCTACCGGCCTTTAAATCCTCTGCAAGTTTCCGGTAGAGGAATCCCTGGTATGCTAAACCTTTTTTAGCCAGGTGTTCCTGAAAATTATGCTGCACTTTACTGATAATCCCCCATGTTTTGATAAACATGGCCATCAATTGAGTTTTGTCTTGCACCTGGACTACCTTATTAAAGGCTTCCATCGCGTTTTTCGTCTCTTCATTGTCACCAAACAAAACTTCGAGTTCCTGGTATTCCCGGATATTGCGGTACAATTTGTCCGTATTAACCATATAACGGTCAGCTTCATCGAAGTCCTTCAGCAATATCTGACCCCAGTTAAAAAATTTATCCAGCACAACTTCAGGATCATGCTTTTTATAGACCGTGAACAATTCCAGCACCAGCGTAATTTCATCCGAAGGGACTTGAGTTGAACAAGCATTGATAAACTCTTCAATGCTTAAGATCGATGGTCCCCAGAAAACTTTTCCGGAAAACTTATCAGCTAACAGACTTCGAAAATAAAGACTTGCCCTTTTGGTTGGAAACACAAAACACAAATCACGCATTTCATCAGGCGACTTCAACTCAATATCATCCGCGATATGTTCCAGAAATGTTTTCATTTTTTCACCTCCACAATTTCAAATTCATCAAGGTAAATCAACAGGCATTTTTCTATTTGCAGTCCCATTGCTGTCAGGATATCAGCATAATTCAGGATTTGTTTTTCATGTGCTGCACTTCGTTTTTCACGCTTGTAGTCTATTAAAATAGCTTTGTTGTCTTTCACTAAAACAAGATCCGGTTTAAAGATTTCACCCCTGCTAAATATCTCATGTTCTTTGATGGGTATCCATCCTGTTTCCATCCATTTACCTATTTCGCTTTTTAAAAGAATTTCAGAAACTTTTCCAGCAATGTTTTTCTTTTCATTTCTGCGGAGTAATCCTTGTGCTTCCAACCGGTCCAAAGTTCTTACAACATCACCTTCAGATGAAACTAATTCCATTGCGGCGTGGACAACAATACCCTCCCTGATTTTCTTTGCGGTTGTGTTATCAAAAAGCAGAAAGAATTTTTGAGAATCTTTTCTGATGGTAACCTTTTCCGAATAATGCCGGGAAGGAAATTTAGTAATATGTTCAATTAAGGACTCATCCGGTTTGATTTTCTTTTTTGAAGGTGATCCTAAGATGAATTGATTATTTTCCAAGTCAAAATCCGACTGGAAAGGAAATTCCCGATCAGTGAAAACTCCATAAATAAGCCTGTGCAGATTCCCATAAGGATTTTCAGGTTTCTTATTTATATTGGTGAAGATATATAAGCGATCTTCTGCCCTGGTGAATGCTACATAGGCTACATTGAGACGGTCCACGATTCCTTCCATTAGTTCCTTTTTGTACGCAGATGCAAATTCAGAATCGATCAGGTTATCACTGAACCGAAGTGGCAACAAATTATATTCCTGAAACTTTGGCGGCAATTCGGAAGTCCAGAAAATGGTATCTTTCCAGGTGCGCATTTCAAACCGATCTCCGGCAAAGGGTACAATTACTATATTACGCTGCAGGCCCTTAGCCTGGTGTATGGTTGTAATTTCTACGGCATCTGTTTCGGAGGGAACTTTAACTCCCAAATCGTTAAATTTATCCTTGCGCGTAATCTTTTTATTCCACCAGTTGAAAAAAGATTCGATGCTGATAATACCACGGCTGGCCAGTCTTAAGCAGATATCCTGAAACTTTTGTACAAAAGCATCAGGTGGATCATTCAATTTAAAAATAATCACTAACTCCTCCACCAATTCATATAAAGGAAGTTGTTTTAAACTGGCTGCGGTTTCAATTAATTCCTTTGGTATTGTTTTGTTGAAAAATTCATGCTGGTTTTCTCTTGAATAAATGTCATGATCAAAAATTCTTTCTCTGCCTTCACAAATTTCGAGATGATGGTGAAGGATTGCCGCTTTGGAAACAATATCCCCGGGATTGTCCAGCCAATTCAAAATGCTGAGAATCATTTTCACTTTCTGATTATTTTCCACCAACAGTGAATTTTCGGTAATTACCGGAATATTGGCGCCCGAGAGATGATCAGCGAGTTCATTCGCCAACCTGCCGACATCAACAAGAATCAAAATATCCTTATACTGAAATCCATCCTGCAAGCATTCTGAAATGGTATCCACTACTTTCACTTTGGCGGCCTCATGCCAATGCTTTTCATACTCGTCCGGTTTTTCGAGGAAATTTACCTGCACATAACCTTCATCATCTCTGAAGCTTTTTTGTTTCACATGCTGATAAGCCTGTGTAATCAAATAGTCATCGGGATTCACCTCAGGATGTAGCTGCAAAATTTTCCGGGCTATTTCAAAAAATGAATTGTTAAATTCAACGATATTTTTTGCGCTCCGGTAATTTATGTTGAGCGGTGTTTCATCAATCTTACCATATTGATCGAGTTGTTTTTTAACATCAGACAAAATCAAATGCAAATTCCCGCCACGCCAGCGATAAATGGATTGTTTAACATCCCCTGCCAGGTAAACCTTGTAACCATTGCTTAGAGAATTAATTACAAGAGGTTTTAAATTGATCCACTGAAAATTGCTGGTATCCTGGAACTCATCAATCAGAAGATGTTTGTATCGACTCCCTAACTTTTCATAAATAAAGGGGGCGTCATTTTCGCCGATTACCTGACGCAGCATGCTTCCGATATCTGAGAGTAACAAGAGATTATTTTCAAGTTTATACTTTTGGAGATTTTTATTCATTTCCCCCATTAAACCATAGGAATAAATGTTCTTGAGCAATTCATTAGCGGTAATAAAAGCGGTGTTAAATTTTGAATAGTGTTCTGCTAACTGTTTTCCGATTTCATCCAGGCCTCCATCGACCAGTTGTTTAATCCGCGCGCGTTTCCTTGAAGATTGTGAAAACCAATCCTGATAACCATTGCAGGTTTCTATGAATGTATCCGTTAATTTAAAATCCCCGTCCAGAATCTTGATGAATCCATTGGCTACGCTGCGGGATCCACCTTTCAGATCAATAATTTCCAAATCAAAGTCTGAAATTAGATCCACTGCTCTTTTTGACAGAGCTTTCAAATCACGAGTATAACTTTCCTTAATGAAAACTAACCCATCAGCCAATTTCTTTAATTGTTGAATGTCAATTTTCTTTCCTGCATCATCAAAATTCTCGCGAAACTTTTCCTGAAATAATTCCATTCCCAATTCCAACAGGCTGTATTCGATATACCAACCTTTATCCTCGTCCAACCTGCTCAACGCAAATTCCTTCAGCCAATTCCGAGTTTCTTTATTTGTGTGAATTTCTCCAAATAGTCTTTCGATTGCGTTCTCTACGGCGCGTTCATTATCCACATCAATATCATACTTTACAGGTTGTTTTAATTCGTAGGCAAGAGCTCTCACTACCCGGGTAAAAAAATGATCAATAGTAGAAACATCAAAATGCGAATAATTGTAAAGTATTTTAGTGAGCGCTTCAGCAGCTCGCTTCTCAATAGGCAAATGATCCTGCAATTCCGACTTGAAATCGTCTTCAATCGCTTTACGCATTTCACTTTTATTACCGGCAGCCAGTTCTTCCAATACATCAAGAATCCGGTCCTTCATTTCTTTGGTAGCCGCATTAGTGAAAGTGACCGCCAGCACATGTGAAAAATTAGAGGGATCTTTCAGGATTATTTTCAAATACTCTTTGACAAGCGTAAATGTTTTTCCCGAACCGGCAGAAGATTGAAAGATGGTAAGTTTTCCTCCTTCCGGATGAGCTTTCATGCGCATTGAAAATAAATCAAGCTGTGAAGGAGTTTTTTTCATAGTAAACCATTGCTAAATTATTAAAGCCGCACTCATTACAGAAATATATTCCAACTTAATATAAACTCACAACAGAAATGGATTCAATACATTCCATGCCACAATTTTGTTTATTAAATTTGACAATGTGTGTCACTGGTTGACAAATTCTCCCTTATTATTACCGAATGGCTAAAAGTTCTACGCGGGTTGAAATTGGCAAGCGAAAATTGGAGCTCTCCAATCTAAAAAAAATCCTATACCCAAAGGACGGGATAGTAAAAGCCCAGGTGATTGAGTACTATCTGAAAATAGCGCCAACCATTTTGTCGCATATAAAAGGACGTCCTCTAACACTAGTCCGATTTCCTGATGGTATTGAAGGGGAAAGATTTTATCAAAAAAACCGGCCGGACTGGGCACCGGATTGGATTGAATATGAAACATTGGGAAAAGAAGCCAAAGACTATATGATTGCCACGGAAGCGGCGTCATTGGTTTGGCTGGCTAACCTGGCTTGCCTGGAACTTCACCAAATGCATTCCAGAAGACCCAACTTTGATAAGCCGGATTACATGGTATTCGACATCGATCCTCCTGAAGGTTATGAATTCACCAAGGTGGTGGATTTGGCTTTGAGGCTCAGACAACACGTGGAAAGTTATGGGTATGCAACATTTCCAAAAACTACGGGGGGAAAAGGAATTCATATTTTATGTCCGGTTGAGGTAAAATACAGCTTCGATGAAGTTTTCCAAACTGCCAAGGGAATTGCAGAACCTTTTGTAAAGAAGAATGAGAAGGAAACTACCCTTCAAATCAGGAAGGAAGCAAGGAAAGGGCGAGTGCTGATAGATGTTTTCAGAATCCGGCAAGGGCAATCCATCATTTCGCCGTACAGTATGCGCGGAGTTCCTGGCGCTCCGGTTTCCATGCCCCTCAGTTGGGAGGAAATAGAAGCAACAAAAAAATCAACCGAGTGGAATATTAATACTGCCATGGAGCGGGTATTGCAGGAGGGTGATGCCTGGGAGGGTATTAATGCGTATGCTACTTCCCTGCATACGAAGTTAAAAGGAAAGAAAATAGTGAAGAACCTTGGACCAAATTCAAAATACAAAACGCCTGAAACTTTAGAGAGTTACAAAAAGAAAAGAGATTTTAGAAAAACTCCTGAACCTGATGCCAACTATGCCGGAGGAGATGGAAACGGGTTTGTAATTCACAGGCACCATGCTTCTCATCTGCATTATGATTTACGGCTCGAACAAGATGGCGTTTTGAAATCCTGGGCAGTGCCTCGAGGAATGCCGCCGCGGCCCGGAATCAAAAGGTTGGCAGTTGCCACAGAAGATCATCCGATGAAATACCTTAACTGGGAAGGAACGATTCCCAAAGGACAATACGGTGGCGGTGATATGTGGATTTATAGTTTAGGAAAGTATGAGATTGTCAAAGAAAAGAAGAATGGGTTCTACTTCAATCTATACAGTAAAGACTTGAATGGAGAATTCCGGATGCATCTGATGAAAAAGAAAGAATGGTTGCTGGAAAGAGTGAACAATCCGCAGATTAATTATTTACAAGATCCGATAGAATTCATGCTTTCCACTTCTGAAGAAGAGCCGCCGAAAGGTGACTATTTTTATGAAGTGAAATGGGATGGCATCCGGGTAATGATCTCACTGGATGAGGGTGAGATTAGAATTAGAAGTCGAAGCCAAAGAGATATTACTGCCCAGTTTCCGGAGTTGCTAATTCCTGAAGAAGCTTTTCGTGCTACCTGCGGACTATTTGATGCGGAGATTGTTTGCCTGGATGAAAAAGGCCGGCCTGATTTCAAGAAAGTAATTCACCGGCTAATGCAATCTACGGAGTCTGGAATCAAGAAAGGTGCGGCAAGAAATCCTGTATATTGTTATTTCTTTGATTGCCTCTACCTCGATGGTCGCCCAATTGTTAATGAGCCATTATGGCGAAGGAAAGATTGGTTGAAAGATGCCATTAAGCCCGGAACTGCGTACAGGGTAAGTGAAATTGTGGAAGAAGGGGAAGAACTTTTTGAAGCTGCAAAAAAAATGGAACTGGAAGGAATTATGTCTAAGGATCCTGAGAGCCGGTATCTGCCCGGGAAACGAAGTAATTCCTGGATAAAGATCAAGGTTAGAAATACGGTGGATTGCGTAATTGTTGGATATACGGAAGGCAAAGGAGATCGGAAAAAGTATTTTGGTGCGCTCCAAATCATCCAAATTAATAATGGAGATCCTGTTTACCGGGGGAAAGTAGGGTCAGGTTTTGATTCTAAATTGATGAAATCAATAATGGAAGAATTGGAAAAACTAAAAAAAATAAAAAATCCAAAAATTGAAAATCCGGTTGATCCGGCGGTTACCACATGGGTTGAGCCCAAATTATTTTGTGAGGTTCAATATGCAATGATTACCAACAATGAAACTTTCCGTGAGCCTGTATTCATCAGGATGCGTCCTGATTTGGAAGAGTAACAAAATTGTCAAAAAACATTCGACAAAGGAAACAGGAAGTTTAAATTTTTGCTTGCAGGATCATTTCTTGCTTAAAGAGAGGAATAAAATAATGCCCGGGTTTCCCTTCTTTGCAGTCTGCTTCCATGATCACATCTCTAGGATCTCCGTTAAAATTTGATTGTATCAGCTTTCTTATTACCTCCTTATCTCCTTCAGATAAGATCAAAACACTTCTTATTAATTGCGCGTGGCCCACATTGATCTTTTTTTGCAAAATTTCATTTATTAAATTCCATACAATTAAATTTTCTTCATTGCCAGGAAATAATTCATTGATTTTCTTCACGATGTCTTCAGGCAGCTTCATTCCAAATTAAAAATCAATATCGTGTTTTTTACAATGCCATCTTGGTGAATGGATATCAACAAAGCAGCCACCAAGCTTAATAATTCCCTGCTCTGCTTTTTTTAAAGATGCTGAAGTCGGTTCGCCATATACAATTGGGATCATCCTGTTGCTATGGTTTTTAGCTTCCTTAGGGCAATTTTTTAGAATTATCTGGTTTTGAATTTGATTACCTGGATCGATCATTATATAGCTTATTGTATCGTCTGGTTTTCCAGAGATGTCTGTTTGTTCTTTAACATTTGAATTGCTTCGGGGCTGCTCGCAGGACCTCGCAAATCCGTGTAGTCCGCGGGAGAAAGTTTTATATAATCCCGCTGATATCGCAGATCACCGCAGAGAAAAATGGTTAGAGAGCATTCTGCGCAAATCCGCGTAATCTGCGGGAGAATTTTTTTTAATCCCACTGATATTGCGGATTACCGCAGAAATGATTCACGAAGCTTTCATCAGTATCAGCGCGGTTTGTAACAACAGGAATTTCACACTCACTTCCAACATTGGTATAACTTGTTCAATTAAAATGTGTCCTTGCTGTTGTAAAAGAAGCGTTCATATCGACCCCAATCGCGCTGAATAGTCTGCAAATACCGAAATTCCCTTTTGCCGCCTGCCTGTAAAGGAATCAATAACGTACATCGGACCGGATGTAGAAATAATAAGAAATGAACATAATGAAAAGAAAAGCGAAGTGAATGAGCACAATCGGTCTATCGCGGAAAAATGGGATTTTTTTATGAAACAATATCAGCCCGCAGCAGAAAATTCCGATCAGTGCCCCAAAGAGAAGAAAATAAAAAGCATAACCGATGGCTCCTGCTTCTTTAAAATATCGGGCTTCAAAAATTGAATCCAGCATAATTCCCAAGGTAACGCTGGCAACCGGGAAAAATAAAAGGGTTGCGATGATGATGAATATCTTTTCCAGCATTTAATTTTACTATTAAAAATCAAGCAGTAATCACCGCTGGTAACGACTGCGCCATAGGTAAAGTGAAATAGAATGAGCTTCCCTTTTTCTCAGTGCTACGCACCCAAATTGTTCCCCCATTTTTCTCAACGAATTCACGACAAAGAATTAATCCCAGACCTGAGCCTTTTTCATTTGCCGTACCCCTCGTGGAGAAATTTTTTGTACCGAATAATTTACTTAACTGGTCATGAGGTATTCCAATTCCCGTATCACGGATGGAGATTGTAACATAAGATGCATTCAGCTCACAATTAATGATTACTTCGCCCATGTTTTGGGTGAATTTAATGGCATTTGAAAGTAAGTTTCGTACCACCAGCTCAATCATATTTCGATTACCATAAATAATTGCCGAATTTGATAATTGATCCACTAAACGAATGTTTTTTTGATCAGCCATGGGCTTGAGTAAATTAATCGCATTTTGAACAATCTCATTTAGGTTCATGTTCTCAAAGGCAACCGGGTCTCCGCTTAAATGCTCTCTTGCCCAGTTTAGCAAGTTATCCAGCAAATCCATTACATGCTGGGTGTTATCGCCAATCGAGGACAAAAGCACCGTTAGTTCTTCCTTGGTAATGCGTTGGTTTGCCGCTAATTCCAGGATGCTTTTGAGGCTGATAAGAGGGTTTCTCAAATCATGGGAAATAATGGAAAACAATTTATCATTTAACCGGTTAAGTTCTTCCGAATATTTCTTTTGTTCCTCCAGTTTACGGTTAGTCTTTTGTTTCTGCCGAAGAAAATACATCAAGCCAGACATGACCGCGAACATGGTGAGCAAGACACAAGCGAATATAACCAGTTGATTTTTTCTCTGGCTCCGGTGAAGTTCTGTTTCTTTATTGAGCAAAACGATTTCCTGATCTTTTCGCTCCAGGTCAAAAGCAGCCTGCATTTCGGCAATCTGTTTGCTTTTTTGAGTGTCGAATATGCTTTCTTTTTTGGCTACATATTTCTTGTGCCATTCAAAAGCTCCCTTCATGTTGTTCCGGGCAGAATCCAGACGGGAAAATTCCAGGTAATTATCAATCAGTGCTTCTTCCGACCCTGTTTCCCGGGCAAGTAGTTGCCCGTAAAGCAAATGTTTTTCAGACGAGGAGTATTGCCGGAGGCTGATCATTACACTTGCGATTTGATTGTGGGCTTCAATCAAAGCCTGCTTATCATTGATCTCCTCCATTATCGCTTTAGCCTGCAGTAACGACTCAAGGGCTTTGGAAAATTGTTTATTCTTTTTATAGATCCTTGCAATGTTCCCTAAGGTGTAGGCTATACCCTGCTGATGATTGATCTCCCTGAAAAGAACATACGCCTGCTGATAATAATCCAGCGCCTTGTCAACTTCCTGAAGCTCCATGTAATTATTAGCGATATTATTAAAAGAAAAAGCTATGCCCCGGCTATCATTTAGTTTCCCTTTTATCGCAAGAGATTTAAAATGATAATCAAGCGCTGTTTCATATTGTTTTTGATCAAAGTATATGTTGGCAATGTTATAGTAGGAAAAAGCAGTGCCTTGCTCATCACCGATTTCTTCCCGAAGCCTGAGGGATTTCAGATAGTATTCCAAAGATTTTTCAAACTGGCTTAACTTGTAATAGGAATTTCCCGTCCAATGAAAAACAAGCGCCAGGTCAGACTTTCGTCCAACTTTTTCAAAGTAGGGAATTGCTTCCAGCAGGCTTGTCAACGACCCTCTAAAATAGGACTTCCTGTAATTGATGATACCTATGTGCATTAATGCCATTCCGGTTCCTATGTCATAGTCAATATTTTGGGACAATGAATACGCTGTTTCAGCTTCCTTCATTGCTTCCTCATCATTATCATTTCTCCACAATGCCTCAATCAGCTCAATGGAAACCAGAATGCGGCCGGTATCGGATGAAAGTGAATCTCTAACTGTTTTCAGGTCATTGATGTTTTCAGGTTGTGAAAAGGCAGGCCACGCCAGAACCAACAAAAAAGTTATTTTCAAGAACGGTTTGATCATATTTCTATTCAGGTTGGGATTGAAATCCTTTCATTTATATTTCGATATAAATAACTTGCATCCCTTTATCACCCGGCTTATAATCGGGACGGGCATCATTAAAATTTTCATCCAATATTTGAATCGATCCGATTTTTGAGAGGTGAAACAACTTCCATCCGGGCAATCCGGTTGAACTATTACCACCCACCTGACATGCCCTCAAGGCTTCATCGCCTTTCACTGTATTACAATAACAATGGGGCTCAACAACCCTGGTTAGGTCATTGTAATTGAATCGCACCAATTTTTTGTTTGAGATTGCATTGATGATCAGGTGTTTCATGGAAGCTAGAAACTATCCCCAAACCTAGTTTTTTAGCACACCCTGGGCTGGTAATATCTTCCCAATTTCGGGTAATCATGTAACATTTTGAGTGAAGTCTGCTAATTGCAGCCAGGGTTTTGACTCTCCCCAATTTATTGAAGCCAATCAGTGTTTCGTCAAAATAAGCCTCAACGCCCCGGTCGTCTCCCAAAAGCATTTTCTCTTTCACAACTGTAATTTCATGCTGGCTGACTATTTTTTGAAACGATACGGGATAAGAGTTGAGGGAAGATTTGGTTGATGGTGCGTGGCAAGACATTACATCTCCACCCATGAATTTTATTTCCAAAGCATTCTTTACGATTCGGGCTTGCTTAACTTTTTGGATGATACTCTTCAGAACTTTGGTGTATCCGGGAGAATCAGCCAGGTAGGAGAAATGCTTTAATAATGCTTTCTTCAGATCCTTTGCGCTAACAATGGTTTTCCATTTATTGATGTAATCACCTCTGTATTTGGTTTCATATTCTGTTTTTATTAGCCGATTAAACCTTTGATGTGGTTTTTTGTTCAGACATTTTTCCAAACTTCTATTTGCCAGAATTTGTCTGACTTGCTGTCTTTGTAAGTGAGGTTGCGCTTCATTTCATCCTTATTCATCGTATATGCATGGTTTGTTTTATTCTATACTTTCCAGTCACCGTTACTCATTATTTTATGTTAGGGCAACAAAAGTTTTTTATGCTTACCTTCTGTAAGCTCAAACGGTTGCTTACCGTCTTTATCTTTCAATTTTTTATCGGCTCCTTTTTCCAATAAAAATTTAATCACTGCAATGTTTTTATCGTTAGGCCGCATGGCTGCTGCGTGCAGAATAGTGTAGCCCCACTCGTTTTTACTATTTATATCCATATCGTTTTCAAGAAAAAAATCGATTATTTCCCGGTTGCCCCTGTAGCCAGCCTCTGTAAAGCAATTGGTTTTTTCCATTTCAGAAATGTGAAACGCCTCCAATAAGTGGAAGAAGATTATGGAGTCATTTTGAACGGATATGAAAAATAATTTCGGTGTCTTCTGGGCACCAAATTTTATAAATAATTTGATGGTACTTAATGGTAAACTACCAACTGCAAGATCAAATGAAGTGAAGCCCCCATTGTCAGCAATGTTGGGGTCAGCTCCTTTCGTAAGAAGCAGGTCCACCAGGGTTGTTTGCGAAGAAGCTACGGCCCGCGATAGAACTGAAGAAGTGTTCGGGTCAGCGCCTTCATTTATAAGTTTAGTAACCTTATGCCAGTTTCGTTTTACTACCGCCTCTTCAAGCTCCTTATCTATCTCTTGCTTTGATTGGGGAACTGCAATGGGAAAACTACTGACGAGCCTTTCAAATTCTTCGTGAAATTTTTTCCGAAAAAAATCATAGTATTTGTTAGATTCTTTTTGCCCAAGCTTCAGTTCATCAACTAAATGTTCCGCACCACTCATAATGAAGTTCTCCCAAAGACTATCCGCGAACTCACCCATATCACCATCAGTATCTAGCTCATCTTTAACCTCTCCCTCAAAATCGCTAACTGACTTTTTAATATAATTTTCTATTCGCGTGAAATCTGCAGGTTTCATTGTTAAGCCTGCTTTCTTCTTAGGCGCTGGTGAAGGGGCTACAACTTTAGTAGCTCCTTTACTTTCCTTATATCCTTTTCTTAGCTTTTCATTCAACAGTTTTTCTGCTTCCTTAAAACATTTTTCTTCGCTATCAAAACTTTTGGTTTGTGAGGTCCCAGCAGTTCCAGTTTTTCCGTAGGTAACGGTAAATGAGTTTCCGGCAACTTCTATTTGCCAGAATTTATCTGACTTGCTGTCTTTGTAGACAAGATTTTTTTTCATTTTAATTAACATTTAAAATTGTTTGGTTGTTAAAAATATCTTTGGTTTCTGATTCTCAGAAACCAGATTTCAAAAAATTCATCTGAAATAAATGAACATTATTTCATAATTACAGACAACAGCTATTCCTCCTCCTCATTTTCACCACAGATTTCAATCTGCAATTCCGTAAGTGTTTGTTTCAATTCCTGGAGGCGTCGCACCGCGTCTCGCTCCCCTCCGAGGCAGAGCCGAAAGTTGTTGCCGATTCGGCGCACAGCAAGCCAGGCGCCTCGCTCTTCGATGCGCCCGACTACCCATCCTGCCTCGAACGTCGCCCCAGCCTTCAGCCCCAGCCCCCGGTCGAGGACGGTCGCCATTTCGTCCAATGAATAATTCCAGTCCAAGGACATCACCTCATCGCCGACGGGGTACACGATCGACGTGAACGGCCATGCCCAGCGCCAGGGCAGCACGCGATCGAACGTGTATCCAAGACGATTCGCCCGCCATGATTCCCCTTCTTCGAGCTCTGTAATGAAACACTCGGGCTCATTGGCCACGGTATCGTTCTCACCCAAACGCGCGAAGACCAAGGGGTCGGAATCCACCAGTTGCTCGTTCCGTGCAATCGCGACCAGACGAATATAGCCAGTGTCAGTGCGAGCGTGCCGGACGATAGGTGGAACGCCAACCACGGCGCGCAGGATCGCATACGACGATTGCTCTTCAATTGCAGCGGCAGCACCGAGATGATCGGCGAGTATCGTCTTGAGCCCGGCAGGGAGCCAAGCCTGTTCGATCTGCTCGCGCGACACGGGCGCCTCAAGGCCGGACCCGAGGACAGCGGTAGTCCGTTCCAGCATCCGCTCGAGCAACCACCAGCCAGGATGGGTCACCATCACGGATAATCGGATTTAATATTGGAAATTGACGTGTACCCCACACTACTGCATAATTGCTTCGCTCTCTTTTAAAAATCGCCTATACTTCGAACGGCAACTCATACTCCTTAACTACCAGTTTCGAACTCCTCGTTTTCACCTCCACTTTTGCCTTTAGCGGGCTGCCTGTAACCAGGTAAATTTTAATATACCGGTCGGTGTGTACCATCCATGATTTGTCTGATAACAGGTAATCCGTTACTCCTTCTTTGCCGGCCTTATATGCCCACTGCTCCACAACATTCGGTTCGAAGTTCACAATATTGCCCATGTAAATAATCTGGATGCCGGGCTTTGAGTTGTTTCCAAGTTCAGTGCAGCTCTCCACTATAATGTTCAAGGAGGAGTTGTCTTCAAGGTCTTTTACAGACCATTCATCGATACGAGTTTTAATGTTTGTCATAATTCTCTTTATTTTTTGAAATTCAATTGGTAAAAAAATCCGTGTATTCATAAAAAAAACAGGCTAAAATTCCGGTGATTTAATCGCCCGATCTCCCTTTCAATAAGACTTGCCATCGCTAAAGCCACTTCTTCCCGCCAGGGCGGCTGAAATTGTCAAAGATGATTCGATTGAACCCACGCCTAAATGTGCATTCAGGTTAACAGCTACACCAATTATGCTAACTGTTGAATATTTAACAAACTCCCTGCGATTGATCTTCATTTTTGATACAGAAATTATAACTACACAAATCCTTTCTTTTGAACCGTTTAATTTCCTGTTAGCATTTTGGGTTGCTGCTGAGTCATACAATGAATACCTCCTCCATTAGAGTTAAGGTCTTCAGCTTTGTGGATTTGAATTATTTCTCTACCGGGAAAGGCTTGCTGAAGAATTTCTTTTGCTTGCTCGTCTTTTTGTCTGGTGGATAAGGGTCTGCCTTCTTTATAGTAGGCCGCAACTAAAACGCATCCGTTTGTAACTAAAAAGTTGAGATAACTTGACGCTATCAATTGATTGATTGTATCTCCCTCGAGTACAGGTGTACCATCGAAATAACGGAGATCATCATACCATGACAATTCGTACCATGGTATTTCTTTACTATATGCTAAGGATACATAATAGTGATCAGTGACCGGAATTCGAATGATGTTAAATGGATTCCCGTCTTGATCCGTTTCTTTTTTCAACATTTGGTAATTCTCTTCAAGTATGTCGTAAGTCATGCTCATAATCTCATTTGACTGACGCTCTTCTTCACTTACCTGTGCTAATATTATTGTGTTAGGATCAGCAAACCGGGCATATTCATCTATATGGCCACAGGTGGTAGATGTAAATGCGTTTCCGGGTAATGCACCTTTCATTTTCATCTGATCCCCTTCAATAGGACCAGTTCGCAGCCACAACACTTTCTTTTGCCCCAATACTCGTTTCAATTCTTCAGCAATTTGCTCTTTCGTCATATCCGGGTTCCGTTGAAGCTCAACTGATTCAGTGACCATAACAGTTCCCATTCCATTAAAATCCCTGTCTCCACCTTCGCTTATCATACTTGACCTGATCGCAGGGATGTTAAGAATCCTGGCGAATGATCTGTCGGTAACGTCTATATCGATATTTATAGGATCTTCCTGTTTTCCTACACCCCAGGAATTAAATCCAAAATCAACAATTTTATATTGACCTTCATTATTTCGGACAAAAACAGGGCCGTTGTCACGCAACCAGCGATCCGTACAGTTAGGGTTAATAAAGAATTCTACATGACTATATGGGATTCCTTCCTCTTTCAGGATTCTTTTGACCTCACTCTCCTCTTCCTTATCTGAAACTACCAGCTTAATCTTTACAAAAGGATTCAAGGCTTTGATGACAGCTTTGATTACGCCATCAGTTGAATTGCCAAGATAGGTTTCAGTTGTCCATTTAATCCATACCGCCTCGTGTTCTTCAAACTCTGCCGGAAATGTATAAAAAGAAGTGTCAGATACCTCCGCTGCGGAGACCGCTTTACTTTCTTCAAGCGGCACACATGCATAGAGGCTAATCGCGGATAACAGACAATAGATTAATGGTTTTTTAAGATTTTTCATAATAATTATAATTAGGACTTTTTTAGTTTATTAATACCCCGGGTTTTGCTGTAATGTCAGGCCCAAACCGGAAGCAGTTAGAATTTCAACAAAGGGAATTGGGAATATCGATCTAAAATTTTCAATGCCATAAACCTCTTCCATTTTCTGATGTCTGGCCAGATCGAAGTAGCGATGCCCTTCGGCATAGAACTCTCTTCTTTTTTCCTCCAAAAGAATATTGATGAAGTCAGGCATATTCTGCAGATCTCCCGGTTGCAATGCGGATAAGCCGGCCCGCTCCCTGATCACATTTAAATCCGCTATTCCTGCGTTCGGATCATTTAACAGGATAGCATTTGCTTCCGCACGGATAGTGTACATTTCTGCCAACCTGATAATGAAGGCTGATGCGTCTTGAGTTATGTACTTTTCAGTTGTTAACAGGTTCTCATTATCAAAATCGGGAAATATTGTAGCTCTTCTTGTATCGTTCTCGTCAAAAATATCGAAAAAATCGGGAGAGATTGTCGCTTCATCCCTTTCACCAAACTCCCTCAAATAATAACTTGGGTCTTGTGCGCTAAAATTCAGCTCGAAGATTGATTCGGAGGAATTTTTTTGAGAGAAAACACTTGCATAGTTTTCTTGCAGAGCATAATTTCCTGATGTGATGACTGCGGAAGCATACTCTGAAGCTTTTTCATAATCCTGCAAATACAAATAGGTACGGGCAAGCAACGCGGCAACTGTTTGTTTGTTCATATAAGCCGGATGATAAGCATCCGGTAATTTGCTTTCTGCGTTTTGCAGATCAGTAATGATTTGCTGATAGGTTTGTGCTACCGTACTTCTGGGAGTAAACTCCGCATTAAAAGCAGGCTCAATTCGAATGGGCACTCCAAAGGACGAGCCGGAGTCCCAGTGTTCTCCGAAGGTTCTTAGAAGATCGAAGTAAACCATCCCTCTGATCGTCTCGGCTGCACCCACTATTTCATTCTTCTCATCCTGGGTGAAAAGCGGGTCATCCACTCCGGGAACATAGTAGATAATATTATTAGCAACATTGATGGTCCTGTACATTTGAAGCCAGATCAATTTGATGTTTTCGCTGGTGGCCGGTACGTAATGACTGTCAAGGTGTTTGTAACTATCCCAGAATGCCGAGATCACCAGGTCTTCTGTGAACATATCCACGCTGATAGGAAAATACGCTCCATAATAGTCAATCTCCTGGAGTGCATCATAAAGTCCGTTCAAGGCACCTTGAGCAGAAAATTTGTCAGTGATAGGGATCTGACCATCAAACTGATTTTTGGGTTCCTGGTCAAGAACGTTACATCCGTTGAAAAGGATCAAAAAAACCAGTATAGAGAGTTTAAAGATGTATCTGTTTTTTATTGATTTCATTGTATTATTTCTAAAGGTTATTGTTTGATTTTTTTTCTTAATGAAAATTATCTAAAATCCAATATTGAAGCCCGCCAGGATAGTCCTCATTTGCCCCAGACCGGAATAGTCCTGACCCTGGGTTAGTAAATTTGAGCTGGTTTCAATTTCAGGATCAAACCCGGTGTATTTGGTGAAAGTGAGAAGGTTTTGTGCTTGCACAAAAATCCTGATTGATTTGAATACATTCGTTCTTTGCAATAGTGAATTAGGCAATGTGTACGATAATTCAATATTTTTAAGCCTGAGATAAGAACCGTCTTCCAACCACTGGTCACTAAAGTCCTGATAATTCTTTGTCTTTACCGACGCCCTTGGAATATCCGTAATGTCACCGGGTTGTCTCCAACGATCCATTACAGATATCGAGTTATTCCCATTTGGAAGAATATAAACATCCCCGTTTGCATAATCTTCATCACTGAAGTACAGGTAATTGTATCCTAATTGTTCAATTTGGGTTTTGCTTCGGTTGAAAATTTTATTTCCTACATTGAATTGGAAGAAGAAATCAAGATTGAAATTTTTATATGACAACGTATTGGATAATCCACCGAAAAAGTCTGGCTGGGCGGTACCTACAACCTGGGAATCATCGCTGTTAATTACTCCATTCCCGTCAATGTCTTCAAACATTGCATCACCTGTTTGCGGATCGACTCCCAGGAAATGGATCATATAAAATGTACCGAGGGGCATACCCTCCATTAAAATATGAGATTGATCCTGAGGTTCTCCGTCATTCAAAACCTCCACCACTTCATTACGAATAAATGAAATGTTGAAGCCTGAACTCCATGTTAATGCCCTGTCCAGGTTTACTGAATTGAGAGCGATCTCCAATCCTTTGTTTCTCAGCTTTCCGGCATTTTTTGTCATAACACTGGTTCCAGATGTCCCGGGAACAGGAACACTCAACAATAGATCTTTAGTATTGCTCACAAATGCATCCATTATTAAGCCTATTTTCCCATGAAAGACTTCGATATCAATTCCAAGGTTTGTTTGGGTAGTTTTTTCCCACGTAAGATCCGGGTTGGCAATCTGGCTCACTCCCTTTTTCGAAGGAGACATTCCACCTTGTCCGTTATATGAGGCATTCAATGCCCATAAATACCGGGAAGCAAAATTGGAAATGCCTTCCTGATTGCCTGTTAAGCCATGACTAAATCTTAATTTAAGGTCGCTGAATAAATTACTTTCTTTCATAAATCCTTCTTCACTGATTCTCCAGGCAACTGACCCGGATGGGAAAATTCCGAATTTGTTGTTAATTCCAAAACGGGAAGAGCCATCAGCCCTGGTGGTCAGGGTAAGTAAATATTTGCCCTTAAATGCATAATTCAATCTTGCAAAATAGGATTCGATGCCCCAGGAGTATCCACCACTATACCCTACCGTTACACTTGAGGCTGAACCCAGTTTTCCTTCTCCGTCCATTGGAAATTGGCGAGCCCGAATATCTGAATCATCTCTTTGCGATTCCTGAGCAGAGTAACCAAGCACTGCATTAAACCGATGGCTACTTCCAGCAGAATAGTCAAAAGTTAAAGTGTTTTCACTCAGCCAGGTAAGATCCTGATAGGTTGAGTATTGTCCTAATCCGTTTGCTCCCGCCCGGATTGATTCCCAGGTTAGAGATGATATATATTGTTCATCTTTGAGGTCCGTGTAGTCAACCGACCATGCAGTTTTGAACTTTAGCCAGGAGGTTAGTTTAACTTCGCCGAATATAGTACCCAGGAGCCTGCTTGTATTAGTGTATCGATTATATTCGTTGGCAGCCTTCACGGGATTTTCAAGCATCCACCACGAACCGTAATTGAAGGGATCGGCGTAAGAACCATCTGCCTCGTAAACGGGCATGGTAGGATCGCCTGCCTGGGCATTTACGACCACGCCATAAAATGATGCATCAGTTTCTGTCCTCTTGAGTATTGATCTTGAAATTCCCAGACTGGTTCCGATAGTCAACCTGTCAGAAGCATCAAAATCAAGATTTAGTCTCCCGTTAAATCGCTTGAAGCCTGCACCAATCTGCACACCTTCCTGGTCAAAATAAGTAAGACCGGTATAATATCGTATATTGTTACTTCCTCCCTGAGCGCTAAATTGCGTTTGACAGATGGGAGCCGGGTTCATTATTTCATCGTACCAGTTTGTGTTTTGAAGCTCTGGATCGTTGATATCAAGGCCCATTTGATTAGTATAAAAATTTTCCCCTAAACCATCGTTTGCACTGGCTTCATTCATAAGTTCCAGAAATTCTCTGCTGTCCATCATTTCAATCATATTGGTAGGGCCGAGTTGAACTCCGGAGTAATGATTTAAACTCATGATTCCTTTGCCTTCCTTACCTCTTTTAGTAGTAATGAGAACAACGCCATTTGCGCCTCGGGATCCATAGATCGCTGTTGCGGACGCATCCTTTAGGATTTCTATTGAAGCAATATCCGCTGGATTAATATCCGTAATTGAATTGCTTTTGGTGTTCAGGTAATCGGGGAAGTCTTC
>DASWHX010000205.1:0-6758 GCA_036397995.1 Cyclobacteriaceae bacterium
GTAGCGGGGGTAGGACTTGAACCTACGACCTTCGGGTTATGAGCCCGACGAGCTACCAACTGCTCCACCCCGCGATATGAGGCACAAAATTAGTTCACTTATCGCTTAAAACCAAACTGCGCCGATTACCGGAATTAACTATCATCGCCCGTGTCTTCCTAAACAACATTCATTGGCTGCTCCCAATGTCTATTCATTCCTGAGCCATTTCACCGGATTTGTAATCGCGGTGTTGATGGTTGTGTACAGTGAACTTAACAGCACAATCAACAGGATGGAAAAACCACCGGTTATAAAAGTAATTATACCCATATTTATTTTATAAGCAAACTGCTCCAGCCACCAGTTTGTTAAATAATAGGACAGCGGAATCGAAATCACAAAACTTATAATAACCATAATAGCAAAATGCCTGCTTATTAGTATTATCACATTCAACACTGAACTTCCCAAAACTTTCCTTATCGCGATTTCTTTGGTTTTCTTTTTTGTATAGTGGACTGCCAACGCGAAAATTCCTGAAATGGTGAGCAAAAGGGACAGCGCACAAAAGATGAAGATCAAAGTTTGCAATTTATTTTCCGCATTATATAAGGTTTCAAAACGGTGACTTAGAAATTCAAACTCAGCTTTGGGAAGGTTAGAATAAACTTCACCATACACCTTATTAATGTTTCTCAATACTCCTTCAATTTTACCGGCTTCGAAACGAATTGCCAGGTAACTTCTCGCCCTCGGTTCCCGGTATATAGCAAGTGGACTCACTTCTTCGTGCAGGGTTTCAAAGTTGAAATTCTTCACAATTCCCACAACCTCGGCGGTATCACCTCCCCAGGCGAGATTTCTGCCGATAGGGTCAACTTCTTCCACTTCAAAATAAGCCTTAACAGCTTCTTCATTTAATATCCATTCGCCTTTGGGCTCGTTGGAATTTTTTGTAAACCCCCGGCCTTTGATAATCTGCAGATCAAATGATTCGATAAATGATTCGCTCGTAAGCAACAGCCTGTTGGTCGGAGATATTCCTGAACTTACATCAGTAACTCCTTCCCGCATAATTCTGTAACCCGGAATTGAAGAGGAGTGTGATACTTCAATAATACCAGGAACGCGCTTCAGTTCACTTTCGAATACATCCAGCTTTACATTCATGGAGTAGTTCAGCCGGGTAGTAATTACCTGGTCTTTTTCAAAACCCAAATCCCTCTCCCTTATAAATTGAGATTGCCTGTAAATTATTATGGAGCCAATTATTAAAATCGCGGAAATCACAAACTGAACAATAGAAAGAATTTGCCTGGTGTCGCCGGTTTTTGTACCTGCATTACTCATGTTTGATTTTAGAATTTCGGCAGGCTTAAACTTTGAAATAATCATAGAAGGGTAAATTCCGCAAATTAATCCTGCCACCAACACCAGAATTACTACCGGAAGTATTATATCCGGCTGCCACAATGAAAAAGGCAAAGGCAACCCTGATAGTTCTCTGAAGAATGGGAGAATTAAATAAACAAGGCTTATCCCTAATAAAGAAGAAATTATAACCTGAAGATATGACTCGGAAAGAAATTGAACAGCCAGGCTCCCTTTTGAAGCTCCAATCGACTTTCTTATTCCCACCTCCCGGCCTCTGTCCGAAGATTTAGCCAGGGTAAGATTAATGAAATTAAGCATTGAAATTATGAGGACAAAAAATCCCGCAAATGAAAAAATGTACAGATAATTAATATTTGCATTTACTGACAATTCCTTTTCACCATTAGAATACAAGTGGATTTTTTCCAGGGGCATGAAAATTGTTTTTAAACTGGAATCATCTTCCATCTTATATTGTTTTATGTATTCAGCCTCAATTCCGGCTCCAATGGAATTCAAATCCGAACCGGGTTTCATCAAAAGGTATGCATAAGTTCCCCAATTTGACCAACTTCGGTTGTACTCCGGATTCTCAAAATAAATAGAGGCAAGAAAATCAAATTGAAGATGAGAATTCGAAGGAGGATCTTTAATTACTCCCGTAACTTCTCTTGGTTCACCACGGTCAAATTCAAAAAGCAATTGTTTCCCTACCGCTTCATTATTTCCAAAATATTTTTTTGCAGAAGATTCAGTTAAAACTACCGAATGTGGATTAGTAAGCGACTTATCCGGACTTCCAGCTACGAACTCGTAATCGAAAACCTTAAAAACTGTTGAATCGGAAAATAAAATTTCATCTTCCATAAAAACCTTCTCATCAAGCCGAACCAGGGTTGATGCCGGGCTAAAGCGGACCATGGAAATTACTGCCTGAAAATTCTCGGATGCGTAAACGCCTGCAGCCCTCGGCACTGCAGCCCATATTTTGTCGGGTGTTTGGTGTTGCAGCCGATAAATTTGTTCTGAATTCTGAAAGGATTTCTCATAACTCAGCTCATAGCGGACATAAATCCAGCAGAGCAAAGAAACTGCAATTCCAATTACAAGATTACTGAGTCTTATTATTGAAAAAAGTTTATCCTTTCTCAACGATCTTACTAAGAGATTCAAATAGCTTTTATGCATGATGTAATAGTTTGATTCGACATATTTTTTTTTCTGCATCCGTTTTCGTCTTTTTACACCATACGAAAACAGCAAACTCAAAATTTGTTTGTTATATTCCCACGCCGCGGTTTTTTTTCCTAATTCTGAATTCCTATAGAATATCTCGTCCAGATCCCCAATTAAATCCTCTACTGTGTCTGAACCATAAAGCCATTCTAAAACCTGTCTTAACCTTTTCGGCGGAGATGTGTTATTCGTTTCTCTCATATTTCTTTTAATGAGAGATCTGTTTTTGAGTTTTCCCAAAGTTTATCTCTCAAATTCCTGATAGTATGAAGAGCAATCTTACCCTGACGTGTCAATCTAAAATATCTTTTTCTTCGACCGCCGCGCACTTTTGTGGCTCCTCCCATATGTGATTCAATAAAACCTTTATCTTCAAGCCTGCCAAGAGTAGCATGAAGCGCTCCCAGACTGATGCCGCGATTGGCTGTTTTTTCAATTTCATCCTTTATTAAAACCCCATAGGCATTATCACCAAGCACCGCAACCGTTAGAAGCACTAATTCTTCAAATTCACCGATAAATCCTTTCATAATCCTTGATACGAGGATTTGGGCTATTTGTTTCTATTTTTAATATAAAATAAGAGATCTTTCAGGAAAGGCAACATCCTGAGACAAATAGTAATTTATTGTTTTGTTTCGCGTTTTGCGAAATGCGAAACCCACCCCATGGGGACCCTAGCTGGCGCATTCTATGATAAAGGCAAATTTCACTACCTTAGAATATCAATGCCTACAGCGCTCTACCAATTTGCAGACTTTTTCTTTTTCGCGTTTCATTCAGCGCTTATTTTATTCAACTCTTTGGGCTGGCTTTTTCAAAAAACTCGTTTTTACAATTTAATTACTCTCTCCCTTACTGCATTTTCCTGGTTCATTCTTGGAATTTGGTATGGTTGGGGATATTGTTTTTGCACTGACTGGCATTGGAATGTCCGGGAAAAACTTGGGTTCATTGACCACACAAATTCCTATGTTGATCTACTGCTCATAAAAATAACGGGTATAGACTTCCCTAATTCCCTGGTTGATACCGCTACTGTAACTGTATTCACCGTAAGTCTTATCATGAGTGTTTGGTTGAATGTCCGCGATTTCAGGAACAAGAATCATAAATAATTAATCTTCCGTCTAAATTGGTATTCGTTTCTTCAGTAAGCGAAAACACTGTGAGATAACATGGTGACATCATCCTTCATAATGAATAAGATTTCCTCATCTTGCCTCCCGAGTTCATTGTAATCTGCTGTCCGGTGAAGCCAAATGCGTTTTTCTTTGGAAAGGAAACTCAAGTTATTCGCAATAACATCCCTTGCATCTATCTTCGAACAACTCTTTTGCATAATGTTTTCCATTTTAGAAGTAAAATCCGGGTAAATTTACTACCTAACATTGACTTTAAAGAGTCAAGTTATTAGATTCTGGTATCGCTTGTTGGTCGAAAAAACACCAACATCGGAGAGGTATAGTTTTCTTCATTTTTCATTAACTTTGATTAACGTTGCTTAACCCCATTAGTTAATGAAGAAGATTCTATACTTCTTTTTTCTGATTACACTTGTTCCTTTTTTAAGCTACTCCCAGCAAAGACAACAAGGGTCTGGGGATATTTCTCTTTCCGTTAATCTTGTCACTTCCTCATTGCCTATGAAAATGAAGGAATATAAAGATGAAAATCTCATTCCCAGGTTTTTTGAATTTAATTTTGAAAAATGGTTTAAGAATCTCTCTTTAACAGGAAGTGTAAGAACATTTGAGGCTAGCAAATTAAAATGGGCTTACAGAGTTTCATCCCAACCTCTAAATATTGATCACATCTCAACCAATTTTGAGCTTCGTAGAGTTGAACTAAATCTGTTCCTTGGTGCAAGAGTAAATATATCTTCTAAATTTCAAGTTCAAGTACAGACCGGAATTATCAATTCGGCAGGTAATGAAATCGTGGATGTCCTTCAATATGCTATCGCTAATGGTATTTTGATGAGTGGAGAAGTTCATTCATCAAAAAATAAAACATATTACGATTTTGGTGGTCAAGCCAACCTTTTGATTTTATTTAAAGTTAGCCAACTGGTTCAGATTAACTTATTTGGTGGATCCGGAATGTTCGTTGATGGCCGGACAAGAATTGAAGGAGGTGTAGGCACCAAGTTTAGCTTTTGAATTGTTGAAAGCTGAGCGCAGGGATAAAACAGTAAAAAATGAGTGAGAGATTCTTTTCCAATGATTCTTTGCTGATACTTAATGAAGCCAGGGAGGTTATCCAATATGACCGTTTGATTATTCTTGAAGAAAACCAAAAGAAGGGGAAATCGAATCAGTAAACTTCACATTCACCGTAATCAAATCTTCCATACGATACATCCAAATTACCATGTATAGGATCACTAACAAGAAACCCAAATGTCCCCGCAATAGATATTCTTTGTCCGCTCACATTAATTTTCTTGAAATAAATTTGACCAACCCCGCTGCTTGAATTCAATTGATATCTGGATGAACGCAGATATCCTTTATTATTGACACCATCTAAAATAATTTTTGAACCATTTAACCTTGCAAAGTCTTCTGGAGAGGAAATATTGGAAGTCAGTATATCAAATATTAAATCGGTTTCGACACCAGATAATTTACCTGTGAGTTTTAGTTTAATCCTATCGCCGGAATCATAAAAGTAAATTGATGGAAACCCGAAATCATAACCTGGACTAATAAATCCGGTTTCTGAAGTAGCAATACTTTTCCAAACGATTTTATTCACAAAGGCGCCAGCTACGTCGTTGCCTGTTTCTGTGTACATTGGAAGTCTGGGATCAATTGGATCGGGAACAAATACTCCCGTGAAATTACATGCCGTAGATAATGAGAGAGCCAATAAGAATGCTTTATTTTTCATCGTAAATTTCAGTGATTCTCACTTTTATCCCGAACAATAAACTACGATTTTTTACATCGTGAATTTCTTCAATAAAATTTCCTAATTTGTCAAACATGTAATAGTTATAGACAGGTTTCAAACCGAGGAAATAATGAAAATAAATACCTGCTCTTCTATTTTCAAATAAATTGATACCTGAAATCCATGAAATATCGAATTCGCTATACTTAGCCTCAAATTGTGGGCCACTTGCATCAGCAAGGACTTCATACGAAAAGCCATTTTGAATGGATAAAAATCTGAAGGAATATTTTGCTAGAAGCGTAGAAGTGATGTAAGCAAGACTTGCCTCGTGTTTAAATGATCCGATTGTTTGTGTGTATCCTCTTGTAATCAACGCAGATTGCTTTTCCAGAGAAAATTTGGATGACTTTCGAAGGGGTTTAAAATTCATTGCAGCACCTAAATGAATGCCGGGTGTGCCTTTAACAGAACCTACAAGATTTTGTTGTTTTATCATGTTTTTGCTAAAACCACCAAGCATATAAAATTGCGAGAGTGCATTCTGTGGGATCACAATAAATAAAAAGAACCCCAGGAAAATTTTTTGAGTGCAGCTTGAAATCACGCTTTAGATTGACATTACTTTATATAATATAGGAAAAAAACTGTTAAATATATAAATATTCCTATTAAATCCCAAATTTCTCAAATTTGTGCTGAATCCGTCAATCAAAATTAAAAACCCAAAACCTTATGTTGTCCCTAGACGCAGTCGGTGTTCTTTTTACCAAACGGCCATTACGTAATCAACTAACTCAGCTCTTGATGTTTTTCCACCAATAAGCTAAACACAGTTAGATAACTTCATTTCATTAACCATCAAAATGAACCAGAAAAAATCTCAGGAATTTTCAGCTGTCAAATTAAATCTGGCACTGGAGTACTTATACTTCCGGATATTTGCATAAGCCAGCTTTGACCGGATTATTGTGAATGTAATCAATTTTTTGCCAAAATACTTCCTCTCTCCACAAGGTCACAGCCAGGGAATTGCGCTCCTAAACATGATATTTTCTGTCTTTGGCATTTACGTGTAATTGTTCATGCAAATCGAATTTCTCAATCTTTAACACTTTACCATCACAAAAAAAGTAAATCTTTATTTGGTTTATATTATAAACTAGTTTATAATTGAGAATTAATTTAAATAATAGAACTATGAAGCAGGAAAATAACCCGCTTACCGCCCAGCAAAGCCTTGATATCATCACCAATATGATCAGACA
>DASWHX010000206.1:0-19052 GCA_036397995.1 Cyclobacteriaceae bacterium
ATTACGATCGGTTTATCAGGTCCAAAAGATGAAAACGGCGACAGCAAACCGGTAACCATTTCCGATGACGCTGGGATTAATTAAACGGTGGATGCTGGGAGGTGAAGAGAATCTCAAAATTATTAACAAGGAATTAGAGAATCAGATGAATGTTTTATTCTATACGTTCCCTGATTCTCGTTTCAATCTCCTGCTTTAACTTCGCGGGGTTGGCGCTGCCGATTCTTAAAATTCTGACGGTATCATGAAAATGCAATTCCACCGCTTTAAAACCGGAAATATTGTAAAGCATTCCATTGGGAATAATTCTCAACCCCCAGCCATAGTAAAATGGATTTCTCACAATTTCAATTCTCTTAATCCTGGAAATATCCACGATTTTCCAAATTAAACCGACGCCAAAAGTAATCAGAATTTTGTCATTGAATACCACCACTTTCAACCGGTAAAAAAGAAGCAGCACCACAGCAAAGAGAATGGTGATGAGAATAAATGCAAATAAAGGGATGGGATTGGTTCCTGCCTGATAAATGAACAGAGACGACAGAAATAGAATTCCTAGCGCCAGAATGAACATCAGAATAAAAGCATGTTGAATTTGTCTGAAAGCTACCATACTATATATGCAAAGCCCTGTTATCAGTAGCAGCCAGACATGCTTCCCTGAAAGATTCTGTAAAGGTAGGATGTGCATGACTCATTCGTGCAATATCTTCAGCAGATGCTCTGTATTCCATTGCTACCACTGCCTCGGCTATCATGTCGGCGGCGCGCGGCCCTATCATATGTACTCCCAAAATTTCATCCGTTGAGGCATCAGCCAGAACTTTGATCAGTCCATCAATATCCATACTGGCGCGAGCTCGTCCTGAAGCTTTGAAAGGGAATGAACCGGTTTTATATTTTATTCCCTGTTCCTTTAATTGTTCCTCCGTATAACCCACGCTGGCAACTTCGGGCCAGGTATAAACTACTCCGGGAATAAGCAGGTAATTTATGTGCGGTTTTTGACCGGCAAGTTGCTCGGCAACCAGCACACCTTCTTCTTCCGCTTTATGAGCAAGCATTGCCCCGCGAATTACATCACCAATCGCGTAAATATTATCCGCTGAAGTTTTAAGATGTTCGTCAACTTCTATCTGACCTGCTTTATTGGTTTTTATTCCCACCTTTTCAAGGTTAAGTCCATCAGTATATGGGCGTCGCCCGATTGACACCAGGCAATAGTCACTTTTAATATCAATCTTGTCACCCTTTGGAGTTTCGGCCGTCACCGTTACGTTCTTGCCCTTGGTTTCGACGGCTATTACCTTATGCTTTACGTATACTTCCATGCCCAGCTTTTTTGCAATTTTTTGCAGTTCTTTACCCATTGTCTTATCCATAGTAGGTATCAGACTATCGAGAAACTCTACCACAGAAACTTTGGAACCCAACCGTGCATACACAGAACCCAATTCCATTCCAATAACTCCGCCCCCAATTACAATCAAATGTTTTGGTACTTCGTTGAGAGTTAAAGCTTCGGTGCTGGTAATAATTCTTTTCTTATCTATGTTGATAAAAGGAAGCGATGATGGTTTTGATCCGGTTGCAATAATAATTTTATCAGATTTGATTTCGGTTGATTTTCCCTTGCTGTCTTTGATGCTTATTGTATTCTTATCAACGAATGAACCGATTCCGGTGTGAACATCAATCTTATTCTTCTTCATCAGAAAGGAAATTCCACTTGTAGTTTGTTCCACTACCTCGTCTTTCCGCTTCATCATTTGCTTCAGGTCGAGCGACAGTTCTTTTAACGCGATTCCATGCTCTTTAAAATTGTGTTCGGCGTTATGATAATGTTCTGAGGAATCAAGTAGCGCTTTTGAAGGAATACACCCTACATTAAGGCAGGTGCCGCCAAGCGTATTATATTTTTCAATAATTGCGGTTTTAAACCCTAATTGTGCGCACCGGATGGCAGCGACATAGCCGCCTGGGCCCGAGCCTATTACAGTAACATCGTATTGCATGGGTATTTTTTTTCAGGTTGAATTAAACTTCTAATAATAATCTTGATGGGTCTTCCAATAGTTGCTTAACCCTTACAAGGAAACTCACAGATTCCCTGCCGTCAACGATTCTATGGTCGTAAGACAACGCCAGATACATAATAGGCCTTATTACCACTTCTCCATTAAGCGCCATGGGGCGTTCAACAATATTATGCATTCCCAGAATAGCGGATTGTGGTGCATTAATTATGGGTGTGGAAAGCATTGAACCGAAAACTCCACCATTGGTGATGGTAAAAGTACCTCCGGTCATTTCTTCGATAGTAAGTTTGCTATCCCTGGCTTTGGTGGCGAGGTTCAGAATTTCCTGTTCAATTTCAGCGAAAGTCATTGATTCAGCATTTCTTACTACAGGTACCACCAGCCCACGGGGAGTAGAAACCGCAATAGAAACATCACAAAAATCATTGTAAACCAATTCGTATCCATCAATTTGAGCATTAACCGCAGGCCATTCCTGCAATGCGACGCAACAAGCTTTGGTAAAAAATGACATGAAGCCAAGTCCTACACCATGTTTCTCCTTGAACTGTTCTTTATATTTTGAACGTATTGACATCACGGGTTTCATATCCACCTCATTAAAGGTGGTAAGCATTGCAGTTTCATTCTTGACGGCAACTAACCTGCGAGCAATGGTTTTTCGCAGGTTCGACATTTTCTTACGCGTGGAATTTCGCGAGAACGCGGTCTTTGGTGCTGATGAAGGTGTTGTATCTTTTTGTGGAGCTTGCTTCTTCGGCGTTGCTTTTTCCGCATCTGCCTTGGTAATCCTGCCATCAACTCCACTTCCTTTAACTTCTTCGGGTTTAATACCTTTTTCAGCAAGAATTTTCGCCGCAGCCGGTGATGGATGACTTTCCGCATAGTACCCCGCGCTTTTAGATGTTTCAGCAACCGGTACATCCTTTCCAGGGGATTGTGCCGGGGCGTCAGTTTTACCGGCAGGTGCGCCTTCGGCAACTTCAATTTTGCAAATAGTATCTCCAATTTTCAGGGTTGTTCCTTCGCTGGCAACGATGCTAAGAAATCCTGATGCTTCTGCAGGCAATTCAAAAGTAGCCTTGTCAGAATCAACCTCCGCAATTACCTCGTCCAGCACAACATAATCGCCATCCGATTTTAGCCAGGAACTAATGGTAACTTCCGTAATTGATTCACCGACTGTCGGGACTACCATTTCTTTTACTTTCCCGGTCTTAACCGGACCGGAGGAAGATTTACCTTCTTTCGGAGGAGTTGCACTTGCTTTGGCCGGCTCTGTTTTATCAGCTGCCGGTTTTTTATCTGACTTTGCATTTTCATCTATCTCGCAGATAACTGCTCCAATTTCTACGGTTTCACCTTCCTGCACTTTGATAGTAAGTTTACCGGCGGCTTCCGCGTTAAGCTCAAAGGTTGCCTTATCGGATTCAAGTTCACAAAGAACTTCATCCATTTCCACAATTTCTCCGTCTTTTTTAAGCCACTGGGCAATCGTTACTTCCGTAATAGATTCTCCTACGGTTGGTACTTTTATTTCAAGACTCATAAGTAATTTCTTTTTATGGGTTTAAACGTTGAAGGCTGAGGTAACTAACTCCTGTTGTTCGGATACATGCACTTTGGCATAACCTGTTGCCGGCGAAGCACTGCTTTTTCTGGCCAACACTTTTACATTTTGCCGGTAAATGCGGTGGACGTACGACCAATACCCCATGTTGGCTGGTTCTTCCTGCACCCAGAAGACTTCAGGCCCTTTGTAAGTATCCAGAATATCATCTACCTGCAATTCAGGAAAAGGATAAAGTTGTTCAACCCGGATAATAGCCACATCTTTCCGCTTATCATTTTGCTGCTTTTCGAGAAGGTCATAATAGATTTTACCTGTGCATAAAAGAGCTCGTTTCACTTTGGTTGGTGTTACATATTTATCATCAAGTACTTCCCGGAAATGACCTTTTGTAAACTCAGAGATTGGCGATTCTACCGCAGGGTGCCTGAGAAGGGATTTGGGTGACATTACTATCAGAGGTTTCCTGAATGGCCAGGCTAATTGGCGACGTATAAGGTGAAAAAAATTAGAGGGTTCTGTAACATTAGCCACAATCATGTTGTATTCTGCACAAAGCTGCAGATATCGCTCCGGTCTGGCACTGGAGTGTTCGGGTCCCTGGCCCTCGTATCCATGTGGGAGTAAAAGTACCAAACCCACCATTCGCTGCCATTTAGATTCTGACGGTGCAATGAATTGATCAATCATGACCTGGGCTCCATTTGCAAAATCTCCAAACTGCGCTTCCCATATAATTAAGGAATTCGGATTAGCCATCGCGTAACCATATTCGAAACCCATGACCGCAAACTCGGAAAGCAGGGAATTATAAATCATGAATTTTCCCTGACCTTCTTCTATATAATTCAAACTATTATATGATTCATTGGTTTCAACATCACGAAGTACAGCGTGCCGGTGTGAAAACGTTCCCCGTTGAACATCTTGCCCGGAAATTCTCACAATTTTTCCATCAAGCAGAAGAGAACCGTAAGCTAATAATTCCGCCGCCGCCCAGTTCAGTTTTTTATCTTTGAAAAACATGTCGTTCCGCTGCTTAAGCTGCTTTTCAATTTGTTTGATTGGCTTAAACGTATCCGGAACTGTTGTAATTGCATTCGCTATTTTATCAATGGCTTTTTGTGAAATAAAAGTGTCGGGTGACCGGTCAAAGTCGGCAGGATTTGATCTTCTCAGATTCTGCCACTCCTTCTCCAATGCCTGGTAGGAATAGGGAAGGGGTTTTTGTTTAACCATATTTAACCTGTCCTGAAGAAGGTTCCTGAATTCTTCGTCCATTTGGGTAGCAAGCTCAGCACCCACATCACCGCGTTCGATCAGTTTCTTGTTATATACTTCTCTTGGGTTTTGATGTTTCGAAATTACATTGTAAAGGGAGGGTTGGGTAAATTTTGGTTCATCACTTTCGTTATGGCCGTGACGCCGGTAACACACCATATCAATGAAAATGTCACGATGAAATTTCTGCCGGAATTCAACAGCAACATTTACGCAAAATATTACTGCTTCCGGATCATCACCATTAACATGCAATATCGGACTGTCGATAATTTTTGCTACATCTGTACAATAAATAGAGGATCGGGCATCATCAAAGTCGGTAGTAAATCCAACCTGGTTGTTTATTACAAAGTGAATACTACCCCCGGTGTAATAACCATCAAGTTTAGACATTTGCACAACTTCATAGACGATTCCTTGTCCTGCCACCGCAGAATCACCGTGGATAAGCACCGGCATTATTTTATCAAATTGCCGGTCATATTCTGCATCAGCTTTTGCGCGGGCAAATCCTTCCACCACAGGATTTACTGCTTCCAAATGCGAGGGATTCGGAGCCAGCTTCAGATTCACTACCTGACCACCGGGAGTTTTAATCTGGCTGGAAAATCCTTTGTGGTACTTTACATCACCGTCACCCATGGTTAAATCCGGATCACCGCCACCCTCAAATTCACTGAATATTTGCTCATAGGTTTTGCCCATAATATTTGCCAGGATATTTAGCCGGCCCCGGTGTGCCATCCCTATCACTACTTCTTCAACGCCCAACTCTGCACCCTTGTTAATAATAGCATCCAAAGCAGGAATTGTAGTTTCACCCCCTTCCAGCGAAAACCTTTTCTGACCCATGTATTTGGTGTGAAGGAAGTTTTCAAAGACCACTGCTTCATTGAGTTTGCCAAGTATCCTTTTTATCTCCAGATCGCCAGGCTTAACATTGAGTCGTTCGTGTTCAATTTTCTTCATAAACCATTGCAAAATTTCCGGTTCGCGGATGAACATAAACTCAAAGCCAATGGTGTCCTCGTAAATCTTTTTAAGAGATTCAATAATCTTTCTCAACGGTGCTCTTCCTATTCCGATTTCCTCACCGCTGTCAAACTCCAAATCAAGGTCAGCTTCACTCAATCCAAAATCAGGGAGATCCAGCACTGCTTTGCGGTCTTTTCGTTTTCTGACCGGATTAGTATTTGAGCGGAGATGAGCTCGTGCCCTATAAGCATGAATGAGTTTGCTTACCTGGATTTCTTTAGGTGAAGCTTCTGTGTCCGTATGTCCATTCTCGCCGAATTTCTGAATGGAAAACTCAAAGCCTTCGAAAAATTTCTGCCAGGTAATGTCAACAGATTCAGGGTTTTGCTGGTATTCTTTGTAAAGTTTGTCTATGTAGTCAATTTCGGCGTTGGCGATATAGGAGTACTTATCCATAACGGGGTTTATTTACAGCGGGAAACAAATGTATGGGTTTAGGAGTTATTATTAAAACTTTATATGCGGTTATACGAATATAGCTGCTTAGCCAGGTTACAAATGTTCTGGAATTAGGGTCAAATTACAGGTCTGTTTCCCATTTTGAAAAGAAATTCAGGTGTGTTGAAAGGGCTAGAAAAGCTGGTTATGTGGGCGGGTAAAAATAAAGCCGAAAAGCTGAGCAAGAAAGACGGTCAGAGATAGCTAAGCGCAGCTAATAAAGGTGGAGTAAAGATTCCTCTTTAGAATCTTTAATATTTCCCTAAGGGTCTAATCCTCCAGCCCTAACAAATCAAAATACATTTGTCGAGCATCTTCATCCTTATCTTTTGATCCAAAATACTGAAATCCATTTTTTTCGTAGAATTTTAACGATTGCTTGTACGCATCAACCGTAACAAACCTACATCCTGTTCTATTATTATTGATAAACAAATACTTAATGTAGTCTATTATTGAAGTGCCATACCCTTCTCCCTTATATTCATTGGAAACTCCTAGCCTTCCTATCTTTACAGCGGGATAGCTCTTGAATTTCTTTCGTTGTCCAAACATTTCCCTCCATTTTCCAAATTTTCTATTGCTATCGAAATCCTCTACAGATACCCGGTCGTTGAAAACAGAATAAAATGCAAGCGTATTATTAGTGTTTTCGATAATGTAAGTAACAGCGAGCAGCTTGTTAAGATAATCTAATGAATCTACTAGTAAGAATTCATTCAAATCAGAATCTCCACAGTCAAAGGGCTTTATAGTATGTGTATCATGAAGCCTTATAAGCCTAGCATCATCAGGCAGGTCCGTTCGACTATTTGCTATTTGGCAGCAATCGAATCTAGCTTGGCAAAGTTGTTTCTTATTCTCTCCTTCTCTTTCTGACTAATCTTATTCTCTTGGACGTTCTTCATCCTCTCAAGAAACCTCTTTGCTTCTTTACCCTCAAGAAATGGTGTTTCTTTTATAGGCTTAGCCATTTTTATTAATGAATTTATAGACTTTATGAATTTCGCCGGATTGGATCAGACTTTGTCAACACCAAGAGACAGGCAACAAATGTATTACAAAGATAATACCTTAATATTCTCATTACAACTACTACTAATGCTTGCACCTTGTACCTTACTTTTAGTTCTACCCTCTCCAAATTATTTAGTTCAGATGCTGTTTCCACGGAATTTGCCTTATCTTTGCCCCTCTTTTAAAATGAGGACGTGATCCTTAAAAAAAATTAAAAAATGGTTAAAATGAGATTAGCCCGCAGAGGGCGCAAAAATCTGGCACTGTACGATGTAGTCGTAGCCGACGCCAGAGCTCCACGAGATGGTCGGTTTATTGAAAAAATCGGGACTTATAACCCCAACACCAACCCTGCACTGGTTGAACTGGATGAAGAGAAAGCCTTCAAATGGATAATGAACGGCGCCCAGCCTACTGATACCGTCAGGGCAATGCTCTCATACAGGGGAGTTTTAGTGCGAAAGCATTTGCAGGTGGGTGTAATTAAAGGCGCTTTGACACAGGAACAGGCTGACGAGAAGTTTGAAGCCTGGAAAAAGGAAAAAGCCGCAAAAATCCAGACTAAAGTAGACAGGCTGGCTGCGGAAAAGGAAAAGCAGGATAAAGAAAAACTGGCGGCTGAATCTAAGGTGAAAGAAGCCAGAGCTGAAGCCTTAAAGAAAAGGCAGCAGGTAGCCGAGCAGGAAGCCAAAACTGCTGAAGCTGCCGAAGAAGTAACGGCTGAATCGCCGGCAGAAGTTCAGGAAACCGCGGAAGCAACCCCGGCTCAAACAGAAACGACTGGAGAATCTCCTGTTGAGGCTCCTGAAGAGTCTAAAACTGAGGAGACTTCAAAAGAGGCGGAAATAAAAACTGAAGCGGAACCTATAGCTGAAACACCGGCAGCCGTAGAACCAAAGTCTGAGGAGCAAAAAAAGGCAGACTCGGAAGCAGAAGAAAAGAAGGCTGAATAATGTTACTGAATGAAGAAGGATAATTCAATCCTCTTCGGCAAAATTATTAAGCCACACGGGATAAAGGGTGAACTCAGAATTGACCTGCTAAATCCCAATTTTGAATATAATAAAAAGATGGAATCAGTATTTGTCGAAATTGATGGCAAATTGGTTCCATTTTTTATTGAAGATTACTCAGGCAGAGGTCCTTTTGGAGTGTTGAAGTTAGAGGGGATAAACACTCTGGAACAAGCGGCCGGCCTTCATTCCAAATCACTTTACATTAATAGTAAATTCATCAGATCTGAACAAAATTCCCGGCCTAAAATCCTGGAATTACTTTCATTTCAGGTTGAAGATATTCGGTTAGGCAATCTTGGGGTGGTAACAGACATTGAAGAAGGTGCACAGGAAAGGCTCGTTGTCAAAAAAGGCGGACGGGAGATTCTGATTCCGTTTACAAAACCGCTGATTAAAACATGGGATGCAAATTCAAAAATCATTCTGGTTGATCTTCCGGCAGGATTTCTGGACATTTACGAATAATGCGGTTTGATATAATTACATGCCTTCCAAAGCTGCTGGAAAGTCCATTTTCAGATTCCATCATGAAAAGAGCTATTGATAAGAAACTGGTGAGTGTCAACATTCATGATTTGCGCCGGTTTGCTTCGGGTAAACAAAAGCAAACTGATGATTATGCTTATGGAGGGGGAGCCGGCATGGTAATGATGATTGAACCTATCTGGAATTGTATTTCAAAACTGAAAGCCGAGCGTAATTATGATGAAATCATTTATATGACTCCGGATGGAGAATCATTTAATCAAAAGTTAGCCAACAACCTTTCTTTAAAGCAAAATCTTATTCTTCTATGCGGTCATTATAAGGGAGTTGATGAAAGGGTAAGGGAGCATCTGGTTACAAAGGAAATAAGCATTGGCGACTACGTACTTTCCTCCGGTGAGCTGGCAGGTTCGGTCTTGGCAGATGCTGTGATCAGGTTGCTTCCGGGTGTTATTTCTGATGAATCCTCCGCACTTACTGATTCCTTCCAGGATAATTTACTGGCGCCGCCCGTTTATACCAGACCCTCAGATTTCCAGGGCTGGAAAGTTCCTGATGTATTATTATCAGGTCATGAAAAAGCTATTCAGGATTGGCGTCATGAACAATCAATGGAGAGAACAAGGCAGCGAAGACCAAATTTGCTGGATGGAGATTCCTAAAAATTCAAAACCTCTTTCAGCCTCGAATAGCCGGAGCGACTAACCGGTAAATTACCCCCTACTTTTAATACCACTACAAAGGATTCCTTTTCAAAAGGCTCCAGTCGCAGCAATTGATTTAAGTTCAAAATATACGAACGATGTATTCTTACAAAGTCATTAGAAGGTAAATGCTCTTCGTAGTATTTCATTGTACCCTGTTTCAGAAAAGATCCCTTTTGGAAAAAGAATTTGACATAATCATCCTGAGCTTCAATATAGTGAAGTTCCGAGGTAGGAAATATATGTATCTTAGATCCATATCGCACAACAATTCTGTTTAGCTCTGTTTCCTGATCTTTTGCATAATCAATTAATGGTTGCAGCTTTTGGGATTGCTCATGTCCCAGCTTTTCCTTTGCTTTTTGAATGGCATGATGAAACCTTTCCTTGGAATAAGGCTTCAGCAAATAATCGGCCGCATTCATTTCAAATGCTTTGATAGCAAATTCATCATACGCCGTACTGAAAATAACTGCCGGAATTTTATCCAATAATTCCAGCATTTCAAAGCCGGTAATTTTAGGCATTTTGATATCAAGGAAAATCAAATCAGGATTTTGTTCATTAATCATCTTAATTCCTTCAAAACCATTTTCACATTCTGAGATAACTTCAAAGCCCGCGTACTTTTCCAAAAATGATCTAATGATAACTCGCGCCGGTTCTTCGTCGTCAATTATTATGACTCTAATGTTAGTGTTACTCATTCTCCTGGGGTATTTCTATGATTACTTTAAAAAGGTTATTTGCTGATTCCATTTGTATTAATCCATCACGACCATAAAGAATCTTTAGCCTGGCCTTAATGTTGTTAAGTCCGATTCCCTCCCCTTTTGCATTAATTGTATCATCAAATTGGTTTTCCACTTCAATTCTAAGGAAAGTGCCGGATTTTGAACACTTAATGGTAATTGGCTTTGTATCCAGGCTTTCCTGGACGCCATATTTGATCGCATTTTCAAGCAATGGCTGCAAAATAAAGTTAGGAATTTTGGCTTTAAGGCAGGTTTCGTCAATGCTTGTTTCTATATCCAGCTTCTTGCCAAACCGTACTTTCTCAATATCCAGGTAGATATTCATGTGCCGCAGTTCTTCTTCCAGGGTTGCATGCTCCTGGCTTTGTTTACCAGCCGAATACCGGAGAAATTCAGATAACTTAATGACCATGTCCCTGGTTTTTTCCGGTGAAACCAGGGTCAATGAATTTATTGAATTCAAGCTATTGAAAAGGAAGTGCGGATTAATTTGGCTTTTTAAGGATTTTAGATGGGCTTCATTCACTAATGCCTTTAATTCCAACTCTTCTCTGATTCGGTCCTGCAAACTTTCATAATGTTCGATAAGGTAAAAGCTAAGAGAAAACAAAGCGTAGAGAGCAAATCCAATCAGGTTTCTTCCAAGATTCGAATTAGCAAGAAAATTTTCATAGGCTTTATCCTCAATGGGTAGAATTCCTATCAATGATTTGCCAATGCTTGCCCAAAGAATTACCGCAATTACCCCCGAGATCGCGTGATTGAGAATTGTTCTGGAAAGTCTTTTATTTAAGGGATTGAAACGAACCAGATACCAGATACCCAGACCCAGCCCAAAATATAAAGTATTGAAGATAAGGCTATCCAACGCGGAGGCGAGAATTGAAAAATTATAGAAGAAATAGAAAATGCAGAAATGGCCGATGGAGATCACTGACCAGATAATCAAATAGAATCTATTCGCGGGTTTTTGATAGAGGGGATGACTCATCATTCAATAGTATGCAGATATTAATCCCTGACTATGCCGTTTTAATTTCTCCGCCGCCAAAAATTACCAAACCTTTTACAATCAACACTTTATTGGAATCGGCTTTAACATTTCTACGGTTATCCGAAAAACCTCCAAATAAGCTGAACTCTTCCATTCGCACAGTCCAGTCGGAGGGTACGTATAAAGTGCATCCTCCAAACATGGTGAAAAGATCAATTACAGCATTTTCGGGGGCTGGTATTGCATCATGAAAATTCAAATCCGCACCTCCGAAGATGGATGTTACTTTACCTCCTTTGAAATTTTTTGAAGTAATATTTTTGCTGCCACCTCCGAAAATGTTCACATCATCGATGGTATCGGTATCCCTGTTGCCTTTGGCAATACCGCTACCACCATCACCCTTGCCTCGTCCTGCCTGACGTAATAACATGAAAACACCAATTATGATAAGGATAACCGGCCACCAATCTCTTAATCTGAAGTAAAAGTGAGTGATATCCTGTAACAAGAAAAAACCACCGATCAAAAGGAATACCAATCCTCCACTCTTGCCGGATACCATCATGACAGTTCCGATAAGAATAAATATGAGTTCCCAACCCATGTAAATCTCAATTTCGTGAGGAATAAAACCGAGATTTCTGGCCAGGAAAGTTGCCCCAACCACAAGAATCCCTATCCCGAACCATGCCCGGCGGCTATTTGCTTCATTTGACATTTCTTTAGTGTTTAAAATCCATTAAAATTAACGCAGAATCAGTATTTACAAAGGTCCTATTTCGGTGAATAAACAATAAATCCGGGTTAACCACTGTTCAGACGGGGTAGGAGCTCTCACGAGCAGCTGTTATCCTATCTGGAGAATAGTATTAAATTTTTCAGCCTCCTTCGAACTTAACAAAACCTCTTTGATAGCAAGAATTAATGAACGATTTGCGTTATGGATGCTCTGAAGGAATGATGTATTCTTATTTTTCATTTTAAAAACCCCCTAATTTTAACAAAATAGCCTATTACTCAATTCATTAAAATTTCTTTGAAAACACAATGATCAATAAATTAAAAGATGATTGAGAATTCTTTTCTATATTTGCAGTCCTAAAAATTAAGCATCAGGTCATGAGCGAGTTACTAAAGCTGGTGGAACAACAATTCAAGTTAGGAACTGAAATTCCGGCATTTAAGGCAGGTGACACAATAAATGTGCACGTGAAAATTAAAGAAGGAAATAAAGAAAGGGTTCAGCAATTTCTGGGGACAGTAATCCAGAGAAAGAATAAAGGAACATTGGGAGAAACTTTCACGGTTAGAAAAGTATCAAACGGTGTTGGAGTTGAGCGAATATTTCCTATTTCTTCACCTTCAATTGAGAAAATTGAAGTTACCCGAAAAGGATCAGTGCGGAGAGCGAGGCTGTTTTATTTAAGAGGTCGCCAGGGCAAAGCCGCGAAAATCAAAGAAAAGCAATAATTATCTCAAATCGTTCATATTAAGCCAGCCGTTTACGGTTGGCTTTTATATTTAAATTTGTTATAATAATCCAAATCCAATCACGATATGTCTTATCAGAAAATTGTAAAACTTCTTGGCGATAAATCGGATTCATTGCTCAAGCATGAAAGCAAAACGATAGGGAAAGATCAGTTGCATCCTATGGGTCCTGATTATGTTGACAGAATTCTGTCCCCTTCAAACAGAAACCCGCAAGTTCTAAGAAATTTTCAGTCAATATTGAATAGCGGAAGACTTGCAGGTACCGGATTTGTATCTATTTTACCTGTTGACCAGGGAATTGAGCACACCGCCGGGGCCTCATTCGCACCAAATCCAATTTATTTTGATCCGGAGAAAATTGTGGAATTGGCCGTTGAAGGTGGATGCAATGCTGTTGCCACGACCTTTGGAAATCTTGGTCTTGTAAGCCGAAAATACGCGCATAAAATACCTTTCCTGGTAAAGCTGAATCATAATGAATTGATGACTTATCCAAACAAGTTTGATCAAATCATGTTTGGTTCAGTGGAAGAAGCCTGGAACCTGGGAGCCGCGGCTGTAGGAGCGACCATTTATTTTGGAAGTGAAGAATCAAACCGCCAGATTGTAGAAGTTGCCGAAGCTTTTGAAAGAGCACATCAGTTGGGAATGGTCACCGTCCTTTGGTGCTATGCCCGCAATAATGAATTTAAGAAAGATGGAGTAGATTATCATGTGGCTGCCGACCTGACGGGTCAGGCAAATCACCTTGGTGTAACTATTCAGGCCGATATTATCAAGCAAAAATTAGCTGAAAATAACGGCGGATTCACAGCCATAAAATTTGGCAAATCTCATCCGGCAATGTATGATAAATTGGCTTCCGGGCATCCTATTGATTTGTGCAGATATCAGGTTGCTAATTGTTATATGGGTCGTATTGGTCTTATCAATTCGGGAGGAGCTTCTTCCGGTGCTTCCGATTTAGCAGAGGCGGTTATGACTGCCGTAGTGAATAAAAGAGCAGGCGGAATGGGTCTTATTTCAGGCAGGAAGGCTTTCCAAAGGCCCATGAAGGAGGGAGTTGAACTCCTGAATACCATCCAGGATGTTTACCTGGCGGCCGAGATTGGTTTGGCCTAGCAATGATCTAACTTAGAGTTATATGTCCTGGTTCCAAAGGAAAGACAAAGGGATTTTAACCCCAACTGAGAAGAAGAAAGAGGCGCCTGATGGTCTTTGGTTCAAGACCCCGAACGGAAAGATTGTTCATATTAGAGAACTGAAAAGTAACGCTTATGTTTCCCCTGAAGATGGCTACCACGTAAGGATCGGCTCGCGCGAGTATTTTGAAATCCTTTTTGATGATAACAAGTTCACAGAACTGGACAAGGATATGATTTCAGCCGATCCTCTGGGTTTTTCAGACGGGAAGCCGTACGCTGAGCGAATCAAGCAGGGACAGGTTAAATCAGGGTACAAAGATGCTGTGCGTACCGCTTTCGGTAAAGTAAACGGCATAGACTGGACAGTAGCGTGCATGGACTTTACTTTTATTGGAGGTTCGATGGGTTCTGTGGTAGGAGAGAAAATTGCCCGCGCTATTGATCATTCAATCAAAAACAAAATTCCCCTTTTAATCATTTCCAAGTCGGGGGGAGCTCGGATGCAGGAAGCCGGTTTGTCTTTGATGCAAATGGCAAAAACTTCCGCAAAACTGGCACTCTTAAGCGAGGCCAAAGTTCCGTTTGTTTCCCTGCTCACCGATCCCACCACCGGCGGTGTCACAGCTTCATACGCGATGCTGGGAGATTTCAATATTGCCGAACCTGGTGCTTTGATTGGATTCGCCGGTCCACGGGTTATTAGAGAAACAATAGGAAAAGATCTTCCAAAAGGATTTCAGAGCAGCGAATTTCTACTGGATAGGGGATTTATTGATTTTATTATCGACAGGAGAAACCTCAAATCCAGGTTAACTTCACTGGTAGGAATGCTCCGGAATTAATCTCCATTTTTTCTTTCCTCCGGATTTCGGTAATTTTCTGAATGCGATTGATCGCGAAACCGGTACTATGCAATTATTACGTCACTTACAGATGCAATGCCACCTGTGGGTTTTGCGATATCTGGGAGAAGCCATCTCCTTACATAGACTTGGATCAAGCAAGAAAAAATCTTTTTGATTTAAGGAAACTTGGAGTGAAAGTAATCGACTTTACAGGGGGCGAACCCCTGCTTTACCGGGAATTATCCACCTTACTTAAAGAAGCAAAAGATTTAGGGTTTGTTACCACCATCACCACCAACTGTCTTTTATACCCAAAACGTGCGTCGGAATTAAGGGGGTTAGTAGATATGCTCCATTTCTCCCTGGATTCCGGAGTGAAACAAATGCACGATGAGATGAGGGGAGTTGCCTGCTTTGATAAGGTGATGGAATCAATTGAAATTGCAAAATCATTAGAAGAAAGACCGGATATACTTTTTACAGCCTTTGATCATAACCTGGATCAAATAGAAAAAATTTACTACGAAATCGTTCTTCCCAATAACCTGGTCCTTATTCTTAATCCATCCTTTAGTTACAATCGGGTTGAAGCGTCTCTTGACGAAAGAAGTTTGAATATACTCAGTAGCTGGAGTAACAAAAAAAATATTTATCTAAATGATGCGTTTATTGAACTTCGCCGGGATGGAGGGAATCATACCGCAAACCCGGTTTGTAAGGCGGCAAGTTCTACCATTGTAATATCTCCGGAAAATAAACTGATTTTGCCTTGTTACCACTTGGGCATTCAGGAATTTAAAATCAATGGAGATTTATTTACCCTCTATCACTCTTCAGAAGTTCAGAACCTGGTGGCATTGGAAGGAAGATTGCCGGAATGTGAAGGTTGCACTATTAATTGCTATATGCAGCCTTCATTTGCAGTAGAGCTGAATAAGTACTGGTGGAAAGCCCTTCCCAGTACATTAAAATACAATGCAATAAAAGGTACCTGGAAAATGGCTCTGAAAGCAATCTAATCTGTGTTTTAAATAAAAAGAGCTGTTTTAGCCTATTCCATATTATTAAATATATTTGTAGGGATGTTGATTAGGATAAAATTTTTAGAATAATATATGCTACCTGTTTTAACCTCTATTGCGGCCTTTACAGCGGTTATTGTTTTACTGGTTTTGGTTTTGCTTTATGCTCAATCAAAGTTGGTGCAGTCAGGGGATGTCGATATAATCATTAATGGAGATGCTTCAAATCCTTTAACAGTTTCAGCGGGTTCAACCCTGCTTACCACGCTTTCTGCTCAGAAGATATTTTTACCATCGGCTTGCGGCGGAGGCGGAACCTGTGCCATGTGCAAGTGCCAGGTATTGGAGGGTGCCGGAGATGTGCTTCCCACGGAGGTTGGCCATTTAAGCAGAAAAGAACAGCAAGATCACGTAAGGCTGGCCTGTCAGGTAAAAGTCAAACAGGATTTGAAAATCAAAATCCCGGAGGAGATATTCGGAATAAAAAAATGGGAGTGCGAAGTAGTCAGCAATTATAATGTCTCTACATTCATAAAAGAATTTGTAGTGAAATTACCGGAAGGTGAGATACTGAATTTTCAATCGGGTGGATATATTCAAATTGATGTACCGGAAACAGTCGTTCATTTTAAGGAGATGGATATTACTCCCAAACCGGAGTTGAATCATAAGCCGGACGTATTTCAGAATGACTGGGACAAATTCCAACTTTGGGGCCTTACAATGAAGAATAGTGAGCCAATATTCCGCGCATACAGTATGGCTAATCATCCGGCAGAAGGAAATATCATCATGCTGAATATACGTATTGCAACCCCTCCCTGGGATAGGGCAAACAATAAGTGGATGGATGTTAATCCGGGTATATGCTCCTCGTATGTCTTTTCAAGAAAGCTGGGAGACAAAGTAACCATCTCCGGACCTTATGGTGAGTTCCATATAAACCCAACCCAGCGGGAGATGATATATATTGGTGGTGGTGCCGGAATGGCACCATTGAGATCTCATATTTTTCATTTGTTTCACACGGAAAAATCCAACAGAAAAGTTTCGTACTGGTATGGAGGTCGATCAAAAAAAGAATTGTTCTACACTAATCACTTCCGATCCATCGAAAAAGATTTCCCCAATTTCTCGTTTCACATAGCCCTGTCGGAACCATTACAGGATGATAATTGGAGCATTAAGAAGTCATTGGATGATAAAGATTCCGATGGATATATCGGGTTCATACATCAGGTGCTTTACGATAATTACTTAAAACTTCATAAAGAACCTGAAGAGGTTGAATATTATTTGTGCGGACCACCTCTGATGAATGCCGCAGTTTTACAGATGTTGGATGAAATGGGTATACCGTCTGAAAATATTCGTTTCGACGACTTCGGTGGTTAAAAAAAATATCAGGGGAGATTTATCTCCCTTTTTTATTTTACTAATCTAGTTTGCTCTCATGGATTTAAAATTATTTTTTTCTCCTGCGGGAAAAGAAACTTCTTCCGGAATCAAATCCAAAACTGCATTGTTGAAATACCTGCATGTATTTCAGGATGAAATGCCGGAAATCAAAGAGGCTAATATTGCGTTAATCGGAATAACTGAAAGTCGGGGTTCTGCGGGTAATGATGGAGTAATCCGGGCTCCCGACAATATTCGAAAAGTGTTGTACAATCTGAAAAAGGGATTTGGCAATTACCGAATTGTGGATTTAGGCAATTTGAGAAACGGGATGAGTTTCGAGGAAACCAATGGGCGGGTACGGGAAGTATGCCAGTTCCTGATTCAAAATAATGTACTTCCGGTCCTTTTCGGCGGAACTCATGCTATTGATTACGGTCAATATCAGGCCTACGATGGACTGGAAAAACTGGTAACGGTGCTTAATGTGGATGCTTTTCTGGATATGGAAGATCCCGATGGAAAAGAACCGGATCTTGATCACACCAATAGAATTTTTTTGCATGAGCCTAATTATCTTTTTCATTATAGCCATCTTGCCTATCAAAGCTATCTTGTTAATCGTGACACATTGTCGGTTTTAGAGAAGCTGTATTTTGAAACGCACCGATTGGGTAACCTGCACACAAATCTTGTTGAAATGGAACCAGTGATCCGGAACGCGGACATGCTGACATTTGATATATCCGCAATAAAAAGCAATGATGCACCCGGGAGTAGTCAGGCTCAGCCTTTTGGATTAACCGGAGAGGAAGCTTGCCAGATTTGCTGGTATGCCGGCCTAAATGAAAAACTAAGCTCTGCAGGTTTCTATCAATATAATCCTGATAAAGACGATGCGGATAACAAAACCGCAAAAGTGGTGGCTACTATGATTTGGTATTTCATTGAGGGTTACTATCACCGGCAGAACGAACAAAACTTCAAAGCCAATGATTACATGAAATATGTTGTTTCCATGCCTGCTGACCCGGAAACATTAATCTTTTACAAAAGTAAGGCTAGCGAAAAGTGGTGGATGGAAGTTCCTATTCCAAAAAGTGGTGGCAAATACAAACGGGATTACATAATTCCCTGCACGTATTCGGATTATGAAAAATCAACTTCCGGTGATGTGCCTGACAGATATATTTCCACTCTGGCGAAATTGGTTTAAACTGATCTTCAGTTTATTGAAGTAAGAAGAAATTCATTTCCCTTTTTAATAAGAAAGTCAGGCAATTTTATGCCAGCCCTCTTAGCACAAATTTCTTCAGCGCCGGTTTTAATAGACTTTAATCACTTTTCTGGTAATTCTGCCCTTGGGTGTTTCTAATGTAATTATGTACAATCCATCAGGAAAATTACCTAAATCAATAACTTCATTCACGATTGTATTTCTTGAGTCCAGCTGCTTCAGGAAAATACTTTTTCCCAATAAATTGGTTACGTGTATCCTGGAGTTGCTGATTGGCTCGTTTAATTGTGCCTTCAGAGTAAAATTACCACTTGATGGATTCGGATATATCACAAATGACTCCTCATCAATAACTTCATCAATTCCGGTAATCAAACTTTGAATGCGCAGGTTATCGATTACCCAGCCCCAGCCAACGGCTAACTCATCAGACCAAAGCCGAAAGCGGATTCTCACCGTTTCGTCAGCCGAAAAATTACCATTGGCGAGCATGTCTATCTTACGATCTGCATACAGATCGGAATCGCCGCTGGCTCCGGAATTAAGAGTTGATGGATCAAAATCGCT
>DASWHX010000207.1:0-4728 GCA_036397995.1 Cyclobacteriaceae bacterium
ACAACCGGAACAATGTACGACACCCAGCCTGCCGCACTCAGAATGAAAGGCATCATGGAAGGCAAAGGTTATCCTTTACTTTATATTGAAGTTAACCAGGGCCACAGTTGGGGAAACTGGGAAGAATTACTGGATGATGCGCTTGTTTATCTTTATGGGAATTGAAAAAAGATTACAGTATTGATGAAAAACCAAATTTTCACCTAAAATAAGTGGAAGTGATCCGACCACTGGGTGTGTGTTCCTTACTTCTAAACGTCAGTGTTGAAAATTTGGTAAGGACATGCTCATTCAGGATTCACTCATAGCGAATCCATTTCAACGGGCTTGACTTTGCCGTAGGCAAGGTCTGTGAACCGATGGTAATAAATACTATTCCCATAATTACACCAACGCCGGTTAAAATCAAGCTCAGACCAATTGGAATTCTGTAGGCATAAATGCTAAGAAACCAATCACCCAAAAGGTAACTTACCGGGACACCGATGGCAAAAGCAATCGCCAGAATTATCATTGATGATTTATTAAGAATGATAACCAGTTGGCTTACGCTGGCACCTAGTATTTTCCGCATTCCAATTTCTTTGGAACGGGTTTGCACGATGAACATAACCATCCCGAGAAGCCCAAGACAGGAAATGCTGATAGCCAAAAATGAAATATATCCTACAATCTTGCTTATGTCGGTTAATCCTGAATCCTCATAGGCGTCTTTAATTTCATTGTCCATCAGAGACCATTCCATTTCATGATTAGGCAGGAATTTCCGGTAAACAGGCAGAACTGCAGACGCAAGTTGTTCAGGATTTGTTCCAGGTTGAAAACGGATGCTGAGAATCCTGGCTGCATCGGGCCGAAGCCGGAATGCAATAGGACCGATTTCATAATTGAATGGTCTGAAGTGAAAGCTTTCTGTTACTCCAACCACTTCCAGCATAACAGAGTCATCGACATAAATTACTTCATCCAGCGATGCTGAATTATCTGCAAAGCCAAATAATCGTACCGCTTTTTCATTCAGGATTACAAACTTCTCCCCGCCGGCGGTTAACATTTCCTCCGAAAAATACTTACCCGCAAGCAATTTGATATCCAGATTTTGAAGATACAAACCGGTGATCATAAAATCTCTCATATTGAAAGGCTCCGCTTCCGGAGATTTTTTATAATCGCTGTCGCCGTCTTCAAAAGTTCCAAGGCTGTGTGAAACACCCGCTACGCCTTCCACCCCACTTAGATTAGCAACCTGGGGAGCTATTTGATCAAAAGAAATCCCATTTAGTCTGACATTAATAATATTATCAGTGTTTATTCCATAATCAGCTTTAATCATATACTGGGTTTGCTTGTTGATAATTAAAACGGTAAGCGTAAAAATCACCGCAAAAGTAAACTGGAGTGTTAACATCGCTTTCCGCAGCGGAAGTTTCGAATTGTTGTTCAATTTATTCCCTGATTTTAATACATGAACCGGCTTCAGAGATGACAAATACAGCGCTGGAAATGAACCTGCTATTATGCCGATAACAGTGGTGAAAATAACAAAGAGTAAAAGTACCCCTGGGCTTTCATTCAAATTGAATGAAAATTCATTACTTATATGTAATGTCAAAAATGCCGGCTTAATAAATTGAAGTAATAAGTAAGAAAACACCAGGGAAACCAGAGAAATTACCACGGCCTCGCCCACAAATTGCAAAAACACCTGACTTTTTTGGGCGCCAATTACTTTTCTAATTCCTATTTCACGTGCCCTTGTGATAGATTTTGCAATGGTGAGTTGGGTATAATTAAGACAGGCCATCGCCATTACTATAGCTGCCAAACCAATCAGGAAATACAAAAGAATATCTGGTAATGATCGCCCCAGATTGTTAGAAAGCTGAGGTCCCGGACTAATGTCTTTGAGGGCTTGCAGGTAAAAAGTAATTTTCTGGTCGCGCGCATCAAGGATTACTTCTTTATAATTCTCTTCCTCAATGGCTGTCAAAGCAGCCTCAATATCTTCAACACGTACTCCTTCTTTTATTTTGAGGTAAGAATATGCGGAATAATAGTTCTTCCACTCAAACATTTGCGGTCTTACCGCGGATGTTTGTCTTAGGGAGTGCAATGTGGACTGAGAGGCAAGTGCTTCAAACTCCAGGTGAGTGTTTTTGTTAGAATCTTTCAGCACTCCGGATACAGTAAAAGTACCAAAGCCTTCGATTACCAGAGATTTTCCCAGGGCGGATTCGCGGCCAAAGAATTTATGTGCTGCATTCCTGGTAAGCACGATTTGAAATGGATCTTTAAGGGGCTCTGCCACACTGTTTTCAAACTCGAAATTGAATATCTTAAAAAATGTTGGCGAGGTATAAAATCCCCGGATTGGAATTGTCTGCCCTGAAGAAGTAACATTGCCACTGAGCCCTCCGGATAATCGCGTCACTTCTTCAAAAAAAGTAAAATCACTGCTCAGTTTGTCTGTCAATGGGAGGGGAGTAGTTGCGTATTTTTCAGTTCCGCCACCGGTGCGAAAAATTTCTGAATTAACCCGGTAAATTCTATCTGAATCCTCATGAAAAGTATCAAAAGAATATTGGTCGACTACAACCTGAATTATCAACAGACTGAGGGATAAACTGATGATCATTCCAAATACATTAATAAATGAAAATGTTCTATGGCGGCGAATATTCCTTATCGCGGAGATGAATATACTTCGTATCATGGTTTGGGGATTTAGGTTCAAAGGAAACCAAAAAGAATGCCACCCTCAAGGAATTGCCAGGATTAAGATCCGGTAAGAATGAATTGACCGTTGACGCTCAAAACTGTTCGCTCCCGAACGGAATATCATGGTAATTCCTAAAGTAATTTGCTAATTTTGAAATTACTTATAATAAAATAGAATGCATCTGACTATAGCGCTCATAATTCCGGTGTTGCTTGTTTATTCATTTGAGGTCAAAAGTCAGGAATACCACAAAGCGGTGGCAAAACTCAATTCAATTTATGAGGTTCACGGATTAAGTTCGGTCAGCGAACCCATTGTATTTGATAGTTTGACCAGAATCCTTGAAATAGATAATTACAGAGTGCCTATGTCGGACAATACTTTTATTCAATGTGTTAAGAACAGGAGAGCGAAAGATGGAATGAAGTATTCCGCAAAGTTTTATATGCAGCAGGGAGAGACCATCACCCTAAAAGGAAATGATTTGATTCAAAAGGCATTCCTTGCCATTCCATTATCTGATCAAGGAATTTGCAAGGCCTTTGTATTCCAATTGGAACAGCTCAAGAAGGAGTAGATTTACCGCTTAACTTCCACATCATTTTTAACCCTGAGCCAGTTTCCCCAAGCGTCCGTTAATTTAATTATTGATAAATTGAAGGGCCTCCCTTGCGAGGTAATCTTATTCTGTTTTAATGGTTCTGATTGAGTTGTCTTTTCATCTCATAAACTTTCCGCATCTTTCTTATTAATTCTTCGGATTCAAAAAAATTCAGACTTTGATAGCCATCAGATGCGGCTTCCTCCGGAGTTTTATGGAGTTCATAAATAACTCCATCAGCTCCTGCCATTATGCTTGCCAAAGCCAGGGGCTCAATATATTTTCTGATTCCAATGCCGTGGGATGGGTCGGCAATTACAGGCAAATGAGTCTTGTCTTTAAGAATCGGAATTGCATTGAGATCAAGCGTATTTCTACTCGCTGTCTCATAAGTCCTTATTCCTCTTTCGCAAAGAATAAGATTTTCATTCCCGCCTGAGAATACGTACTCAGCTGAATACAGGAGTTCATCTATTGTGCCGCTAATTCCTCTCTTTATCATTACCGGCTTATCCACTTTTCCCAATTCATCCAATAAATTAAAATTTTGGGTGTTCCTGGCACCTACCTGGTAGATATCGACAAAATCATACATTTCCTCCACCTGGCTTACCTGCATCACCTCGGTGATAATTTTAATACCGTACTCCTTTGCCGCTTCGTACCATAATTTTAAACCATCCATTCCCAAACCTCTGAAGGAATATGGAGAACTACGTGGCTTGAATACTCCCCCACGCATTATTTTAACTCCATTATTTCTTAAATGACTTAGCGTTTCCAGAATTTGTTTTTCCCCTTCAATGGCACACGGGCCGGCCATTACTGAAAAATTTTCTCTTCCTATGCTAATATCATGTCCTAAATGTATGGTAGTAGTTTTTACTTTCCATTTTCTGCTCACCAGTTTGAAGTTATCAGACACAACATGAATATCTTCCACGCCGGGCAAATGACCAATCTCCCGGATGTCAAACTCTGCGGTTCCAATTCCTATTAGATATTCGGACTTTTGAGTCTTAACTTCCCTGGTTTTGAAGTTTAAATCTGAAACTTTGCTAATGATGGATGCCTTTTCCTTCCGGTTAATTTCATCAGTTAATTTTATGATCATTTGCTTTGAATTGAGTTAAAAAATTGGCTATTGAATTTCTGATATCAGTTCCATTTGACAACTCCCGGATAAAGGCGCTTCCGATAATTCCACCGGAAACAAATTTGCAAACACTCTGAAAGGCAGCAGCATTTGAAATACCAAACCCTGTCAATACGGGATGTTTCAGATTCATTTCAGAAAGTCTTTTCAAGTATTGCAATTGATGTTCTGTTAAATCTTTTTTCACCCCGGTAATGGCCGAATCAGAAACAGCATAAATAAAGGAACTTGAGATAGAATCGATTAATCGAA
>DASWHX010000208.1:0-5430 GCA_036397995.1 Cyclobacteriaceae bacterium
GGCGGGCTGATGTCCTTTAACCCTTTTAACTCTCCGGATTGATTTACAAATCCTTCAATGGAATTGTCTATAAAGTTCCACCAGGACTCCTCAGCTTTGTCCTTAATTTGCCGCATAAAATTAATACCCCACACGGGCTCCTCTTTTTTGGGAAAACGAATTGCACTGAAAGGAATTTCCATTTCAACAATCCAGCCTTCTTCATCAAAACCCACCGCACTGGTCCATACCGCATCCCAGCTTAAATCATCATTATTGGGTGTTAAAAAGGCATCTGACTGAACTTTGGAGGCATTCACCACAAATCCAAATGCATTCTGTCCCGTATTATATGTGTCAAATAAGACTCCAAATTGATCTGTATTTTTATCCATGTTATCCCGTTCACCTAACTCCTTTTTGATATTCCTGGGATCATCGTCAAACATTTTGGCGGCGATATACAAACCATAATTGGTATATAACACGAGGACTTGAGTGTCAAATGATGCAGCTTTACCATTATCTGGTTGGGATTGGTAAAACTTTAGTCTTTCGGTGGATTCAATTTCCCATATCTCTTCCAAAACGCCGTCAATTTTTGGTGGATGGTCAACTCTTCGAGCTTCCATCGATTTTTTTTCTACTTGCCGTGCGTGTACTCCGGAGAATCCAAAAATAAGAAACAGGAATAGTATCCTTGTGGCGGTTGTGTGGGTTTTCAAAAGAATTTGAGTATTTGTCCTATGTTGTTAATACCGGTAAAACGCGAAAAGGTTGCAAAAGGATCTGCTATTTGGACATTTTATTATATAATTCCCTAAAAATTCTGTTTTGATAATTGGCTTAATTTCAGATACTCATGGGCACGTTGATGACAAAGTTTTCAATCATTTCAAAGATGTTGATGAAATCTGGCATGCCGGAGATATCGGCGACAAGGCAACCTTGAGGAAATTGACCGATTTTAAACCTGTGAAAGCGGTTTTTGGTAATATTGATCCCAACGAACTCCAACTTACGCTTCCGGAAGATCTTTGGTTCACTTGCAATGGATTAGAGGTGATGATTACCCACATTGGAGGATATCCGCCCAAATACAATAAACGGATTCGAAAGATTTTGGAAGAAACCAGACCCGGGTTATTTATTTGCGGACATTCACATATTCTGAAAATAATGACAGACGCCGAAAGGGACAATATGTTGTATATAAATCCCGGTGCTGCCGGAAATCAGGGCTTTCACCTGATTAAAACCCTGGTTAAATTTTCAATTGAAAATAGTAAACTTACTAAGCTGCAGGTAATTGAGCTTGGCCGGCGAGGATAAAAAAAGCCTCAGTTGGAGGCTGGAGATTATTAGTTCTTCTTTTTCGTTACGGCTTTGGGCTTCTTATCCGGCTTTACCTCTGCAGTCGCTTCTTTTTCCTCAACCTTTGAGGATTTCTTTGAGAATTCTTTCTTGATAGCCTCCACATCAATATTCCTGATAACGGGAACTGCCTTCAATCGCTTTATGGCTTTCCGCTTATTTTTTGCCTTCAGAATGTTTCTTCTGCCTTTTCTTTTCAGTCTGGTAATTGCCATTGTATTGTTTTTTGAGGATGTAAATCTAATGCATATCGAATTTATTAATAAATAAATTGACGTGAATTTCTTTAGTTGATATATTCCTAAAGCAAAGGATGTAGATTGAATATGCTCAATTTGTTTAGCTTTGCGTGCCACGCAACAAGATTTTAATGGCTCGAGAAAAACCTGGATTGCCTAAAGGAACCCGCGACTTCGGACCTGATGTGATGAATAAGAGAAATTTTATTCTGAATACGATTACAAAGGTTTTTAGAAAGTATGGATTCAGGCAAATTGAAACTCCCAGTTTGGAAAATCTTTCGGTGCTGATGGGAAAATATGGAGAGGAGGGAGATCAACTGTTATTCAAAGTTCTTAATTCCGGAGATTATCTGAAAGATGTTACTGATGAGGATTTTGAAAAAGGATATAAATCCCTTCTTCCCAAAATTACAAATAAAGGATTAAGATATGATTTAACAGTTCCCCTGGCCCGCTTTGTGGTGATGAACAGGAATGAAATCTCGTTCCCATTTAAGAGATATCAGATACAACCGGTCTGGCGGGCCGACAAACCTCAGCGTGGCAGGTATAGGGAGTTTTTACAGTGCGATGCGGATATTATCGGCACCTCAAGTTTGCTCTGCGAAATGGAAATAGTTCAAATGATGGCAGAAGTTATGAGCGAATTGGGAATTGCCGGGTTCAAAATCCGTATGAATCACAGGAAAATTCTTGGCAGTATGGCCAAATCGGATGGATTACAAAATCAAGAAAATTTGTTTGCGGTTATTATTGATAAAATGGATAAAATTGGCTGGGATGGAGTTTCAAAGGAGTTGCTGAAAATAGGTTTTACTCCCGATTCACTTTCAAAGTTCAAGCAAATCTTTTCCGGAGAATTAGATAAAGAAGATCTGAGAAAAAAACTATCTCCCATGCTTGATAAAGATGGCGCGAATGGACTTGACGATATTTTTACGGTGTTTGAGATGCTGAAGAAATCGAGGGGAAATCCTGATGAACAAGATTTTAAGTGGCATCTTCAGTTTGATCCTTCACTCGCCCGCGGATTAAGTTATTACACTGGGATAATTTTTGAAGTCGAAATAGAAGGAGTAACTGTGGGAAGTGTTTCCGGCGGCGGAAGATATGATGACCTGACCGGTATTTTCGGTTTACCTGATGTTGCAGCCACCGGCTTCTCATTTGGTATTGACAGGCTTTATGATGCGCTGGAAGAATTGAAAGTATTTCCGGATTTTGCCATTGAGGGTCATAATATCCTGATTGTTCATTTTGATGAAGAAACATTTAATTATGGGCTTGAAGTTCTCTGGAGGTTAAGAAAAAATCAGAAACTCAATACGCGTGGTGTTTCTATCGAAATGTATCCGGACCAGTCCAGGTTGACCAAACAAATGGCTTATGCTAACCGGAATCCCATTCGATTTACCATTATTATTGGGTCTGAAGAAATGAAGTCCGGGAAACTTACTTTAAAAGATATGATTACCGGGGATCAGCAATCTCTTTCTGAAGATGAAATTATCGATTACTTAAGCCAAAAAAGGGTATGAAGAAAATTCATACCATATCATTAGAGGATATAGGCCTGAACCAAATGTCGGAATGTCTCGAAAACGATATTTCTCTGGAGCTTTCTCCTGAAGCCATTAATAAAATCAATCGATGCCGGGACTATCTGGAAAAAAAACTCCGCGAAACCACTGGTCCCATCTATGGAATCAACACAGGCTTTGGCTCGCTATATGATAGGGATATATCGAATGAAAACCTGGGTAAATTGCAAGAAAATCTAATCAAATCTCATGCTTGCGGAACTGGAAAGCCCATTGAGAAAGAGATTGTCCAATTAATGCTTTATTTGAAAATCAAATCCCTGTCCTATGGCCATTCCGGAGTAAGACTGGAAACAGTTAACGGGCTTATAGATTTTTTCAACAACAGAATTTATCCTGAAGTTTTCACTTTCGGATCCCTGGGTGCCTCCGGAGATTTAGCTCCTCTCGCGCATCTTTCACTACCCTTGATTGGTTTGGGAAATGTTTATTTTGAAAATGAGAGATATACCGGTGCAGAAATTCTGAAGATCATGCGATGGGATGCTTTGGGATTCCGGGAAAAGGAAGGTTTGGCATTGCTCAATGGTACTCAGTTTATGAGTGCTTTTGGCTGCTATTGTCTGATTCATGCGGAACGACTTATCCGGCTGGCGAATATTATTGGCGCACTCAGTCTGGATAGCTTCGATGGCAGGATTGAACCGTTCCATCCAAGCGTGCACAAAATACGCCCCCAGCCTGGCCAGAGTGTAGTGGCAGCACAGGTACGGGACTTGTTATCCGACAGCCAATTAATCCGCCTGTCAAAGAAACACGTGCAAGACCCTTACAGCTTTCGCTGCATACCGCAAGTACATGGAGCCTGCCTGGATACCTTTGAATTTGCAAAAAATATTTTCCTTTCTGAAATCAATGGAGTATCAGACAATCCCAATATCTTTCCGGATGAAGATTTAATTATTTCGGCCGGTAACTTTCATGGTGAACCGTTGGCATTTGCTCTGGATTTTCTCAGCATTGCTCTTGCTGAACTGGGGAATATTTCAGAGCGAAGAACGTTTCAACTGATTTCCGGAGCCAGAGGCCTGCCTGATTATCTTGTCGCAAACCCCGGCTTGAATTCCGGATTGATGATCCCGCAATATACGGCGGCAGCACTTGTTAACAGAAACAAATTATTGGCTAATCCTGCCAGCACCGACAGCATTGTTTCTTCGAACGGACAGGAAGATCATGTTAGCATGGGGGCTAATGCTGCAACAAAAGCCTACGAGATTGTTCAAAATCTTTATTCCATACTTGCCATTGAACTTATGACTGCCAGCCAGGCATTAGAATTCAGAAGGCCTTCCAGGACATCGTCTTATCTTGAAGATTGGATTCACAATTTCCGGAAGAATGTACCGTTTATTGATCAAGACAGGGTTTTACATGAAGATATCGAAAAATCGGAGGCATTTTTGAGGAAAGCTACCATTTGATACTTCCATATTTTGGCTGAAAAGAAGCAAATCCTGGGTATTTTTTTATTGGCGCTCACATTCAACATGGCCAGGGCGCAGAACGCAAGTCCCCTGGGAAGGTTTTCCGTGGACTTTATAAAGGGATGCGCACCGTTAACGATTCTTGTAACGGATAATTTAAGCGAATTAACTCCCATTTATCAGTATAAAGGCTTTAATTCAAATGCAACAAATCAAACCACTTATACCTATAATACACCCGGTCAATTTTACATTGTTCAAACCATACAAATCCCAACTGATCGCCAGGACAGTCTCCTGATCCAGGTAATGGAGCCGGTACAACCGGAATTCACGCTTTTTACCTGTGAAACCCAGGGAGCCTCCGTACAGGTTACCGATAATTATTACGATCAATATGAAATCGATTATGGAGATGGGACAATTGTGACGGTTAATTCGAGCGTGCCAATTACGAATCACTTTTATAATTCAGCAGGCACGTATACTATAACAGTTCGAGGTATTTTTACTAATGCTTTTGATAACTGTGGCATCAGTTCTAAAAGTTTTACTACCATCAGTAACATAAGTCCTGCCATAATTTCGCTTCTTGAAATGCAAACCAATGGAGATATAATCCTCAATTATACTCTGCCTCAAAGTATCTTATACGACATTCAAATAGCTGTGGAAAATGGAAATATTTTTCAAAAGTTGAAATCCATTTCAAATCAATCCTCAAAAGATACCATCAGGAATTTAAATCCATCAAGAAATTATTGTTTCCGGATAATTTCCTATGACCCATGTGTTAACAATACAATT
>DASWHX010000209.1:0-7813 GCA_036397995.1 Cyclobacteriaceae bacterium
AACCAGGGAAACCAATCTTCAGAAAATAACCGGGTAACTATCTGTCACAAAACTCCAGCCGGGAATAATTCGATTACTGTTTCTCAGGCAGCAGTTGAGACACACCTTCGACATGGTGACAGCCTGGGAGCTTGTCAGGATGAGCAAGGCAGCCCGGAAAACCAGAATCAGGAAAACCGGAATCAGGGAGACCAGAACCAAAGTGATCAGGGGAATCAAGTTCAGAAAGATGGCGGCCTGAACAAGGAGGGCAGCGGGAGCCAGGTAAATCAAGGAAGCTCCGACCGGGATAATTCTGGCACTGAGGGAAGCAGGAGTACGCAGGGTAATTCCGGTGCAGAGGGTTCATCGGAGGTTCCTGTTTATGGCACCGTAAAAGCCACACTATATAAATTTACCAAAACAATTTCTTCAGGCGGGGTTCTTGATTTCAGGGTAAGGGATGCATTTACCAACCAGGTTATCACGCAGGAAAAATTGCCGGGTGAGTTTATCTGGACTTCAGAATGGGCAACTTTCAATGGCGATGAAAGAGCGCTTAGACCTGAACACGTCGATATGATTAAGCTGCGTGAAGCTCCGGCGCCACCGCCCCAGACTCTTTTTGTGGAATTTACCAAGCCAATTTACGACCAGATAATAAATAAGATTGTCGCCTATTACCGGAATTTCTAGAAAAGAGCGCCTAAATGTTGGCCTACATACCGCCGGTAAGAAATTTTGGCATAACAACAGTTTGTTTGCTACCTTTGCACCATCTAAAAGCAATTAATGAGTACCAGCACAAATAAGATTCAATTCAATACACAGTCGGACTTTTACCGGGAATTAATCAGAAATGTAAACGATTATTTCAAAGCCAATAATATTTCCAAATATGGGAATAGGCGCATGATAATTAAGACAATCTGTATGTTTGTCTTTTACTTCGCTCCCTTTTCGTTGCTTTTCCTGGATTTTGGGTTTGGACTGTGGTCTGTTTTGGTGTTATATGCTTTAATGGGAATTGGCAAATCAGGAATAGGTCTTTCTGTAATGCACGATGCAAATCATAATTCATTCAGCAAAAATCAAAAAGTTAATAAATGGATGAGCTACTCCATGAATATTGTCGGAGGTAGTTCCATTAACTGGAAAATACAGCATAATGTTCTTCATCATACTTTTACTAACGTTCATGGTCACGATGAAGACATTAACGCACCTTTCATTCTAAGATTCTCGCCTCATCAAAAGTATTACCTTATTCATAAGTTCCAGTTTATTTACTCCTGGTTCTTCTACGGTTTTCTAACCCTTGGCTGGATAATGTACCAGGATTATGGCCAGCTTATCGGGTATAATAAACGGGGACTACTGAAATCGCAAAAGACAACTTTCAGCAAGGAATTCACAATACTTATTCTGACCAAAATTTCTTATCTGGCTTATATTATTGCATTGCCTATGATTTTCGGCCCTGCAGTTTGGTGGTCTTACCTAGTAGGATTTGCCATTATGCATTATGTAGCCGGGTTTATACTTTCCATTATTTTCCAACCTGCCCATGTAATTGAAGAGACTGAATTTCCTTTAACTGATGAATCCGGCAAACTTGCAACAGGTTGGGCGGAACATCAACTAATGACCACCTGTAATTTTGCCAGAAACAGCCGGATATTCTCCTGGTTTGTGGGTGGTTTGAATTTTCAGGTTGAACATCACCTGTTTCCCAATATTTGTCATGTTCATTATCCCGGAATATCAGCCATTGTAAAAGCCACCGCGGAAAAGTTTAATTTACCTTATTATTCCCAACGGACATTCCTTTCAGCATTAGTTGCTCATGGCAAAATGCTTTACCGTTTAGGTAATCCGAAACTGGCAGCCTAAGCAATCATATACCCTGGCTAATTTATTTTCACATTCATTTGATTGACAGGTAAAAGATTGTTTCTAAATTTATAATCCACATATTCTTGTCGATCATGAAAAAACAATACCTGTTTCTTCTTGCCATTATTATTCTGGCCGCGTGTAAGCCTTCTATTAAATATGATGTTATAATCCGGAATGGAACTGTCTATGATGGATCAGGAGGTGATCCGGTTGTAACCGATATTGGTATTGTGGGCGATTCGATAGTTGCATTGGAAAATTTAGATAATATCTCCGCGGCCACAGAAATTGATGCCATAGGGATGGCGGTTGCTCCAGGCTTTATCAACATGCTAAGCTGGGCAACAACTTCACTGATAGAAGACGGAAGATCATTGGGAGATATAAAGCAAGGAGTTACTCTGGAAGTATTTGGGGAAGGTTGGTCTGAAGGACCGTTAAATGATGCTATGAAAGAAGAGATCACAAAGGACCAGGGTGATATAAAGTATGACATAAAATGGACCACTTTAGGTGAGTATATGGATTACCTGGTTGAAAAGGGAGTCAGCTGCAACATTGCCTCTTATGTAGGGGCTACTACACTGAGAATTCATGAACTCGCTTTTGAAAATCGGTCTCCAACTCCTGAGGAACTGGAGCGGATGAAAAATCTTGTTCGCACGGCTATGGAAGAAGGTGCGCTGGGAATTGGTTCTTCCCTTATCTATGCGCCTGCGTTCTACGCGGATACTGAAGAGTTAATTGAACTTTGTAAGGTAGCTTCTGAATATGGAGGAAGTTATATCTCGCACATGCGAAGTGAAGGAGATTATTTTCTTGAAGCAATAGACGAGCTAATGAGAATTTCTAAGGAAGCCAACCTTCCCGCCGAAATATACCATTTGAAAGCAGGCGGCAAAGAGAACTGGCATAAAATGGATTTAGCCCTCGCTAAAATTGACAGCGCCAGAAATGCCGGGCTTGCCATTACCGCCGATATGTATAATTATATTGCCGGTGCAACCGGACTTGATGCCTCCATGCCTCCCTGGGTACAGGAAGGGGGTTATGATGAATGGTCAAAACGTCTAAAGGATCTGGAAATAAGAAAAAAAATTAAAGGTGAAATAGAAAATAAGGGTGCCGGTTGGGAGAACTTATATTACGCCGCAGGTACTCCGGACAACCTGTTGCTGGTAGGATTTAAGGAAGACTCACTGAAGTATTTAACCGGTAAAACTCTTACTGAAGTTGCACAACTTCGAAACCAGGATCCGGTTGAGACGATGATGGACCTGGTTATTCAGGATGGAAGCAGGGTAGGTACTGTGTATTTTCTGATGAATGAAGAAAACCTGGTGAAGCAAATCAAAAAGGATTATGTAAGCTTTTGCAGTGATGCTGAATCAGAAGCCCCGGAAGGTGTTTTCCTGAAATCAAATCCACACCCGCGTGCTTATGGTAATTTTGCCCGGCTTTTAGGCAAGTATGTTAGGGAAGAAAATGTAATTAGCTTGCAAGAGGCAATTAGAAGGTTAACTTCCTTGCCCGCATCAAACATCAAAATAAAAAGAAGGGGAAGCCTTGCTCCGGGCTTCAAAGCGGATGTAGTGATTTTTGATCCGAATGAAATCCGGGATCATGCTACATTTGAGAAACCACACCAATATGCAACCGGCGTAAGGGATGTCTTCGTGAATGGAATCCAGGTTTTATCAGGTGGGGAGCATACAGGAAATTTTCCGGGCCGGGTTGTTAGAGGGCCGGGATGGAAAGGTCAATAAAAGTTAATGAATTGTAAAAACTGCGCTGTAGAATTTGAAGGAAATTATTGCCCTAATTGTGGTCAGAATTCCGGTGTAATGCGTTTTACGTATCCCTATTTTTTAAGAGAAACCTTTTTTTCCAGCCTGGATATTGAACATGGGTTTACCTATTCTCTTAAAGCTTTGTTCTTGCGACCTGGAAATGCGATTCGTGATTATTTGCAGGGAAAAAGATTGAGCCTGACTGTACCGGGCAAATATTTAATTCTCATGGGAGCCATCTCTACTTTCCTGGCTGTTCAGTATGAGATTTTCAAAGTTCCGGAGATCAGCGAAAAATTAATGTGGCTTCCGGATGTAGCCGGATTCTTTAAATTTGCTGCACAATATACCACCGTAATTAATATTATCACCATACCGATCTTTGCTTTTTTCAGTTGGATAATTTTCAGAAACAAAGGATATAACTATGCTGAAAATACTATCCTGAATATTTTCATTACCTCGCAACAATTGCTTATGCTGGTAATTCTTGTTCCTTTGGTAAGCCTTTTTGAAACCATGAACTCCGAGCTGGTGGCCTGCTATACAATAATCACCATTATCTATAACGTCTGGGTTTACCTGCAATTTTTCAAATTAAAAATAGTATCAGGAACACTATTATCACTGGCGGCAATTCTCTTGTCTTATGCAGGTCAGTTCTTCTTTAACTATTTTATCTACACGATTTTGCCACAGCAATGGGTAGAGTATTTAGCTTTCATTACACTTTAAAATTATCTGCCCTCTTATACGCTTCAATAACTTTCAGTTCTCCGTCTTTACCATTTACTGAATTGCCATGCTCCATTCCCACGACTCCCCGAAACCCTTTTTGATAAATATGCTGAAACACGTTTTGATAATTGATTTCCCCGGTACCCGGTTCTTTCCGGCCAGGGTTGTCGCCTACCTGAAAGTAGGCAATATCATCCCATGCCATTTCCATGTTAGGAATCAGATTTCCTTCCTGTATTTGTTGGTGATATATATCAAATAATATTTTGCAGGATGGACTATCCACTGCTTGGCAAAGCATTTTAGCCTGAGGTATTTTGGTGAGAAATAATCCGGGATGGTTAAACCGGTTGAGTGGTTCCAGAACCATTACTAAATTGTGCGGCTCCAGAATATCGCAAGCCCTTCGTAATGCATTGATGATGTTAGCATTTTGATAGTCGAGTTCAAGTCGCAAATCCAAATGACCGGGAACTACGGTCATCCACTTGGCATTCACCCGCTTTGCCACCTCCACTGATTTCTTTATATAGTCAAGAAACTCTTCAAGCTTATCCGGTTTGCCACTTGCCAGGTTGGGCTCACTCCAATATATCTTATGCGCTACAAAAACCCCCATGGTCATGCCAAGCGTCGACATCTTTTTGGCAATTCGCTCCTGATCTTCAACCTGCCGGTCCATCATTCCATTATCTTCCAGGGCAGTAAAGCCCTGGTCGGCAATGAATTGGAGCTGGTCAGTTAGTTCTTCTCCCGCGGACTCCCTGAACATTCCGAAGTGCGGGGCATATTTCAAATTAAAAGAATTTTTCTTTTGAAATGAATCGGCGAATAATGCATTGGCAGGAATACCTGTTACCGCCAATGTTGAAAGCGCCGCCACATTATTAAAAAAAGTTCGCCTTTTCATAGTTATAAGACTTCAGTTTGTCCGGGTGCCGGAATGGGATAAAATCCATTTTCATCAGGGAGTGTAGGGGGTTGAGACTTCCACGACCATTGTTCAGGATCATCCACCAATCTTTTATTGGAGGCAAGGGCTTCATCCCAGTTCATTACTTTGCCGGAATAGGTTGCCATCCTTCCCATAATAGCAGTCATGGTACTCTTTGCTCCATTTTCAGCATCATTGATGATCACTTTGCCCTCTTTAATTGCGGCAAACAGTTCATCATGTTCCACCTGGTACGGGTTTGGGTCTCCCTCACCTGCATGTTCATAAAGTATGGAGTTCGGGTAATTCTTCAGCAGGGCTTTGTTGTTCGAATTTGTATAAACAGATCCTTTCGTACCCTGAAACGTTTCAGAAACCCGGCTCATGCAATCTCTTTGATGCCGGCACTGACTTGAGATGATGGCTCCGCCGGGATATTCAAATTCAACAAAGTGATGGTCAAAGATTTCTCCATACTCTTTACCGGTGCGAACTTGCCTGCCACCCATACCCTGGGCCCGAACGGGGTATTCTCCGATAAACCAATTGGCAACGTCAATGTTATGGATGTGTTGTTCCAAAATATGATCACCGCAAATCCAGGTGAAATAATACCAGTTATAAACCTGGTATTCCATCTCCGTCATGCCGGGTTTCCTTTCATTCACCCAAACCCCTCCATCATTCCAATACACCTGACCGGATATAATGTCGCCTATCATTCCGTCATTAATTCTCTTTACTGCTTCCCGGTAATTACTTTGATAATGTCTTTGCAAACCAACTACTACGTTTAATTTCTTTGCTTTTGCAATTTCAGCATTTTCCAAAACCTTTCTTATGCCGTAAGCATCTGTGGCAACCGGTTTCTCCATAAAAATATGTTTTCCTTGTTGCACTGCATATTCAAAATGCCAGGGCCGGAATCCGGGAGGCGTCGTAAGTATAACTACATCGGCCAGATCGATTGCTTTTTTATAACTGTCGAATCCAAGGAATTTATTTTCTTCCGGCACCGCCATTCTTCCCGATTCACCATGCACTTTGGTGAGCGTTTCAAAACTGCCCTTGAGTCGGTCTTCAAAAACATCAGCCATAGCCACAAGTTTAACATTCTCTTTTGTTTTCATGGCCTGGTTTGCCGCACCTGTCCCGCGGCCGCCGCAGCCGATCAGGGCCACTTTGATTGTATCATCCACAGATGTATTGAAATGCGAAGCAATGGAACTGAAAGGATCAAGCATTACCGCACCTGCGGCCATAGCGCTTCCCTTCATAAAAGTTCTCCTTTTAATGGGTGAAATCGGATTTTCTTTTTTCATGGTGCTGTTAATTATAGTCTTCAATAGGTTTAAGCCAATATTTTATTATTTCTTCTGGAGTCGGCTGTACACGCGGTCTTACAATTCGAAATCCTATAAAGGGTGCGTTAGTATGCCACCACCTGCTTTTAGGTAACTGCGGATCTCTAATCTTCCATCCAGGCTGAGAGTCAATTCTATGAGTGGGTGTAATTTTACTTCGTTCATCCATCCAGCTTCCACCACGTGCTACCCTTGGATAAAGTTCCTGCGGAATTCTCCAGAAATCTTTAGTGGATTTATTTTCATAGGGTGCATAAGCATCCATAGTCCATTCGGAAACATTGCCAAGAATATCATAAAGACCAAGAGAGTTAGGTTTTTTAAGTCCAACAGCATGGTAGTGCGAAGAAGAATTTCCTTTATGCCAGGCGTAATCATCCAAAGAATTAATAACCGTAAAGTAATCGTGGAGGACTCCGCCTTTGGCAGTGTATTCCCACTCCGCTTCTGTAGGCAACCGGTAAAAATCTCCTGTTAATGCAGACAACCATTTGCAATAAGAGAGTGCTGCATATTGGGTAATGTTTACAGCAGGGAAACCTTCCTTGCCCATGCCGAAGCTCATATCGGTGTACGGTTGAGTGGCCCTGCTTACGCCATCGATGCCTAGTTCCTTAAGTTTTTCGTTTGAAATTGGATCTGCATTATTTTTATCCCTTCGAACAAATAATTCATACTGCTGCCAGGTTACTTCATGGACAGACATCCAAAAGTCAGACACCTCCATCACATGCTCCGGAGATTCTGTTGGAATTGCATTGTTTCCCATGGTGAATTTGCCCCCTTGTATTGCAACAAATTGAATGGATTCGTTGCTATTTGGAATCGTTAATTTATAGGTAACAAAGCCATTGAAAATGTATGCCGGGAGAACAAAAATTAACGGAAACAGCAGGAACTTCAGGAGTTTCATTATTGGTAAACAAGATAGTATTATTGAGGACAATTAGCAACAGCTTTACAGCCTCACTTTTCACTGTTTGCCAGTTATGTTATTGCGAGGAGCGGAGCTGCGATGTAATCTTTGCCTGTATCCAAACAACATTTGTGCGAGACAACTTTTGACTTTTGTCTTATGACTTTTCACTTATGACTTATGACTTATGACT
>DASWHX010000210.1:0-19452 GCA_036397995.1 Cyclobacteriaceae bacterium
TCAGCCGGTGGTAGAAGTCAATATTAGCCCGGATGTTCCGGGGGAGATAATTGAACTTAATGTTGAGGAGGGCGATTCTGTAACTCAAGGTCAGCTTTTGGTGAGGATTCGACCCGATAATTTCATAAATGCATTGGAAAGAGCTAAGGCAAACTATAATCAACAGCAGGCAAATCTTGCCTCCGCAAAGGCAAGCCTTGCCAGAGCGCATGCAAATCACACCCGGGCTGAGGCAGATTATAAGCGCAACAAGGAATTGTTCGAGCAGAAAGTTCTATCTGAAGCTGAGTGGGACGCGGCTGATCAAGCCTATAAAGTCGCTAATAATGATTTAGAGTCCGCGAAGCAATCTGTTAAAGCAGCGGAATTCATTTTGGAAAGCTCAAAGGCAACAGTAGGAGATGCAGAAGAAAATCTAAGATTAACTAATGTTAATGCTCCTGTATATGGAATTGTATCCAAACTAAATGTTGAACAGGGCGAACGTGTTGTAGGTACTCAGCAGTTCTCAGGAACGGAGATGATGCGGATTGCTGACCTGAACCAGATGGAAGTGTTAGTTGATGTAAATGAAAACGATATTATCAGGGTTAGTATTGGCGATACGGTTATTATTGATGTTGATGCATACTCACACCTGGATAAAAAATTTAAAGGACTGGTCACTTCCATAGCCAACACCGCCAATGATAAGGTTTCCCAGGATGCTGTAACTGAATTTGAAGTAAAGATCAGAATACTTAATTCATCTTACGCGGATTTGATTACCAAAGGAAACAGGTTTCCATTCAGACCCGGTATGACTGCGAGTGTCGAAATAATTACAGACCAAAAGGATGACATTTTGGCTGTTCCTCTTTCAGCAGTTACCACAAGGAACAAGCAGGAATTAGAGCGGCAACGTTTAGGACAGAATACGGAGGACAACGAAACCGTTCAGTCAACTTCTATTTCTCCGGCAGATGCTGAACTGGTTGAAATTGTTTTTGTAAACCGTGATGGGATTGCGAAAGCGATTGAAGTTAAAACCGGAATCAGTGATTATGAGAATATAGAGATACTAAGCGGATTAACTCCGGGAGACCAAATTATTATCGGTCCTTTTCTGGCCATTTCCCGCCGGCTGAAAGACGGTGATGCGGTTAAAAAGACAGAAAAGACCGCACCTGAACCGGCGGTTGCAACAAACTAAGCAGTCAATTAACTAAAAAATGTGGAAGCCCTTGTCCAAAGCGAGGGCTTTTTTATATTTTAGAAGCAAGGCAAAATGAGCAATTCGTTTTCAAAAATCTTAATTATTCAAACCGCTTTCATTGGGGATGTGATTCTTGCTACATCTTTGATTGAAAAATTATCGCATTATTACCCTGAAGCCAAAATAGACTTCCTCTTGAGGAAGGGTAACCAAATCTTGCTTAAGGGAAACCCAAAGGTAGGTGAGGTTTTGGTATGGAATAAAGCAGATAAATTAAGGGAAACGATTAGAATAATTAGGTTATTAAGAAAATTGAATTATGATCTTTTGATTAATGCCCAACGCTATTTTACTACCGGCTTTGTAAGTTTTTTTTCGAAAGCTAAATACAAAATTGGTTTCGATTCCAATCCTTTTTTCTTTGATTATGACGAAAAATATCCATTCAAAATAGCGCGCAATGTGAACGAACATGAGGTTGACAGGTTACATCAATTGATTTCCAAAATAACTGATGCCAGTCCGGCGATGCCTAAATTGTATCCCGGTAACGAAGAGGAAGAAAAAATTCTTCATTTAATAGATAAACCTTTTATTACAATCCATCCCGGATCGGCTTGGGCGACCAAACAATTACCTGTTGAAAAATGGATTGAATTGGTAAATGCACTTAACGCGGAATTACAAGTTTATCTTTTAGGTGGTCCTGCTGAAAAGAATTTGTGTGAAAAAATTAAAGTAGCCGCAAATAAAAATGCAGTTCATAATAAGGCAGGCGAACTGAATCTTTTGGAATCGGCAGCCTTGATGAAATGTGCCAAAGTGAATTACGTGAATGATTCAGCCCCGCTTCATATTTGTTCTTCCATGGATGCACCTTGTATTTCAGTTTTTTGCTCTACCATTCCTGAGTTTGGTTTTGCTCCCCTGGCAAAACATTCAAAAGTTGTTCAAATAAAAGGAGATTTATATTGCAGGCCATGTGGAACTCACGGGAAATTAAAATGTCCTGAGGGACACTTCAAATGTGGCAATAGTATTTCAATTGAAGACTTGAATCCGGCGGAATTTCTTCAATAAAACCTAGAATTGTTTCATTTCACTATAAAGCTTATGGATGGGTAATCCTACTACATTATAGTATGAACCAATAATAGATTCCACCCCGATCAAACCAATCCATTCCTGTATGCCGTAAGCTCCGGCTTTATCAATTGGATTTTGCTTTTCAATATAATAATCGATTTCATTGCCGGAAAGTTCAACAAATGAAACAGTGGTTTTTTCATGAAATGAAACAGTTTTGACATTCGTCCGGATGCAAACCCCGGTAATTACTTCATGAGATTTTCCTGAAAGTAAAGTCAGGGTTGCTTTTGCTTCATTTATGGTGGCAGGTTTCCCAAGCACATTATTATTTAATAAAACAATGGTATCTGCTGTGATTAGCATTTCATTTTCTTCCAAAGGTGTTTTATATGCTCTGGATTTTTTTTCAGCAAGAAACTTGGGTATGTTGTGCAAATCCAGTTCGGGAGGGAAGGTCTCTTCGCAATCAATGGAAACCACCTTGAATTCAAAGCCGGCATTACGCATTATTTCTTGTCTTCGCGCAGACCTAGATCCAAGAATCAGGGTATAATTCAAATTCATTTTCTTTTATTGAGCTAAACAGGAATCCGCAGATAACCTTTGGAAAGAAATATGTTGCTTTGGGGGGTAGGGTGTAACCTGAGTAACAAACTTTTTTCACATCATCGATGGCAATGTCCTGGGTAATAATGGCCATTTGTGCCTGTTTATTGATTACCCTGGTAAGACAGTCCGGAAAACTTTTGTCAAATTGGATATACTTTGAAGCAGCTTGATCTTTGCCTGGTATTCCCAAAGCTTTTTCTATAATGAAGTAATGCAAAATTGTAAGATCCAGGTTTTTTATTTCATCAGGAAAATTCCATTTCAATTCCGAAACCTTGCCTTCTTTCAGCCTGAGTTTATATGCATTGTCGCTGATCAATAATCCAAAAGCGGCTTTTTTACCCTGAATGATCAGATTAACATCAAATGCGTCCTCAATTGTCTTAATTGTAAAGTCCTCTGACAATTTTGCCAGAAATTTAACTTCATCAAAGTTTGGCAACCCCAAAATTAAACGATGTGTTGGCAAGATTCTTAAATCATCAAGCTCGGTATTTGTAAGATACATGAAGTGGTAATTGTACGCTTCGTTTCCAGTATGATTTGGATTATTCGTCAAGCATTTTTGCTTGTAAGCTAATGAGCCTTCATACCTGTGGTGACCGTCGGCAAGTATTACCTGCTTATCTTTAAGTAACTCTACAAACCGATTGATTACATTTTCGTCGTGAATGACACTCATCACCTCCCGGACACCCTGGTAATCTTCCGTTTCATAAATAGGAGTCAACATACTTTCATCCATAAATTTCTCCAATGAAAACCCAGGATCAGTATACAGGCCATGGGTCGGGCTTGCATGAAACTCCATTTCCTTCAGGATTTGCATCCTGTCGTTTACAGAGCCAGGCATCGTATTTTCGTGTCGAAGAATTACTTTATCATCCCAAGGATAGGTTTTAATGTTCACTATGAATCCTTTTCTGCAGAGTTCTTTATGCTCACCGGCAAGGGTAAAATATTGGTAATACACGTAAATTCCAGGTATTGGATCCTGAATAATAATTTTATTTTTCTTCCAGGAATCAAGAGTCTTTCGTGCGGTTAAGGCCGGATTATCCCCAAGAGGTACTGAAATGTGTATGCTATTATTAGGGTTTTGATATAAAACCTCTCTTTGGCGTATTGAAACAACATCAAAAAGGGGAGAGGTTAGAGAATCAATATCAGGGAGAATATCCGGATTATATCGCCAGGCACGCAGCGGTCTTATTTCAGCCATTGTCTTTTAATCTATTGAGCCAACCTTTTGCATTGTTGTTTTGATTGCCGGCCGTTTTAATTTTGTCCTTCTCCTTAAGATATACCAATAATGCTGCCGCGGCTCTTAACTCATCCTTATCCAACTTTCTGTTTTCCGGTTGGTAATAATTTTCAACAAACTTTGTGTCAAATTTTCCGGTAACAAAGGCTTTATGATTCATTACAAATTTGCAAAAGCTTAAAGTTGTGGCAACACCGGTAATAATATACTCGTCAATCGCGCGGACCATCCTTGCAATAGCTTCCTTCCGGTCAGAACCATAAGTTACCAGTTTAGCAATCATTGGGTCGTAATGTATTGGTATTTCCATGCCTTGCTCATAGGCATCGTCTACCCGGGTGCCAATTCCTTTCGGCGTAATGTAGGTTTTCAGGGTTCCAATATCCGGCAAAAATTGATTTTCAGGATCTTCAGCATAAACTCTGGACTCAATAGCGTGACCCCTTATCTGCACATCAGACTGCTTTAATTTTAATTTTTCACCCTGGGCAATTTGAATTTGTAATTTCACCAAATCAAGACCTGTTATCATCTCGGTAACGGGATGCTCTACTTGTAACCTGGTATTCATTTCCAGAAAATAAAAATTCATTTTATCATCTAAAATAAACTCGACAGTACCTGCACCTACATAATTTACTGATCGGGCGACATCAACTGCAGCTTTACCCATCCTCTCCCTGAGCTCCGGAGTTAAAACGCTCGACGGTGATTCCTCAATAACCTTCTGATGCCGCCTTTGAATAGAGCATTCTCTTTCAAACAAATGAATAATTGAACCATATTGATCTCCCATCACCTGGAATTCAATATGTCTCGGAGAGTTCACAAACTTTTCAATAAAGACCGAGCCATCTCCAAAAGCACTCAAGGCTTCACTTTGTGCCCGGTCCAATTGCTCATCAAAAGCCTTGTCATTTTCAACTACACGCATACCCTTTCCACCTCCACCGGCACTAGCTTTGATCAGGACTGGAAACCCTATTTTTTTTGCAACCTGGCGGGCATGTTTCTTATCTGAAATTGCTCCTTCGCTTCCCGGAATTAATGGAATATCATACTTGCTCACGGCTTTTTTTGCCGCAAGTTTATTTCCCATTATATGGATGCTCTTCGAGGTCGGGCCAATCCAGATAATTTTTCCACTTTCCACTTTCTTTGCAAATTCCGGATTCTCCGAAAGGAATCCATAACCGGGATGGATTGCATTTGCACCGGTTTTTATTGCTGCATTTATTATTTTATCAGTTCTAAGATAACTCTCTTTTGACGGTGGAGGGCCAATACAAATGGCTTCATCTGCATGCCGTACATGAAGAGAATCCCTGTCTGCTTCTGAGTAAACAGCCACCGTTTTGATTCCCATTTCCTTTGCCGAACGAATAATTCGGAGTGCAATCTCACCTCTGTTTGCTACAAGTATTTTAGTAATGCTCCTTTTCAAAATCCGACTTTTTTAAAGTTACAATGCTAAATAATTATTATCTGAATGTCTACTTATGGCCTTCATTAATTGAATTGAGGGTCTTTTGAGTTGAATTTTTTAATTATTAGCTTTGTGAGGCCTTTTAGGCTAATCACTAATCAACCATCAAAATCTTAAAATAGTGGATTTATTCTCAAAACTGCGAGTAGAGGAGGGGTTGCTGGGGCAACATTCTCAAATTAAGCCGGATTACTTCATGTTTCCCAAGTTAGAAGGTGAAATAAAACCTCGAATGAAATTTGAAGGGCGTGAAATGATCATCTGGTCATTGAATAATTACCTGGGACTAGCCAACCATCCTGAAGTAAGAAGAGTTGATGCTGAAGCCGCAGCAAAATATGGACTTGCTTATCCAATGGGTGCCAGAATGATGTCTGGTAATTCGGTCCAACATAAAGAATTAGAAAAGCAATTAGCTGACTTTGTCAGTAAAGAATCCGCACTCCTGCTCAACTATGGATACCAGGGAGTAATTTCTATAATTGATTCTCTGGTTGATAGGAGAGATGTTATCGTGTATGATGCGGAATCTCATGCATGTATTGTAGACGGAGTGAGACTTCATATGGGTAAACGATTCGTGTATAACCATAATGATATGGAGAGTCTGGAAAAGCAACTTGGACATGCCACGAAATTGGTTGATGAAACCGGTGGCGGAATTCTGGTAATTACAGAAGGGATTTTTGGGATGTCTGGGAATATGGGAAAACTAAAAGAGATTATCGCTCTTAAACAGAAGTACGAATTCAGATTATTTGTGGATGATGCGCACGGTTTTGGAACAATGGGTGCCACCGGTGCGGGAGCAGGTGAGGAGCAGGGCGTTCAAGATGGCATTGATCTCTATTTTTCAACCTTCGCCAAATCAATGGCTTCTATCGGTGCTTTTGTTGCTGGAAATACAAGCGTGACCGAGCATTTACGGTACTCGTTGAGATCTCAGATTTTTGCCAAAACATTACCCATTGCACTTGTAATTGGTGCTCTGAAACGATTAGAACTTATCCGGTCACAGCCGCAGTTGCGGGAGAATCTCTGGAAAATAACCAAAGCGCTCCAAACCGGGCTTCAGGAGCAAGGGTTCAACATAGGGAAAACCCAGTCTCCTGTAACTCCAGTTTTCTTTTTTGGTGGCGTTGGCGAAGCTGCAAACATGGCTTATGATATTAGAGAAAGGTATAACATTTTCTGTAGCATGGTTGTTTATCCTGTTGTGCCTAAAGATGTGATTATCTTTAGGTTAATCCCGACAGCCGTACATACACTTGACGAGGTTGAAGAGACCATAGATGTATTTTCAAAGACAAAAGAAAAACTTGCAAGTGGCAGCTATAAGCGACAAGAACTTATTGTCATAAATACCCGCTAAATGCCTTTAATTGGCTAAAAAAGGCAAGTTTTTAATAGTTTTTTAATCATTTTGACTATATTGCCTCAGAATCTAAATTTATCAATAACCTTAAATATAGCTTCACATGAATAGATTTGAAGAACTAAAAAATCTTGTAATGTCATTAGAGGGTGACTTCTCTAAATTCTATGAAAAGAAAAATCAAGCTGCCGGAACTCGAGTTAGAAAGGGTATGCAAGACTTGAAGAACCTTGCTCAGGATATTCGAAAAGAAGTTCAAGGCATCAAGAATGAGTAGTAATGCTTAAAAACATTAAGAAAAGGGCTCAAATGGCCCTTTTTTTATGCCCTGATGTTTTTCATGGCCAGGTAGATTCTCTCTCTTAGAGTTTCGGATGCAGTTACCAGGGGTAATCTTACCTCATTCCCACAAACCCCCATTTTCTTCAACACTTCTTTTACCCCTACCGGATTCCCCTCAGCGTACATTAAGGGATTGATTTCCAGTAGTTTAAATGACTCCAACCGGCTTTCAACCAGATTGCCGGTTTCAAAATTCCGGCAAATTTGCCTGAAGATTTCCGGGTAGGCATTGGCCAATACGGAAATTACGCCAACGCCGCCGATAGAAAGTATGGGCACTGTGAGCAAATCATCTCCGGAAATAAGCAGAAACTCTTTAGGTTTATTCCTGGAAATGATTTGGCATTGGTTCAAATCTCCTGAAGCTTCTTTAATACCTATTATGTTTGCATGATCCGCTAACCGAAGCGTAGTTTCCGCAGTCAGATTACTTGAGGTGCGCCCGGGCACATTATAGAGTATAACAGGTACAGGTGAGGTATCTGCAATTCTAATGAAGTGTTGAACAATTCCTTCCTGACTTGGTTTGCTATAATAAGGACTTACAGAAAGCAATCCTGAAACACCTTCAAAATCTGTCTGCTTAATTGAACTTAGGATAATTTGCGTGTTATTTCCACCTATGCCAAACACAATGGGAAGATTGCGCGGGTTATTCTTTTTCACAAACTCGAGAAGTTGTGTTTTCTCCTCGTTGCTGGTAGTTACCGATTCTCCTGTAGTTCCCTGAACCACATAGTAGTCTACACCTTTGGCAGTGTGTTCGAGCAGTCGGCTAAACCCATCAAAATCAATTGAAAAGTCAGGGTTGAAGGGTGTGACAAGAGCTACTCCGGTTCCTTTAAACATACGCGCTTTCCTTATTTAATCCTTTCAGGTATTTAGTTATCTCATTTATTAAATGTAGTGAGTTTCTTTGCTCGTTTTGAGAAATCATAAATTCGAATAATTTCTCGCTATCTTCAAAATAACAGCCCATTCTGCAGTGCGCATTACTCCTTGCCACAATATTTCGCATGATGGGAGACAGGGAGCTGTCAAACACTAATAAATAATCGAATCTTGTAGCCGCAAATTTGTTTACATCTTCATTTCTAAACTTTCCGGTAAATGAAATATCCTGAAGGGTAAAAATATTGAAAAGGAATTCATAATTAGTGGCACCTTTGGGAAGGAAACTCAGAACTTCAACCTGCTTACCCAATTGCTCAAAGTCCTTTTGCAGCATTTTTATCTTGCTGAATTTTTCTTCTGATTCCATGGTGAACAGGATTCCTATAAGCCTGGATTTACTAAAACCGATAGAATCCCGCTCCAGGGTATTTTGTTTTAGGCGCCGGGAAGTCCTGTAGTTTAATAGGGTCTTGCTGAACATCGATTATGTATGGTTAAGCATCGCAATAAATTCCTCCTCAGTAATTATTCGAACACCCAGGTCCGATGCTTTTTTCTTTTTTGCCGGGCCCATGTTTTGCCCTGCAACCAGAAAATCAACATTACCGGAGATGGATGAAAGTAATTTGCCCCCATTCCTTTTTATCGTCTCTTTAATCTCGTCTCTTCCAAAATTTTCAAACACTCCCGAAATTACAAAAGATTTTCCAACCAGCGTATCTCCTTCCAGCCGATTTTCCTCCTCCTTAAGTTCAAAATTGAGCCCGGCTTTTTTTAGCCTTTCTATTTCCTTAAGATTTTCATTGTCGAAAAAGAAGTCCACCAGACTTTGTGCGATGACTTCTCCTATTTCCGGCGCTTCCAATAACTCTTCCAAAGAAGCATTCTTGATCGCCTCAATACTTTTGAAATGATGGGCTAACTTTTCCGCTACCGTTTTCCCGACATGCCGGATACCGAGGGCAAATAATACTTTTGCAAAACCCGTTTTCTTTGACTCTTCAATCCCCTTCAGAATATTTTTTGTCGACTGGTCTTTAAAACCTTCAAGGTAAAAAATGTCCTGATAATTAAGGTGGTATAGATCAGAAGGCTGCTTTAGAAGTCCTTTTTCAAAAAGTAAACCAATGGTGCGGCTTCCGAGGCTGTCTATGTCCATCGTATTTCTACCTATGAAGTGTTCGATTCTTCCTTTAATTTGCGGAGGACACCCTTTATGGTTAGGACAGTAATGAAGGGCTTCCCCTTCGATCCTTACCAGTTTAGTATTGCACTCAGGACACCGGGAAATATATTGAATTTGTTCCGATTTTTTACGCTTCGACAATTCAACACCGGTTATTTTTGGGATGATTTCACCTCCCTTTTCAACATGAACATAATCTCCAATGTGGAGTCCAAGCCTTTTTATTTCATTGGCATTATGCAACGAGGCTCGCTTTACAGTGGTGCCGGCCAGGAAAACAGGTTCTAATTCTGCTACCGGTGTAATTGCCCCGGTCCGGCCAACCTGATAAGTAATTCCCTGGAGCCGGGTTACTGCAGCCTCTGCTTTGTATTTATACGCGATGGCCCAGCGAGGATTTTTTGCAGTGAAGCCCAGTTTGATCTGATCTTTTATGTCGTTAACTTTTACTACGACGCCATCGGTTTCAAGGGGAAGCGTATGCCTTTTTTGCTCCCAAATGTTAATATAATGCAGCACTTCCTCCAGGCTTTTACACCTTTTGAAGGTTTTGGAAACATTGAAATCGTGTTTGATAAGGAAGTCAATGGCATCGGAATGGCTCTTCAAATTCAGATTTTCTCCCATTACTGAGTACAAAAAACAATCGAGCTTTCTTACTGCTACCAATGCACTATCTTGCATTTTAAGGGTTCCGCTGGCGGTGTTCCTTGCATTCGCGTAAAGCTCTTCACCTGCTTCCATCCTGAACTCATTCAGTTTCTTAAAATTCTCCTTTGATAGAAAAACTTCACCCCTTACTTCAAACATTTCAGGCACTTTACCGGGAACTTTTAAAGGCAGACTTCGGATTGTTCGTGCATTCTGAGTTATTTCATCGCCCTTTGTTCCGTCGCCGCGCGTAACGGCCCTTACCATCATCCCGTTTTCATAAGTAACACTTATGGCTACTCCATCAAATTTTAATTCACAGAAATATTCTACTTCTGATTTATTCAATCCTTTACAAACCCGGGCATCAAATTCATCAAGGTCTTCTTTTGAATAGGTATTTCCCAGTGAGAGCATTGGGAATTTATGCTCCACAGTTTTGAACTCTTTGGTAATAGCTCCACCAACTCTTTGGCTTGGAGAATCGGGATATCGAAATTCGGGGAACTTATTCTCAAGATCGATTAATTTCTGTAAGAGTTTATCGAACTCGAAATCTTCAATTTTAATTCGATCTTCCAGATAGTACAGCCGGTTGTGATAATTTATTTGCTCAGTTAAATCTGCAATCTTTCTCTTTGCTTCATCTTTGGTCATAGACAAAACATCTAAGTATGCTATTTTTCATTTTCAATGGTCTCACTCATCTTATAATTTATTTCAATCCGGTTGTTTGATCTGTCAATGTCTGCCATTCGTTGAGAGGGATCAATTTCTACAGATTGAATTTGCCTGCCGTTTGTGGCAACTAAAAAGGTATAAACTGGGTCTGTCCATGCCCAGTCGTCCAAAACCGTTCGGGGTACAGTAGTTTCTTCCGGCTTTTTTTCACCTCGCATTAAGACCATTGGGATGTAATAAAATTCCTGTGATCCGTCTTTGTACTCAACTAATATGTCCAGGGGCATTGGCATATGACCAATCCTGTCAATTCGAATTTCTGTTTCCATATTTGTAGGTGCAACAACCGTTCTGATTGCATAGTCAATAGTTTTTGTAGAATATATAAAATATTCGAAAAACCAATCCAGCTCAAGACCGGATTCTTTCTCCATAACTCGCTTAAAATCAGTTAGATTGGGGTGCCTGAATTTCCAGGTATTGTAATATCTTCGCATGGCTTTCATAAAGACTTCCCTGCCCATTATATAATTGAGTTGCCCCAACGCTGTTGCACCTTTGGAATATGCAGAAGTTGAATACGATCTGTTTTCATTAAAGTGGTCGCTGTGTGTGGTCATGGGCTCCTCTTTCCCGGACTCTACCAGGGAAAAGTATGCAGAGTGTTGCCTGGCTACCGGATTGGCTTCAACATCCCTCTGAAACAAATAATTCGATACGACTGAACTCGCAAATGAAGTGAAACCCTCATCCATCCAGGGGTATAGACTTTCATTTGTTCCAAGTACACCATAATACCAGCTGTGAATCAATTCATGTAGTGTCACGCCAACTAATCCTCTTAAATTGCCATTACCACGGATTAAGGTAGCCATTGGATATTCCATTCCACCGTCGCCTCCCTGGATTACAGAAAATTCAGAGTATGGGTACTTTCCAAAATTCTCATTCATAAACCGGAAGGCTTTTTCAGTATAAGCGGGAAGTTGCTTCCAGTTTTTTATGATAGATGTGTCATTCTGATAAAAAAAATGCAATTCCAAACCGAAGTCTGTTTGGACAACATCATGGATATAATCAGGATCTGCAGCCCAAACAAAATCGTGGACATTATCTGCTTTGAAATGCCATTCCAATTTGCCTTTGGGCCGCTTCACTTTCAGTTCAGATTTCTCATATCCATGCCCGGTTTCCTCCGGATTTTGAAGAACACCTGTAGCTGCAACAACATATTTAGCATCAAGTTTTAGAGTGACATCAAAGTTTCCCCAGACTCCATAAAACTCCCTGCCGATGTATGGATTGGTGTGCCAGCCCTCATAATCATACTCTGCCAGTTTCGGATACCACTGAGCCATGGAATAGGAAATTCCTTCCGCGTTATCTCTGCCAGATCTTCGGATTTGCAAAGGAACCTGGCCGTCAAATTCCATCGAAAATACAGTTGTTGTATTTGGAAGGATAGGAGTGTGAAGTGCCACTTCCAATATTGTTTCATCAGATTTCTCCGTCTTATGGTCCAGGTTTTTACCCGTTTCATCTTTTAGGGATCTTACTTTCAAAAACCCAATCTCATTTGTTTTAAGATTAAAAATTCTTTCCCGTACACGGTTATCCGGATCTTTAATCGTGCGGGATCTTATATCCATCATGCTTCCAGGTTTGAATGCATTGAAGTACAAGTGGTAATAGATGTGAGTTAGAGTGTCAGGAGAATTATTCGTATAAATTATTTTTTGTATACCTTTAAATTGATGAGTGATATCATCAAGGTCGATTTCCATGGTATAATCAACTTGCTGCTGCCAACGATCAGGTTGAGAGTTTGCCAATGAAGGGATCAAAATAAGAGTGACTATCAATAATTTTTTCATCTTGCCGATTTTCTTTAGCATAAAGGTACACAGAGAATCAGTCATTGAAAATAATTATATCTGGGTGGATAATTGTTCATACCAATGGTTAATCAAACTCCTCCTCATTAAGGTTTTCTTCCAGGTCTTCCTCGGTTTTTCTTAGCTTTTCACGGCATAGTTTGATAAGTTCACCGGCTCTCCTTACTCTTTCAGCCAGAATATCCACTTCAAGTTCGCCGGCTTCTATTTCATTAAGAATTTCTTCAATCTCCCGAACTGCTTCTGTATATTTAAATTTGTTGCTTTTCGCCATCCTGATAAATATTTTTTATGTCACTTTCAATAAAAGAATCGTGTGTTTGGGTAACCAACAAATCACCCATTGAAATTCCTTTTACATTTTTCAGAAGAACATTATTTATTGTTGAAATTGTGAATCCCCTTTTCAATATTGATTTGGGATCGAGCAATCGAAGTCTTTCATCATAATTTTTTAAAGCTGTTCGGTTTATTGATAAAAAGGAAACCGGAAGTTTAATCATTTGAGTTTCAAAAAAATTAAGCTTAGTCACATTTGACTGGATCAAACCTCTGCTTAATAACCTGATTGAATTAGCGAATGCATCCAAATCTAATCGTTCATTCTCAATTCTGGTCTCTGCTACCCGGTGGATTCTTTGCCTAAGACTCAGCAATTCATTTTCAAATTCCCGGAATCCGATTAATAGAAACTCGGCAGTCGCCGTGGGTGTTTTCAGGCGCGTATGAGCAACCCGGTCTGCAATGGATTCATCCCGTTCATGTCCGATCCCCGTAATAACGGGAATTGGGAACTGAGCAATATGGGAACAAATATCATAGGAATCATAACAGTCCAGATCGACCTGCGATCCGCCACCCCGAATTATTACTACTAAATCAAAATCGTTCATTCTTTGGTGTATCCTGCGTAAGGCTTCAGGAATTGAAAATAGCGCTTCCTGGCCTTGCATAATTGCCTTGAACAAATGTGTTTGAATGAAAAAGTTGTCAGGGTTTTTTTCCAGTTGATCGATAAAGTCTTCATAGCCGGCCGCGGTGGGAGAACTTATAATGGCAATTCTTTGTGGCACAACCGGAAGCATCAGTTCTCGGTTCATATCTATGATCCCCTCTTTGGTTAGTTTTTCCAGCACCGCGGTTTTCTTCTTTTCACTTTCCCCAAGTGTGTAGGTGGGATCAATATCGCGGATGTTCAGGCTAAAGCCGAACACTTCATGAAACTGAACCTGTACATTCATCAGAAGTTTAAGGCCGGTTTGAATTGACTGTTGAGTTATACTTTCAAACCAGGCGCTGAGATTTCTATATGTATAGGCCCAAATAGTAGCTTTGGCTTTTGCAATTACCTCATCATTTTCCTGCTCAATCAGTTCAAGGTAGCAATGACCTTTCTGATTCAGGTGCATTTCCCCGATTTCTGCTACCACCCAGTAGGAGGGCTGGAGGTGCTGCGAAAGCACATTTTTTACCAGCGAATTGAGTTCAAATAAGGAGTGATGGTTCATCACTCCAAAATAAGCAAACCGGACGAGTTGAGAAAATTAGTTACCCAATTGATGACTAGTTTCCAGGCCTTCCCTCATGATTTGGTTGATTACGCCTTTGTTGAAGATTCCGTAGCACTTCCATATTAAAATCACGCTCAGCTCTAAGTAACTTAATCGCCTGAACCGGCGTTAATACTGTCTGAATATCAGCGATAAACTCCTTCTCAAGATTCAGTTCATCCTGCCTTGTTTTTAGCTCTTTCTCAATCATTTTTTTTGCTTCATCATCCGTTAATCCATTCTTATTCATTTCCATGTGCATCATCCTTTTTTCAATCTGCACATTTTCCCTCTTATCATTAAATTGATTGTATAATGGCCAAAACTTTTCTGCCTGTTGGGGAGTTAACTCAACCCGGTTAGTTAGAAATCCGATTCTGGCAGCCCTCATCTTAGCTTCCGGCTCCTGCGCGAAGGCAGGCTGCATTCCAAACAGAACTGCGACTATAATTGAAATCTTTTTCATTGTAATTTTATTAAAGTAATTCATCAGAATATTTTAGAAGATTTAATAATATTTCCTCCTCGATTTTATCGCTGTCAAATGTGAAATTTTCTTTCATTATTTCAAGATAGGTATCCTCATCGATGCTAATTTCTTCAATGATATCAACGAGGGAAATATCAGCCGATTCAAGATAATTTATCAGTCGTTCATCGCTTATTTCGCTTAATTCTTCCTGGATTAACAATTCGGTTGCAGAAAAGTGTACCACTGAAAAAATAATTGCCAAAATGATCGTAATAGAAGCCAGAGCAATTCTGAATTGAGGTCTCCCATACCAAATAGGGGATTTGTCCGCGTCAATTTTCTTTCGGATTTGAGCCGGGAGTTCTTCAAAATACCCTTCAGGAACCTGGAAAACTTCCTTTTTTGGAATTTGCTCTAATTTCTTCATGTAGTAGTTAGATGATATTATCAATAAAAGGTTTAATGATCATTTAAAAATTGTTCAATTTTTTTAACTGCCAGATGATAACTTGCTTTAAGGCCTCCAACTGAAGTTCCGGTAATTTCCGCAATTTCTTCATACTTCAGTTCATCAAAGTATTTTAGGTTGAATACTAATCGTTGCTTTTCAGGAAGCGTAAGAATTGCTTTTTGCAATTTCTTCTGAATTTCGTCTCCGGAAATCAACGGAGAATTATCAATCTGTGATTTCCAGTTATCTGATGACTGAGACCATGGCAGGAAATTCCTGATTTTTTTCTTTCTGAGGAAGGATATACATTCATTACTTGTGATTCTGTAAATCCAGGTAAACAAGCTGGAATCGCCTCTGAATTTTTCCAGGTTTTGATATACTTTTATGAAAACGTCCTGGGTAATATCGTTTGCATCATCATGGTCGATAACCATTTTTCTCGCCAGAAGATAGACTCTTTCCTGAAAATGCGTAACAAGAAGATTGAATCCATAGTCCCTGGTTTCAGGATTCAGTAGTTTATCCAGAATATCTTTTTCTTCCAAATGGATGGATCGTTATAACAGACTATTGGACACTAGAAATTATTTATGATGTGAGTGATGGCTTTGATCAGAATTATTAATGAAAAAGCAAATGCGATTGCAATCACCCAGACTTTTTGAAAGTAGGTCAAATCATTGTTTGTTCCGGGAAGTTTATCAAAAATACGTTCTATTAATTTTTTCATTAAAATTTTCTGATATACTCAAGAAATCCTACATTATCTCCTTTGGTCCGGACAACCAAAAGTGGAATAGTTGAATCTATCTTTAGCATTTTCTCAGCAAAGCTTCCTATGAAAATTGCAGTTGTTGATGAAACCCCCCTTGCACCAAATATTATTACATCTGCGTTTATTTCCACAGCCATCCGGTAGATAGATGACACAAGGTGCCCGTGAGTTTCCAGGGAATAAACAGGAATGATTTTCGAACCCTTAATATCTATCTTCTTAATAAATTTTTTGTAGGATTTCTCCGCATTATTCCGCATTATTTCTGCAAACTCTTCATAAGTTTTCCCCGTATAATGATAACCGGTAGGCACCGTGTAAACGTGCTGGCAATAAATTTCTATTGTCTTCTTAGTATCTGAATTAAGTGCCATATTAACAGCATGTTCCATTGCAAGCTCCGAATGGTTTGAATAATCATTTGCAACCAGTAGTTTCCTGGAAGTCCGCAGGTCATTTAGGACAGCATCTCCTCCTTTGGGTACAATAAGTAAATTACAATCCGCTCTTCGTGCCACTTGATGCAATACCACACCGGAACTTTCTGCCGAAGGCTTTTTGCCCATCACTATCAGGTCAATATCCAGCTGCTCAATAAGTTTAAGAATCTCCTTTGCAGGATCGCCATTCTTGACAATAACTTTGGAGGTGGAATCGGGGTGCATCACCAAATTTTCTCTTATTGAATCATTAATGTGAGATTTCCGATCTTTAAGAGCAGCTTCCACTATTTCAGGAAACTCTTTACGAACTTCTTTAGGCACTTTCATGTGCTTAATTATATTCACGAAATAGAATGCTCGCGTAGGGTTGGAACGTGACATAAACGAAGCAAACTTAATTAGCAGCGGATCAAGGTCTGAGGCGTCCAGACCAAGAAGAATATTTCGGAATGGCTTCATGAAAGAAATAAATTAGGTGTAAAATTAACAAATTAATCTGCTTTGGAACACCTTAAATTAATTTGCTTTCGATACCCAATTCTCCATTTTTTCATCTTAACTTAGAGTATTACCCACTGGTAGTATTTTCGTTTTTTAAACCTAACAAAAAACAAATACCGGGTGAGTTTACTTTTGAAACCGGGCCTCATCCCGATTCGTCGGGCCCCCGCAAGCCGGGGTTAACAGTGGAGGGTTGAGAAAGCGGAGCAGCCCAAATCCTGTCTATTATCAGGTTTAATAAACCATAGACAACCAGTGGGTTTTTTTAATACAGTACTCTGAACTTTATTGTACCGTCTATTTTCTTCAATTCCTGAACTACTTCCCTGTTGTATTCTTTATCAATATCGGTAATTACATAACCGATCAATTCGTTGGTCTTTAGATATTGACCCAGGATATTGATGTTATGAGCAGCGAGTACCTGGTTGATGCTTGCCAGAACTCCTGAAGTATTTTGATGAATGTGAATTAACCGGTGTGCATTCTCGAGTGGCGGTAGATTCAGATTCGGAAAATTTACACTGTTTGTGGTCTTGCCGGTATTTACGTAATCCATGATCTTGTTAGGAACAAAATTGGCAATGTTCTCCTGGGCTTCTTCAGTACTTCCTCCAATATGGGGAGTAAGAATAACATTTGGAAGTTCCAGGAGTGGCGATTTGAATTTTTTATTCCTTCCCAGAGGTTCTTCAGGAAAAACATCAATGGCCGCGCCACCCAGTTTATTACTTTGGAGTACCTTTTTAAGATCATCTAAATCAATTACATGACCTCTGCTAAGATTTATAAGGATGGCATTTTTTTTCATCCACTTCAACTGGGTTGATGAAATGAGATTCTTGTTTTCTTTCCTGCCATCCACATGGAGAGAAACGATATCGGCAAGATTCAGTAATTCTTTGAGGGAATTGCACTTAGTAGCATTACCCAGCGCAAGTTTTTCTACTATATCGTAGTAATACACATCAAGCCCAAGAGACTCGGCGATCACCGAAAGTTGAGTGCCAATATTTCCATAACCGATGATGCCCAACTTCTTACCCCGGATTTCGTGGCTGCCAACAGCGGATTTGTTCCAGTTACCTTTGTGCATATCAGCATTGACAGCAGTAATTCTACGCATCAGGTAAATGATATGCGCAATGGCCAGTTCTACCACAGATCGGGTATTGGAAAAAGGGGCGTTGAAAACTACAATTCCTTTCTTAGTACATTCATCTAAATCAATTTGATTTGTTCCGATGCAGTACGCACCGATAGATATCAGACGACGAGCTTGTTCAATTATCCTTTTTGTAACATGAGTCTGGCTCCTGATACCAAGAATGCTGATATCAGGAATTTTCTTCAGCAATTCCTCTTCGGATAAACTTTCATTAATTTCCTCAACCTGATAGCCTTCCTTTTTGAGCAGATCGAATGCTTTGGAATGCACATTTTCAAGAAGCAGAACTTTTATTCGATTCTTAGGGTAGGAGAGTGAACCATTCATTTTATTTACAAAAAGAAATTCATCCAAACTTGGTGCTACGTGATCGGCTTGTTCCAGAATATGTTTGCGCTCCACATTTTCGGTGAAAGCGAAGAATTTATTGGAAAGACCGGCAGCTTTAATTTCATAATCAGTATACCCGTCTCCAATTACGTAAACTTCTCCAGATAATTTTAAGCTCGCCAATTGCTTAACCTTTCCGTTGTTATTCGAAAGCACATTTTTCTTGTCAAACCCAACGATACCGCCGTCCTTGTCGAACTGAAATGAGTTGGCAAAAACGTGGTCATCTCTTATTCCATACTCAGAAACTATTGGCACAATGAACTCCCTGAACCCATTGGAAATAATAAAAATATGATTGCGGTATTTGGTGAGAAATTCTCTGTTTCTTTTGAAGGAGGGGCTTACTTTTTCTTTTAATTTTTTGATTAAAGGAGGTAAGTGTTTCTTATTCGCTTCCAATAACCTGATGCGCTCAGTCAATGATTTTTTGAAGTTAATTTCACCGTGCATTCCCTTTTCAGTTATTGATTTGATTTCTTTAAGCGCTGCTTTTCTCTTGTTGCCTTTGAGACTGATTCCTGCCAGTATATCAAGGGCTTCAACCTGGGTGAAAGTGGAATCAAAATCAATTATGAAATATTTCTCGCTCAAGAGATTCTCTTTAGTGGCAAAGGTAATAAAAATAACTTAGTCGCGGTTTGGTGATTTATTTCATCGCTTTGAAAAGGTTACTCCAGATTGGTCAAAAAAAAACAACCTGATGCAAATGCACAAGGCTGTCTTCTTCAGATAAATCTATCTCTAGTGAACCACGACGATCTTTTGGCGCGTTATCACTAAATTCTCATGGTCGATTTGAACTACGTACATTCCGTTCTTCAATCTCTTAGCATCTACATTTATACTTGTGGATCCAGCAGGTACAATTGAAGTCATCATTACCTTTCCAAACGTATCGAATACCCTGATGGTGAGTTCCTCAGTCACCGGAGATTTGAATCCTATGGTAAAGGACCTGTCTGCCGGGTTTGGATAAACGGATATTCCTTCCCTGGAGAGCTTATCTTCAATGGAGGTTACCAGGTTACC
>DASWHX010000211.1:0-3386 GCA_036397995.1 Cyclobacteriaceae bacterium
AATTGGTTTACCTGGCAACAGTGAACTTTGAGAAACGATGGAAGAATACAGTGCATAACTGGCCTTCCATTTTCAATTACTTATCCTTATATTTTGAAGATCGAATTAATTTGAATGACACAGTTTAATGAACATTCCCCCCGGTTCGGCCTGTCCTCCGGATGTCACACAAAGATTGCTCTCAATATTTCCCAAATTTCCCGCATTATTAAAAGAAAATAATAAATTCGTAGCGCTAAACTATTCCCGCTGTATTGAAAATGAGATTATCTCTCACCGTTTTTTGTATTTTCTGCGTCACTCCATTCACTTACAGCCAAATGGCTACCGGCAAAGTCGTTCCAACTACACCGGCAAACCGAATCGAAGTTGATCCCATAATTGATGGTAATGTATTGTCTGATGAAATATGGCAGCAAATTCAACCCGTTACCAACCTGATTCAGAACCAGCCAAATCGCGGGCAACCTTCATCAGAAAAAACGGAAATACGAATTTCCTATACTGATAAGATGTTTTATCTGTCGGTTATTTGCTACGATTCCCAGCCTGAAAAATTGGTGGTGTCAGATGCCCGTCGTGACGCCAGTCTGGAAAATACCGATGCTTTTCTTTTCATTCTTGACACATACAACGACGGGCAAAATGGGTTTGTTTTTGGTACAAATTCCCTGGGAGTTCAGTATGATGCCCAGGTGGATAATGAAGGGCAGGGAAATTTTAATCAGAACCGGCAGGCTGGCGGTACCATCGGAGGTTTTAATATTAATTGGGACGCTTCCTGGGATGTGAAAGCGGAAACGGGAAGTTATGGCTGGAGTGCTGAGTTCGCCATTCCTTTGAGAACTTTACGATTTGCACCGGGTGACGGTAAAACCTGGGGTTTGAACTTCCAGCGCACTATTAGAAAAACCAATGAAATTGACTACTGGGTAGAAATGCCAATCGAGTTCGACATAAAACGACTGAGCCTTGCCGGGAAACTTACCGGCCTTAATTTGAAAAGCCCTGGAAATTTGAAATTAATTCCCTACGGTTTAATGAGAGTATACCGGGATGTTAATGATGAACCCATCGACACCGACATGGATTATGAATTTGGCGGCGACATCAAATACAGTATCACGCCAAGTCTTACTCTGGACTTAACCTATAATACAGACTTTGCCCAGGTTGAAGTTGATGATCAGCAAGTCAATCTGGATCGGTTCAATCTCTTCTTCCCGGAAAAGAGACCATTCTTCCTGGAAAATGCCGGAATCTTTAGTGTTGGAAGTCCCGGAGAAGTTGATTTGTTTTTTAGCCGCCGCATTGGAATCAGCGACGGGCTTCCGGTTCCGATCATTGGAGGGGCTAGACTGTCAGGGAAAATTAAGAACACTAACCTCGCCATGCTTACCATGTTCACTGATGATGTAGACTCCGCAGGCATTGAACAAAATAATTTCAGTATAGTCAGAGTAAATCAGCAGCTTTCACAACGATCCAGTATTGGCGCCGCGTTTCTAAACCGGGAGGGTTTAGGCGATAGTAATCGTTATAACAGAACCTATGCAATGGATGGTAAGTTGGGTATTGGCAAGAAAGCCACCGTCTCCGGATTTTATTCTCAAACAAAAACTCCTGACTTAACGGGTCGTGAGCATGCGTATAAACTTCAGGCACAGTACGAGTGGAATGGATTGAATGTGAATCTTGCTTATACGGAGGTGGGGGAGTCATTCAATCCTGAAATGGGTTTCTTATTTCGAAATGCTTTCCGTAAGCCGGAATTTTTAGTGTTAAAGAAGGTAAGGATGAATGGCAAGCTGGGTTTGCTGGAAATCAGGCCACACATTTCTTACCGTGGATATTGGAACTTTGATAACTTTCAGGAAACAGGCTTTCTCCATATAGACAACCATTGGGATTTTTTGCAGGGATTGGAAATTCACACAGGTGTTAATATTACTACTGAGGGTGTGGTTGATGATTTTGCAATTAATCCGGGCGATACGGTCAGGGCAGGCACTTACAATCATGTTGAGGGTCAGGTACTGATTATTACCAATGCCAGCAAGCCCTTGTATTTAAATACCAGGTCCGTGATCGGTGGAGCTTTCGGCGGAATTAAATATCAGAACAGCGGAACACTTGGAATTCGAATTGGAGACAACTTCAATTCAGAACTTACTTATTCCAATAATGATTTTAACCTGGATGAAAGCCATTTTACTACCCATGTATTTGCAGGTAGAGTTTCCTACTCCTTTACTCCTTCTATCTATCTTCAGTCACTGGTACAATATAACAGTGTCGCCGATTTATGGTCTGTGAATGCCAGGTTTGGCTGGCTACAACAAGCAAATGCGGGATTGTTCATTGTCTATAATCAGGTGAACGGCGGAAACAATCCGGTTAATCGAAATTTCATTATCAAATACAGCCGGGTGATTGATTTGGTGAGGAGGTAGTGTATCTACCTAAAAGGATTATTGATTTTTAAACTCTTCGTTTATATTAGCGATATGAAACGGTTTAAGTTTTATGATCTTTTTCATGAACTTCCGAATGGTTCTCTAACCCCAAAAAGGGAAATAATTATTAATGGAATTTCTTTTGGGCCGGGTGTCTTATTCACACGAGGCGTTTCTTTTGGTGAAGTATCCATCAATATAAGAGTTTTGACATCGCAGGTGAGGAAAATAATGGGGCAATTATAATTAAAAGGGTTTTACAAATAGCTTGATGGAAGGAAAGGAAGAAAATATTAGCAAAAATAATGAGCCGGACTGGAAGCTGGAATTAAAGGTTTATCCGAAGAAAATTTATCCTTAGAAGCCAAATTAATGCAATTAGAAATGAGAGCCGGAATATTATTATCGGAATTCCGGTTGCAGGATTATTAATTACGGTTACCGTTGCTATTGAGGTTATCTTATTCCATACGGGAAACAATAAAAGCCAGAATGAACTTTACGAAGAGATTAATAAAATCAAAGAATCAAATTTGGAAAAATTCGGAAAACTCCAAGATGAACTTCGCAGTTTAAACCTGCAGAATGAATCACTGAAAAATGAGATAAATCAGCTCCTTAAATAAATTATTGAGTGCTTGGTTCATCTAATCTTATTCCTTGAATGCTCATCCCTATTTTCGAGTGATTTTTAAAACAGTTTCCATTCATACTTTAGCGGTCGTAAAAATTCGATCCGTAAAGAATGAAGTTGAAACAGTTTTCGTTGCCAGAAGGGCATTTATTATCAGTTGTTATTTTATTCATTTTTCTTTATCAGCCCGGGTTGCTTAGGGCGGAAATCAAAAATGGCTATGAAATTGAATTGGAGGAAACACGCCAGAGTCTGGAAAATATTAACACTATGATTAAAATGGAAGGCAGGAATAA
>DASWHX010000212.1:0-4245 GCA_036397995.1 Cyclobacteriaceae bacterium
GTCTTGATAAAAAAACAAATATTGAAACTAAGTGGAGTTCTTGCAGGTTAGAGCGATAAATTCAGGCCAGATATTCACCAAAAGACCAGTACATTTTTCCCTCTCATTGTCTTCAATTTCCAAGGACCCTTAGTATAAATACCATATTATTTCCATTCCGTTCTAAACTTTCAAGAACATTTCAATAAGTCTTGCATCCCAAAAATACTCTTCATTTGGGTTTAAACTTATTTTGCTGAAATCAGGATGTGTACTATTTAAAATATAATTATACTCTCTCGGTATTACAGCAGATGGCACTTTTAAAACCGGTGAGAGTAGCTTTGTGTACCAATCCGAACCTATTTTCTGGAGTTCAGAATAAACAGAATTAAACCTCCATTCACCAGGAAGATCCTCAATTCTAATTTCATGATAAAAACCCCTGCCATTAGGAATAGATATTATCATCATTTCATAATCTCCTGCGAGCTTGGAAGTATTCGCATGTGCTAACCGCTCTAGTGTTGCCAGGGAACGTGACGCTCCAGTATAAAGAACATATTCATCGTCAAAATTCCACCTGCCAGCTGCTCCGGATGCAGTAAGAGCATTTGCATATTTACTCCTGGATAATCTGAATACTTCCATTGGCCGGACTAGGCATTATCACCATATTCCAAGCCGGTCAATCTCCTATCTACAAATTTAATCCCCGTAAGTGTCTTTAAATATGTAAGTGGTTTGCTGCCGTCAAAGAAGAAGTTCTCCTTATCCAACCATTCCGCAAACTCTTTTATTCCGCCAAACACGTCGATGCCATGCCGATAAAGCCCAAGCAAATTAACAACTTGCTCCTTTTGAGGTGGCTTAACGTCCACTTCACCTTTTGTATCCCTATATTTCCGAAAGGTTTTTACATTTATGTTCAACAAATCAGAAAGCTCTTCATCATTCAATCCAGACAAGGTTTTTAGCTGTCTATAATATTTTGCACTTAAACCCTCATTTTGCAAAGCCCCTATTATCTCGAATGAACCAACTGACACCGGAAGTGTCATATGGCTTACTGGTATTAATCCCTTAGACCTCAACCTGCGCTTCAACTTCGTTTTCTTACGCATTCCAATTGTTTCTTCATCTTTAAAAGAGCTTTTTCTTGACATATTCAAATTTTAATTTCAAAAAACAACTTAGTCCAATATTACCGATAAAAAAAGGCAATCTTGCCTTTTTTTGAATATTATTAATTATCATTTAAAGATAAAAGTCATTTAGGAAAACCTGTCAACTGAGCGAATTCACCCTCTTCTCCAGCCACTCCCCGTCCGTTGTCAGATATCCGTCCATTAAATCCGCGGCCATACAGGAATGTACAGGCAGAATTTTCACAATATCGCCGATTTTCTTTCTCTTCAAAAATGAATCCGTGGCTTTAATAATACCATGTTCCTGCGACAAACTTTTCACATAAGTGTCCTCAATGACATCGCCCCAGCCGGCACCGTTATTTTCAACCACTTTACCAAAAACCGTTTTTCCGTTATTCACGATTCTGTCTTTCGAGAAATGAACTCCGCCTCCATAAACAACAATTTCATTTCTTTCCGGGTGAAGGGCAACGACAGGGCAAGCCATTATAACTGCAATTTGTTCATAATCACAAGCGCCGATTTGTTCCTGCATTAAATCATAAAACACAAAATTACCTGGTCTGATTTCATCAGCTGCACCGAAATCTTCTGCTACACTGCAAGTGGGAGTATCTCCAACGGAAATTACCGGTTCCGGAAATGCTTGCATATACCTGGCTTTAAGCGTGGCCATGTTTTCAAGGGTTTCAAAATGAACTTTCATAATTTCTTCCTGGCCCCTGGCATTATAGCTGTGTCCCGCGTGCTCCAAAAAGCCGGAAAAGTTTAAATAATCATGTCGGCTAATGGCTTCAATAACATTGTCTATTTTCTTAAGATTCATGTAGTCAATTCCGGTTCTTCCATAGCCCGCATCAATCTTTATAAAAAGATTTATTTTAGAAGTCAATTTGCCGGAAATCAATTCCACCGCTTCAACGGTTTCCACCAGCAGATTCAATTTCACTTTTGCAGCCAGTTTATTAATGGTTTCAATCTCCAGTACATTAACAGGAAATGCAATCGTTATGTCGCTCCATCCATCTTCAGCAAAATAATTTGCCATGCTTAGCGACGAACAGGTTATGCGGTCAATTCCTATTTCTCTGAACCATCTTCCAATTTCATGAGATTGATGGGTTTTAAAATGAGGGCGTAAAACTACACCGGCTTTTTTTGCCTTATTTACCATTGTTGAAATATTAGCAAGGCATTTTTGTTTATCGAGAAGGAGCGTGGGTCGGGTAATCATGTTTTTAGTAGTATCAGGATATGTGAATGGTATTGGTTTTCTTCTCTGGTTCCGGTTAATATCAAATTAAATTGAAGGTTATTTCATTGCCCACTGTCCGCGGATTTTGGCCAGGTATACTCCTTTTGCTTTGTCATAAATCAATTCATCGTAAGTAGGTGGGATTAGCGGAACTCCGTTCAATGCAATTATACCGTATTTCCCACCATTCCTGACAATCAGGTAGTCCGTGTCGGTATCGTGGATTTCATCAAATTTAGGAGTAATAATCTGACGACCATTTTCATTTAGCATTCCGAATTTTTCATCCTTTATAATCAAATATTTTCCGTTTGGCAATCTTTTTATTTCATCAAATTCAAGGCGTTGTTCCAATTCTCCATCTATTTTCAGAATGCCAGATTTACCATCTTTCTTTACGATGGAAACTACTTGATTAAAAGATTCCACCTCATCGTAAAAGGGCTGAATTACGAGCTGTTCTTTTTTATCAATGAAGCCCCACTTATTTCTTATCTTAACTGCTGCCAGATTATTGCAAAATGGTTTTACATTTTCATACCGGTTGGCAATCCTTAAACGGTTATCAAAATCAATGAATCCATAATTGCCATTTTTTTTAATTCCGAAATAACCTTCACTGGGCGAATGCAAATCCTCAAAATCATTATTAAAATCGATAATAATTTTGCCGTTATGGTCCATTGCCCCCAGCTTTGAGTTTCGTCTGACAATAGTAATATTACCATCGTCATAACTGACCGTTGTCATAGGTGAAGTTTGATCCACCATTCTTCCACCCAAATCAATAAACCAAATGGTACTGTCTCCGATATTTTCACTTAAGTAACCGGATTCATTTTTTAATATATAATTGGTGAAGTAAATCATTTCACCTCTAAAATTATGCAAACTATTTTGATAAGGATTCTTTAAGATATAGGTGGAGTCGCCTACTAGTTCTACTTTGTATTTTTTTGGCAGAACTACCCATTCGTTGTCCAGTGTAATAATGCCATACTCTCCATGAAACTTTATTTTAACCAGATTATTTTTAGGAATTCCAACTTCATCATAAACACAAGCTACTATTTCTTCACCGGTACGGTCAATAAACCCCCACTTACCTTTCTTCTTTACAGCAAATAATTTTTCCTGGTAAAGTCGAATATCATCATATAGAATTTTACTTTTTGTTACTGCAAAGGTATCCATCACAGCCCAGCCCATTTCCTGATTTTCTTTAAACCGGGTATAAATAAATCCATCCGCATAAATCAGGGAATCAAATCGGGCGGGAATAATAATCTTTCCATTACTTCGGATTAAACCGAATTTTCCGGAGCATTCGATGATGGAAACATCATCCTGAAGCTTACCAATTCTATTGATTTCATGATTTGTGAGCATTTTCCCATTCAAATCCATAATCCCCTCGTATCCGTTACCGGAGATCTTCCAGTAGGCATCCGAATACGGGCTCATATTTTCAACCTGGAAATTTCTCTGGATTTTGCCATTCTTATCAAGAATGCTCCAACTGGAAATTGCAAGCGCCTTGGGTTGATTTTTGTCTATAAATATTTCCGCATACTCAGGAGCAAAGATGATTTCTCCCTTCAAAGTCATTAAACCGGATTTGCCAAGAGAGGTTATATACAGGTAGCCATCCTTATTTTCGGTCCGATCAATGGTAAACCCTGTGAGGTTATTTCCATCGGCTGAAAAAATCGCATACCGGTTAGCCTCGTTCTTAACCCGGAAAAGAGATTCTGAAATTTTCTCAATCTTTTTATAGCTGAATGGAATGACAACGTTGCTCATGTTATTCAAAACGCCTAAAACGCCATAATAATAATTGGCTCCATCTCTGTAAATTCC
>DASWHX010000213.1:0-29279 GCA_036397995.1 Cyclobacteriaceae bacterium
AAAATACCCGACTCCCCATGATGTACATGGATGATGCTGAGAGAGCAACTATTGAATTAATGGATGCACCCGCAAGTAATATCAGAATTCGTTCCAGCTACAATGTTTCAGCAATGAGTTTCTCTCCTGCGGAGATTGCTAAATCCATCGCGCATAAAATTCCAGGCTTTCGAATTACCTATTCTCCTGACTTCAGACAAAAAATAGCGGAATCGTGGCCTGCTTCTATTGATGATACGAAGGCAAAGGAAGACTGGAACTGGCAGCACGAATTTGACCTTGAAAAAATGACAGCCCAAATGTTGGCTAACCTGGAACAAACGATTAACAAATGAATCAATGAAAAATTATAATAATCTTCTACTCGAAACAAAAGAAGGAATCCTTACACTTATTATCTCTCGTCCTTCCAGTCTCAATGCCCTGAATCTGGAAACCATGAAAGAACTGGATGAAGTTTTTGATGAAATATTAACAGATGAACAGGTGCAAGGAGTAATCCTAACCGGTGCTGGAGAAAAATCGTTTGTGGCTGGAGCCGACATAACAGAATTGGCAAACCTTGACGCCAAATCTGCAAAGTCATTTGCTCAAAATGGCCATAGAATTCTTGCAAAAATTGAGAATTGTCCCAAACCCGTAATTGCAGCAATAAACGGATATGCCTTGGGCGGTGGGTGCGAAATTGCCATGGCATGCCACATGCGAACGGCCACAAATACGGCAATATTCGGTCAACCTGAAGTGAATCTCGGAGTGATTCCAGGTTATGGAGGTACCCAGCGTTTAACGCGTTTGATCGGCAAAGGCAAAGCGATAGAACTTATGACAACCGGTGATTCAATCAAAGCTGATGAAGCCTTGAGTTTGGGGTTAGTTAATCACGTTTTCAATTCTCAGTCTGAATTAATCGATGGCACAATTCAACTTATGCGGAAAATACTCTCAAAAGCCGGTTTCGCTATTTCTATGGTGATCGATTCTGTGAATGCATATGATGACCTCCGGAATGGATATGAATCAGAAGCGGAGAATTTTGCCCGCAGTGTTGATACAGGTGATTTCAAAGAAGGTACCAGGGCTTTCCTTGAAAAAAGAAAACCTCAATTCAAGGGTAAATAGATCGAATCCGCAATGGGAGCTCTTAAGCAACTTGCCGGTGAAACCGCGCTCTACGGCGTAAGCAGCATATTTGGCCGCTTGTTAAATTACTTCCTTGTACCCTTACACACCGCTATCTTCATTCCTTCAGAATTTGGATCCATAACATTACTTTATTCTTATGTAGCTGTCTTCAATGTATTATACACCTATGGTTTGGAAACCGCTTATTTCAGATTTATTACCAAATCGAGGGATCCAAAAATTTATGATCTGGCTTGCACTTCAGTTCTTTCATCGAGTCTTGTCTTCTCTGCTATTCTTATTTATTTCGCACCCGACATTGCGAGATTATTGGGTGAACCAGGCAAGGGTTATATTATTCAATGGCTTGCGGTAATTTTATTTGTAGATGCATTTTCATCCATCCCTTTTGCAAAACTTCGGATTGAAAACAGGCCGCTAAAGTTTGTCATTGCAAAACTTGGCAACATATTATTAATCGTTTTTTTTAATATTTTATTCCTTTTGGTTTTCAAAGGCATTTATGAAGAAAGGTTCCTGGTTTCCCTTAAGCCTTTCATCGGGGATATTTATACCCCAGGCTTGGGCATTGGGTATGTTTTCCTCGCAAATCTTTTGGGTTCAGCCGGATTATTATTCTTCCTCTTTTCTGAAATTAAGAAGTTCAGCTTTTATTTCAACTGGACCACATTAAAGCCAATCCTTATCTATTCAATTCCCATTATGATCACCGGCCTTTCAGGTATGCTCAACGACAACCTTGACAAAATAATGATTGCCTCTTATTTGCCTGCCGATTTTTATCCTCAACATAATCCCCAGGGAGCGTTAGGAATTTATGGAGCAGTCTTCAAATTAAGCGTATTCATGATGCTTGGGATCCAGGCTTTTCGATATGCCGGTGAACCGTTTTTCTTCAGCCAGGCGGAGCGGAGGGACTCAGCAATGCTATATGCATCCGTATTTCATTATTTCGTGGTTGCAGGGTCAGTTCTAATGATTGCCGTATCCGTTAACGCGGACCTCATTGCGTTTGTATTTTTACGAAACCCCGAGTTCAGACTGGCCCTTTACTTATTGCCATATTTGTTGCTGGCTAAGTTATTCTTTGGTATGTACATTAACATTTCCATTTGGTATAAGCTTACAGATAAAACAATGTACGGAGTGTATTTTTCTGTTGCCGGTACCATAATTACCCTTGTCCTTAATTTAATTCTTCTGCCAATTATTGGTTACCTGGGCAGCGCAATTGCCATGCTGTCTTGTTATAGCTCCATGTGCGTTCTGGCTTATTATTTTGGCCAACGGATATACCCAGTACCTTACAAACTGTGGCCTGTATTCGCATACCTGGCGATTTCAACAATATTTTCTGTTGGCTCATTTTTTGTGCAACATACAAGTTTTGCGGTTGACTCAGCGTTGAATATTGCCTTTACAATTGTTTTTACGGGTATTATTTTTCTGTTCGAAAAGAAAAGATGGAAGAGAAACCATGCTTAATTACATAACCCACGGCAACTCATTGTTTAGCAATTTCGTTACCTTTGAAGTGACTTTTTGGCGACTTCCAGGCATTAACCATTGATTCGAGACTTTGCCCAATGAATTACTGCACAAATAAAATTCAAAACTTTTTTATCCCGATTCTGGTAATAATTTCCCTGGAATCATCCCTGGCACAAAGAAATGAGCCTGGCGAGGATCAGAATAAGGAATGGAGAACTGAGTATTTTTTTACAGAAGGCGAAAAGTTTTACTTGCTTGAAGATTATGCCAAATCACTGGAATCTTTTCAGAAAGCCTATGATTTGAGCCCCAATAACCCGGCAGTAAACTATAAGCTGGCGCAAATCTCTGCAAAGGCGGAAGACAACAGCAAGGCGCTCTTTTATATTAATAAATCTATAACTGGCAGTCCTGAAAATAAATACTATTATCTGTTAGCTTCTGAATTACATACCAGGAACGGAGATTTCGACTCCGCATCTGAAACGTATAAGAAGATGATCGAATCAATCCCGGGAACAGATGAATACTTGTTTGAATTAGCAGCCATATATCTTTACGACAGAAAACTGGATTTGGCTCTTAAAACTTATAACCAGATTGAAAGCAAATTGGGTGTCTCGGAAGAGTCTTCATTTCAGAAACAAAAGATTTACCTGGATCAGAATAAGACAGACCTCGCAATTGCAGAAATGGAGAAATTAATAAGAACCTTTCCCGATGAACCATCATACCATGCGAGGTTGGGTGAAATGTTACTAAGCAGTAATAAAACAGAGGAAGCCATCGCATTATTAAAAACTGTGATTAATGATTATCCGCATTATTCTCGCGCAAGGTTGATGCTTTCTGATGCATATGAAAAAAATGGCGAACTGGAACTTTCCCGTCAAAATCTTATGATCGCCTTTGAGGATCCTGCTTTGGATTCTAATTTAAAACTTCAAATTTTGAATACGTATCGCGCGGGCGATCGGGGGAATAGAGATTTCGTTATCGAACTTACTGAAACTATAGCCCGGGCCCATCCCGAAAACCCAACTATTAAAGTAGTTCTAGGGGACATTAATCTTGAATACGATAATAAAGAAGTCGCTCTTTCCTACTACCTGGAAGCAGTTGAAATTGACCCCTCCGTATTCAATGTCTGGGATAATATATTGAAATTGGAGTATGGCTTAAACAGAATAGAGAGTGTTATTAAGCATTCCGAAGAAGCAATGGAACTTTTTCCCAACCAGTATTCACCTTACTTTTTCAATGGCGTTGCTAATATAAGAAGCAAAAATTTTGATGAAGGTATTTATGCTGTAAACGAAACAAAAAAGAGAACAAGCGATCCTGGAATTATAACCCAGTGCAATTTATTATTAGGAGACGCCTATTTTGAATTAAAAGAGTATCAAAAATCAGATCAATTTTTTGAAACAGTTATTGCTTCTGATCCTGACAATAATTCTGCATTAAATAATTACAGTTATTACCTTTCGCTCAGGAAGGCAAATTTGAATCGGGCAAAAGAATTATCATCAAGGCTAATTGCAAATAACCCCGACAATCCCACTTACCTGGATACACATGCATGGGTGCTGTTTCAAAAAGAAGAATATGAAGAAGCCAGAAAAATTATAGAAAAAGCTATTCGGAGTCCTAATGCCAATGCAATTCATTTTGAGCATTATGGGGATATCCTTTTTAAACTTGGAAAAGAGGCGGAAGCTGTGGAGCAATGGAAGCAGGCAAAAAAACTCAATTCAAATTCAGAATTAATTGACAAGAAAATTGCAGACAGGAAACTATATAACTAAACTCTCCATTATCCTTGCCGCAGTTGGAATTTTGTTTTCCTGCAGTAAAAGAACAATTGGTATAAGCGAATCTATCGATGAAGGAGAGACAACTATTCACATGGTTGACTTTCAGTACTTAAGCATTCGCTCAAAACTTTTACTAACCGAAAGCGAAACCAAAGAGGCCGTTATCCTTACAAGAATGAAAAAGGATAGCGTAATTTGGTTTAATGTTTCTGGTTCCATGGGAATTCAGGGTCTCCGTGCAATACTGACAACAGACTCAGTCAAAATTCTGGACAGGGTCACAAAAGAATATTCCAGGTTTAGTTATGAAGAATTAAGTGAAAAACTAAATTTCAAAGTAGATTTCAATCTCATTCAAAGCCTTATTGTGGGCAATGTGCCGCAAGGTACTTCAACAGGTGATAGAATTGATCCTGGGAAAGATAAATTTACTTTCAAAATTACCCGTCCGGGAATCACGGTTACAAACCAGATTCACTCGATGCTAATGAAACCCGAAAGAATTCTATTAAAAGAAGATGAGCGTCTAAATTCCCTCACCTTTGATTACTCCGTTTTTGAATTAACTGATGCAAGACCATTTCCTATGAGAGTAATTGCCAGGTTGATTTATGACCTTAATGGTCTCGTCGTTGAAGAAATTTTTGATGCCCAGCACACCAAAGTAGAATTTTCGGATAAACCTCTTAAATTCCCGTTTAATGTCCCGAATAAATATGATTCGAGATAACAAAGTAATTTTCATCATCGGATGCTTCCTGTTTTGCTGCCTGCCATTTTCAGTTGCCGCTCAGAAATCAAAAACCCAACTTGAAAAAGAAAAGTCTGAGAACCTTCGGAAAATAACAGAAACTCAGAGAATTCTGCAAGAAACTGAAAACAGGAAGGAGACTTCAATGGGCCAGCTTCAGGCAATTAATGAACAGATAAAAATCAGGCAGGATTTAATCAAAGCAATTGAAGGTGAAATTACTTTACTTAACCAGGAAATTGATGATACCAATGAAATAATAGAATCCCTGAATGATGACCTGGATAATCTTAAAGAAGAATACGCATCAATGGTTTATGCCGCATACAAGGCTGATCAGGGTTTCGAAAAATTGATTTTCATCTTTTCAGCATCTTCATTTAACCAGTTTATGATGCGTCTGAAATACATGGAGCAGTATGGAATTGAAAGAAAGAACCAGGTTAAAGAAATTGAATTTGTGACTGAGTCGCTGCTGGATCAGCTTGATTATATCCGGAAAAAAAGGGAACAGAAAAATGACTTGTTAAATGAACAAATAACCGAAAATCAAAAATTAACCTCGCTTAACGTTAAACAAAAATCCGCAATCTCTTCTCTGGCTAAAAAAGAGTCACAGCTTCGCAAAGAATTAGCAGAAAGAAAAACTGCAAATGAAAGGCTGGAAAAAATGATTGCCACTATTATTGCTGAAGAAATTCGAAAAAGTTCAGCCTCAGCAAATTCAAACAAACTTACTCTTACTCCGGAGGCAGCCCGGCTAAGTGAATCTTTTGCAGGAAACGCGGCTAGGTTGCCCTGGCCGGTGGAATCAGGTTTTATTTCCAGGGGATTCGGTGAACAGCCCCACCCCATATTAAAAAGAGTGAAAACCAATAACAAAGGGGTTTATATTCAGACAAAAGAAAATGAGCAAATCAGGGCAGTATTCGATGGTGTTGTAACCCGGGTTATTGAAGTTCCCGGAATGAATTATGCAGCCCTTGTAAGACATGGCGAATACATGACGGTTTATGCAAATTTACGGGCAGTTGATGTAAAACCGGGGCAGCAAATCAATATTAAAGACCCAATAGGGACCGTGTTCACAGATGCTGAAGGAATCTCTGAAATATACTTTCAAGTGTGGAAAAATAACGATATTCTAAATCCTCAAAGCTGGTTATCACGTAAATAGTAACGGTAAGATTCGATTTAAATCGTTCTTTCTTTAATCAAATAATGCATATCTTTACTATAGCGAAATAGAAACTTAAATTAATTGTCCTATGTTTAATGTTTTGGGGTTTTTTGGTGGATTAGGCGGATGGGAAATTCTCCTAATCCTGATGGTGCTTTTGATATTTTTTGGAGCTAAAAGAATTCCCGAATTGGCTCGCGGACTTGGCAAAGGAATTCGTGAGTTTAAAGATGCTACAAAAGAAATAAAAAATGAAATTGAGGAAGGCGTTAAAGAAGACCCCAAACCTCCTAAGGAAGAAAACAAAACTTCCTCCTGATTGGCTCATCAGGCGAAATCCCGTATCTCATTTTATCTTTATTACTGGCAACATTCTTGTTAAAGAAATTTAGTAACCAATAAAAACTGTCTGCTTGTAGTGATGAATGTTTCCTATATTTAACCATTTTAATTTGGACGCAGGTGCGTAAAATTCAAATACTTGCTCTGTTCCTGGTATTTATTTTCATCAGCGACGCCTATTCACAAGATTTCCCTTTTGATAGCGCAAGCCTGGATTTTGTATGGTCCCAACCGCGTGAAGAGTTGGATCATTTTCCTAATGAAATCAATTATGAAACCATTGAAAGCAGAATCGGTACCATCCATACTGAGATTCCTATTAACTACAATGACAAGGTTTATGCATTCATAAAATATTTTACGGAAAAAGATCGCGAATACACCAGGATGGTATTGAAAAGATCTACTTATTACTTTCCCATTTTTGAAGAGGTTCTTCGGAAACATAATCTTCCTCAGGAAATAAAATATTTATCAATAATTGAATCAGGCCTTAACCCAAGGGCAATTTCACGCGTAGGTGCAGCAGGACTTTGGCAATTCATGCCTCTCACCGGTCGTTACTACAAACTACATCAAGACTGGTATGTTGATGAACGCATGGATCCTTATAAAGCAACCGAAGCAGCCTGCCTGTACCTGAAACAGATGTATGATATGTTTGGTGATTGGGAACTGGCATTGGCGGCATATAACACCGGACCCGGGAATGTAAGGAAGGCCATGCGCAGATCCGGTAAAAAATCGTTTTGGGACATTTACAGATACCTCCCTCGCGAAACCCGATCCTATGTTCCCCAGTGGGCTGCAATGGTTTATACTATGAATTTTGCAGAAGACCACAACTTCTTTGTTGAAGATGAATTTGAATATGAGATTGATTACGATACAATCATGGTTAAGCAATTTCTGAACATCGAAATACTGGCAAACCATCTTGATTTATGCCTGGAGGATTTGCAGAAATTAAACCCCTCCCTAAAACGGAATGCTTTGCCGGAAAATACAAATTTATATCCGGTCAAAATACCCACCGATAAGCTTAATTATTTCATTGCCAACAGAGTTGTTATACTTGACTCCAGTTCCTATGGAAAAAAACATTTTGAACAACTTGCAAGAAACACACCAGGCAGCACCTATGGAAGAGATAAAATAGTTTATCGTGTCAAAAGCGGAGATGTGCTGGGAACAATTGCCATGAGATATGGTATTGGAATTTCCGATCTCCGCCGGTGGAACAATATCTCGGGAAACCTGATCCGGGTAGGACAACGCCTCGATATCTGGATGCTTCCTGGCGCTTTTGAAAAACAACCAAATATTGTGAACTCTAAACCTGAAACGGTAACTCCTCAGATTCTGGATTATGCTGGCAGCAAAGTGTATCTCGTTCAGTCTGGTGATACCTTATGGGACATCTCGAAAAAATTTGACGGCTTAACTATTGAGAAAATAAAAGAACTCAACAATCTAACCTCAAACAAGATTACACCCGGTCAAAAATTGATCATTCAAAAAAATAGTGATGATTAAGAGAATAACCCTTGGCTTTATTACTGTTCTCTTTATTTCTTGTGGCACACAAAGAAATGGAGGTCTTCTTGCACCCGCCAGCGGTGACTGGGGAGAAATATTGCTGGTAATGGATTCTACTAAATGGGCTGGTGATCTTGGGAATGAAATTAAAGCCACTTTTCAACCCAATGTGGAAGGATTGCCGAGAGCGGAGCCGCTATTTACCATAAGATACATTAACCCGCTAAAACTTAATGGCGTACTCAAATCTTCACGATACATGATTTTTGTGACGTCTTTCCAAAGCCAAACCCGGCAATCAACTCAACTCAAAAATTACTTCACCTCTGAATCCATTGGCACCATAATGGAAGATTCTACAAGATTTTTGCATATCAATGAAAATGAGTTTGCCAAAGGACAGAAAGTCATGTACCTGTTCGGAAAAACAGACAGAATACTAATAAAGAACATAAGAGAAAACCGGAAATCTCTTCAAGGATTTTTCAATAACCAGGAACAAATACGAATGTTAAGCTCACTTTTTGCGGCAAAAGAAGTTAAGGGTATCAACAAGCACCTGTTAGATAAACATCAATTCACTTTGAGATCTCCATTTGGATATCAAATTGCCGATGAAAGGGAGAACTTCATCTGGTTAAGGAGTTTTGGAGCGGAAATAGATAAGAATATTTTCATCTCGTATAAAAACTACTCATCTGAAGACCAGTTGAAGCCAGAGTCATTAATTACCTGGCGGGATGAAATTGCCCGTCAGTATATTTTTGAAGATCCTAAAAGACCACAAACCTTTGTTCTGACTGAAAAAAGGATTCCGGTCGTTTCTGAAATAACAAATATTAATAAACACTATAGCGTTGAATTGAAAGGTCTTTGGCGTACAAATAACCTTTCTATGGGGGGCCCCTTTATTTCCTATAGTTTGGTTGATGAAGAACTAAATAGGATATATTACATAGAAGGTTTCTTGTACAGTCCCGGTAAAGCCCAAAGAGATCTTGTCCGGGAACTTGAAACCATTTTATCAACCTTTCAGACCGAATCCGACTTGAGAAAGACCAGCTAGGTTTACGGTTTCTATCCCGGAATTTTATACCTTTCTGACTCAACAAGTTATTGCAAATGTCCGCCAAAATTCGTAAGCAAGATGCCCTGAATTACCATGAATCTGACCCACCAGGCAAGATTGAAGTTAATCCTACAAAATTATTAAGTACTCAAAGAGATCTTGCCCTGGCATATTCTCCGGGTGTAGCTGAACCCTGTTTGGAAATAGCCAAAAATCCACAGGATGTGTACAGGTATACATCAAAAGGCAACCTGGTCGCTGTCATTACTAATGGAACGGCAGTGCTGGGTTTGGGTGATATTGGACCCGAAGCATCCAAGCCTGTAATGGAAGGCAAAGGTGTTCTTTTCAAAAAGTTTGCGGGAATAGATGTGTTTGATCTGGAAATTGATGCAAAAGATCCGGATGATTTCATAAAGATCGTAAAGTCATTGCAACCCACTTTTGGCGGGATTAACCTGGAGGACATTAAAGCACCTGAGAGTTTTTATATTGAAGAAGTTTTGCGGAGAGAAATGACCATTCCTGTCATGCATGATGATCAGCATGGAACGGCAATAATTTCTGCTGCCGCCCTTTTAAATGCATTAGTGGTAGCCAGGAAGAAAATCGGGAATGTCAAAGTTGTTATAAATGGAGCCGGTGCAGCCGCAATTGCATGCACAAAGTTATGGATCAGCCTGGGAGTCAAGAGATCTAATGTGGTGATGTGCGATTCGAAAGGTGTAATAACAAAGCGCAGAAATAATATTGACGAGAGTAAAAGACAGTTCGCCACTTACCGACACCTGAAGACTCTTCATGACGCCATTAAAGGAGCGGATGTCTTTCTCGGCTTGTCCAAAGCCGATGTACTGAAACCCAAAGATCTTAAAAGCATGGCTAAGAAACCTATTGTCTTTGCTCTGGCCAATCCAAATCCTGAAATTGAGTATGACGTGGCGATAAAAACCCGGAAGGATATCATTATTGCAACAGGAAGATCAGACCATCCCAACCAGGTAAATAATGTCTTGGGATTCCCTTATATTTTTCGTGGCGCCCTTGATGTACGTGCTAATGCTATTAATGAGGAGATGAAAAAGGCTGCGGTAATCGCTTTAGCTAATCTTGCAAAAGAACCGGTTCCCGATATTGTTAAAAAGGCCTATGGGGATGACTCCCTGAAATTTGGTGCCAATTATTTAATTCCGAAACCACTTGACTCACGGCTTCTTACAACTATCGCTCCTGCGGTGGCCAAGGCCGCAATAAAATCAAAAGTGGCTGGTATTAAAGTAAAAGACTGGGAGGAATACAATATTTTTCTGCAAAAGAAAATAGGAATAGACACCCGGCTCATCAACAGAATAATTAGCCGGGCCAAGAGAGACCCCAAAAGAGTTATTTTTACTGAAGCCAATAATTATAAAATTCTTAAAGCTGCTCAAATCATAAAAGATGAAAATATTGGCAAGCCAATTCTTCTTGGGAAAAAGAAAGAGATTTTGAACCTCATTAAGATTCATGATCTTGATTTGAAAAATGTTGTGATTATTGATCCCTATGAAGAAGACAATAAAAGGGAAGTTTACGGAAAAATTCTTTACGAAAGCAGAAAAAGGAAAGGACTCATTTTAAGCCAGGCGGTTAAGCAAATGCGGGACCGGAATTACTTCGGCCCTATGATGCTCCACCTTGGAGAAGCCGATGCGATCATTTCGGGCCTCACCCAGGATTATCCGAAAACAATTCGTCCGGCATTGCAGATTGTCGGCGTTGATGAAAATGTTTGTAAAGTAGCAGGCATGTATATCATCACAAATAAGCGGGGAACTTTTTTCCTTGCCGATACTACCGTGAATATTAATCCTAACGCTGAAGAACTCGTAGACATCATTGGCATGACTGCCAGAGCAGTTCATTTTTTTGATATTGAACCAAGAATTGCAGTGTTGTCTTATTCCAATTTTGGGTCGAACAAAGGTGAAATTCCGGAAAAAACAAGGCTTGCAGTTCAGCTTGCGAGAAAAAAATTTCCCGGACTGCTGATTGATGGTGAAATGCAGGCGAACGTTGCCGTTAACACAAACCTTCAAAAGGAATTATACCCCTTTAGCGAACTTATTGATAAAGGAGCAAACACATTAATTTTTCCAACATTGATGTCGGGTAATAGCGCCTACAAATTACTGATGGAAATTGGAGGAGCAGAAGCGATTGGGCCCGTTCTGTTAGGTGTTAAAAAGCCAGTCCATATTTTACAGCTGGGCAGTTCCATTACAGATATAGTAAATATGGCGTCCCTTGCAGTTGTCGACGCCCAATCAAGAGAAAAATGATTACGTACGTAATAGGAAAATTCGTCGAAAAGCAACCTGGTTCCCTGGTAGTGGAATCCAACGGCATTGGATATAAAATAAATATCTCCTTAAACACCTTCTCTTTCATAAAAGAAAAAAAGGAAGGCAAAATTCTTACTTACCTGCATATTAAAGAGGATGCACACATCCTTTTCGGATTCGCTACCGAATCCGAACGGCAGATTTTTTTGAATTTAATATCCATTTCCGGAGTTGGCCCGGGCACAGGTCTAATGGTGATGAGCTCGCTTTCTCCTGAGGAAGTCAGAAGGGCCATCGTTCATGAAGATGTTAAAACGATCCAATCCATCAAGGGAATCGGCGGTAAAACAGCCCAGCGGATTATCCTTGAATTAAAGGATAAAATGGCAAAAACCGGATTAACCGAAGGCATGGGAGAATTACCGGCAGGTATAAACAATAGTTTGAAAAATGAAGCGTTATCTGCATTGATAACGCTGGGGATCAATAAAATTGCCGCTGAAAAAAGTATCGATTTTGTCCTCAAAAACTCCGGGGATAATATTACCTTGGAAGAGTTAATAAAGCGATCGTTAAAAACTTCATAAGGTGTAGGATTATTAGTACGTCTTGGTACCGCAGAAATTACGTAGGCTATTATCAATATCAGTTGGACTCTTCATTGCTATAAACTTTTTTCTTGCAAAGGTTTCTGGTAGTGCGTATGGGTACTATTATCAAACCCAAAATACCAAGTCTGATTCATTACGGATCAAAGAAGATAGCCTGAACAATCTTCAATACAACCCCTCCCGGTTACCAACATTTCAACAACGCGACCGCTTTGGAGATCCCTTTTCAAATTTCACTTCCCCATCCCCTTTACTCTTATCTGATCCTGCCAGTCTTAAACTGGATCTGGAAATGGATTCATCAAATAATTATACCATCTATGAGAAAATTGGTGAAATTAATTACCGGCCTACTTCCACCATCACTTTTGACGAGTTCAACAGGTATCAGACAAATAAACTTCTTAAAGAGTATTGGAAAACAAAATCAGAAAGTCTCGATGGAGAAAGCGCTGTAAGTGGAAGAAATCTCATTCCCCCCATTTATGTAAGTCCGGTTTTTGACAGATTATTTGGTGGCAGTTATGTTGAACTTGAGCCCAGGGGATTCGTGACACTGGATTTCGGTGGAAAGTGGCAGCGAATTGATAATCCCGCGATACCAGTAAGGCAACAGCGAAGCGGTGGCTTTGAGTTTGACCAACAAATAAGCATGAACGTGGTAGGAAAAGTGGGGGAAAAACTTCAGGTAACTGCCAACTACGATAATAATAATAGCTTCGACTTTGAAAATAACCTCAAGGTAGAGTATACCGGCTATGAAGAAGATATCATAAAGAAACTGGAAATAGGAAACGTAAGCCTTCCTCTCAATAATAGTCTTATCTCAGGGGCCCAAAATTTATTTGGACTGAAAACCCAGTTGCAATTCGGTAAGTTGTTCGTAACCGCTGTTGCTTCCACTCAGCGTGGTAAGACAGATGCACTTGAAATAGAAAGTGGCGGCGTGCAAAAAAGAGATTTTGAATTACGGGCATCTGACTACGATGAAAACCGGCATTTTTTTCTTTCCCACTTTTTCCGTCAGAATTATGAGAGATGGCTTTCACAAATTCCTCAAGTAAGTTCCGGGCTCAACGTTACTCGAGTAGAAGTCTATGTTTTGAACAAAAATTCAACAACCCAGTCGCTGAGAAACATTGTTGCGCTTATGGATCTTGGGGAAGGATTTCGCGTTCGAAGAGATGCCGGCGGACTTCCGCTTCCGGTTGTTGAACCCTTGGGGGGTATTAATTCGCCGGCGGCAAATAATTCAAACGGACTATTTCTCAACATCACAGATCCTCAAATATCCAGAAGCTCTGATTTAATAAAAGAAACTCTGGAAAATCAATTCAACCTTATTAACTCAACCGACTTCGAAGTAGTAAATAGCGCCCGGCTCCTTGATCCCAGTGAATATTTTATTCATCCCCAACTTGGATATATTAGTCTATACCGGAAACTTCAGAACGATGAGGTACTGGCTGTAGCCTATGAATACACCTACAATGGCCGGCCATTCAAAGTGGGTGAGCTAAGGGAAGACTACACCGCCCGGCCTGAAAATGAGGTTGCTTACCTGAAACTATTGCGGCCAAGAAAAATAAATATTCGCGATCAATTCAATAAAATCATTCCCACCTGGGATTTGATGATGAAAAATATTTATAGCCTTAACTCAAATCAAATCAGCAAAGAAGGTTTTCAATTTAGAATTATCTATCGGGATGACCGGACAGGCATTGATAACCCCAGCTTGCATGAAGGTATCGAGACGAAAGATGTTCCCTTGATTGGCTTATTGGGACTTGATAAATTAAATCCCTCCAATGATCCACCCCCAGATGGAAATTTTGACTACGTGGAAGGTTTAACCATTAATCCTGTGAGTGGATTGATAATCTTCCCTGTACTGGAACCATTTGGTGAACATCTTCGAAAAATCTTTGAAAGAAATAATGAACAGGACCTGATTCAGAAATATGCTTTTGACACTTTGTACGCTACAACAAAAGCGGATGCTGAATTGCAAGCCGAACGGAATAAATTTTTTCTGAAAGGAAGTTTTCAAGCAGGTTCATCCAGTGAAATTATTCTACCCGGAATTAATATTGCAGAAGGTTCTGTGCGGGTACTGTCTGGAAATACACCTCTTCAGGAGGGAATTGATTATACAGTGGATTACAATTTCGGTAAAGTCACCATTATCAATGAAGGCGTGGTAAACTCCGGCAACCGACTGAAAATCACCTATGAAAAGGCCGACTTGTTTAATTTTCAATCCCGAACTCTGCTGGGCACTCGTATGGATTATCGCGTCAGCAATGACATTAATTTTGGCGGTACCATTCTTTATCTCAACGAGCGGCCCCTTATCAGCAGGATAAGTATTGGTGATGAGCCCACCAGAAACATGAAATACGGGTTTGATGTAAATGTTAGAAAAGATTCAAGGTTAATTACTAAAATGGTAGACGCGCTACCATTCCTGCAGACCAAAGAACTTTCCGCCGTTACTTTTAGCGGAGAATTTGCTCAAATAGTTCCTGGAACCTCAAATATTGTAGATGGAGAAGGCACCTCGTATGTTGATGATTTCGAAGGAATTGCCACCCCCTTTCACCTTGGGAACACGCACCAGGCATGGGCAATTGCCTCCACACCTGTTACTCCCGACAATAAATTTGATCCAAGCGGGAATATGAGAAATGACCTCAGCTTTGGTTACAAAAGAGCAAAGATTGCCTGGCATGTCATCGACAATGTTTTTTATCGCAGTGGGCGAAGCCTTCGTCCTGATAATATCGGAGACCAGGAGTTATCTAACCATTATGTACGAGGAGTAAGACCACAGGAAATTTTTCCGGCACGCGATAATGAAATAATTACCGGCTTTGAAGGAATTTTTGATATTGCCTACTTCCCAACAGAAAGAGGCCCTTATAATTTTAACCCTTCATTCATCAGCAGCGACCCGAAATCAAACTGGGGGGGCATTACCCGGCCGGTTACTTCCGAAGTCGATTTTGATAAGTCAAACACAGAATACCTGGAGTTTTGGTTACTTGATCCATTTATTGATGGTACTAATGGCAGAGTTCTGGATGGAAGCCTGAATACCAATAATACAACCGGCGGAGAACTCATTTTTAATTTAGGAAGTATTTCAGAAGATGTCCTTAAGGATGGGAAACACGCGTTTGAAAACGGGCTCCCGGCTGATGGGTCATTAAACAATGTCACCCAAAACGTCTGGGGTCGCGTGACAGACGCCACTTACCTCAATGATGCTTTTGATAATTCTGCCGGCGCCAGGGTGAACCAGGATGTCGGACTAGACGGATTGAAAAATGCGGATGAACAAGCGTTATATCCCGACTTCAGTGCGTTAGCTGACCCGGCTGCTGATGATTTTCGTCATTACCTTGACCCTTCATTCGATCAGTTGGATGCAAAAATTCTGGAAAGGTATAAAGACTTTAATGGCCTTGAAGGAAATACTCCCCTTAGCTCCACGTTTTCAAACAGTCAATTCCCCGATAATGAAGACCTGGATTCTGACAATACCCTGAATGACCTGGAGGAATATTATGAGTACTCTGTTTCTTTGAATCCGGGCCAGCTTACCATAGGGAGTAAATATATTGTGGATGCGGTAACCAGTAATGTTGATTTGCCAAATGGCTCCAGGGAAACAGTTACCTGGTATCTCTTCCGGATTCCCGTTCGGAATTTTGATAGAAAAATCGGTAACATTCAGGGATTTAAGTCAATCCGCTTTGTTCGTACATATTTAACGGGCTGGGAGCAGCCTGTTGTTTTGCGAATGTCAAAATTCAGACTTATAGGCAGTCAATGGCGTAGATATACCAGGAGCCTGGAAGAAAACCGGTTTGACCAACTTCCTGAAACGGACTTTACCGACTTTACGGTATCTGTAGTTAATATTGAAGAGAATAGCCAGGGCGGTGGAGTAAATTCACCCTATACCCTGCCCCCGGGTTTCAGGAGAGATCGGGATAATACTTCAGTGATTGAACGAAATCTTAATGAGCAATCCATGCGGCTTTGTGTGGAAGACCTCAGTGATAAAGATGCTCGGGCAGTCTTTAAAAATGTTGACATAGACCTGATAAACTATGGGAGTATAAAAATGTTTATACATGCTGAAAGTGACAATGCCGTGGATGATGAAATAACTGGTTTCTTAAGATTGGGCACTGATTTCACCGAAAATTATTATGAAATTGAAGTTCCACTTAAGATTACTCCTGCAGATGTAAGTACGAATGACCCTAATATCCAACGGCTGGTATGGCCGCTCGAAAATGAGATAAATATTGATCTGGACCTGTTATACCAATTAAAAGCTCGACGAAACAGAACCAGGAATCCGGATGAATTTGGCTTCCGCTATTCAGAACCATATACTGACGGCTTGCGGAACTATAACATAACCATCGTGGGAAGACCCGAACTCAGTACCATACTTGGGCTGATGATCGGAGTGAGAAATCCTGGCTCACCTGATAGATCTTCCAAATCCGTTTGTATTTGGGCCAATGAGTTGCGGGTGTCTGATTTTGATCGTAAAGCAGGATGGGCAGCAAATGCTAATGTGAACGTAAAGCTTGCTGATCTCGGTACAATTAGCGGCTCAACCCGCTACACAACACCTGGATTTGGAGGCGTCCAGACCAAAATTTCTGAGCGAGAGCGCAAGGAAACTCTGGAATGGGACATTGCCACTAACCTGGCCCTTGATAAGTTGCTGCCCAGAGGTACAGGTCTTAAAATTCCAATGTATGCAAGTTACCAGCAAAGTGTTATTACGCCGGAGTTCGACCCAAAAGACCCGGATATTCCACTTGAGCAAACACTGGCTACTATAAGCAACACCGAAGAAGAACGAAATTACAAGAACATTGTTCAGGATAAAGGCACGCGCAGGAGCCTTAATTTTACGGGGATACGAAAAACCCGTAATAATCCCGAATCAAGAAGCGATTTTTGGGATATTGAAAATTTCTCCTTTACATATGCTTATAGCGATTTCAAACGTAGTGATTTCAATATTGAATCCTACCTGCTGAAAAATCAGCGCGGCTCAATTGATTATAACTATGCCTACGATCCGCTCTATATTGAGCCCTTTAAAAATGTCAAATTCCTGAATTCCCCACATTTAAAACTTCTTAAGGATATCAACCTGAATCTTCTTCCTAATAGCTTCGGCTTACGAGGTGAACTTGATCGACGCTTCATAAAAACACAATATAGGAATGAGAATTTGGATATTGGCAGCATTGAGCCAACCTATGAAAAGAGTTTCTTCTTTAACCGTAATTATACTCTCGGTTGGAATCTGACTAAGGCCATTAGCTTAAATTACACAGCTCGTACTAATGCCATAATAGATGAACCCGAAGGAGACATTGAGACCCAGGAAGAAAAAGATGAAATCTGGGATAATATTCTGGATTTGGGACGAACAAAAACCTTTACCCAAAATGTTAATGCTTCCTATAAACTTCCATTTGATAAACTTCCCCTGATTGATTGGGTTAGTGCCGATTATCAATATACAGCTGGATATATCTGGACTGCCGGTTCTGTAAACCTCCGCGATTCACTGGGTAACATTATTAGAAATGACAGAACTAATAATGTATCCGGTAAACTTGATTTCCTGAAACTTTATAACAAGAATAAGTTTTTGAAGGATATAAACAGCCCCGTTAAACGCCCGGTTGACCCAAAAGCGGATACCGTGCAAAGACCCAACTTCGGAGCCTTGAAAGGCGTGTTGCGGTTAATCATGTCTCTCAGAAGTATAAACATGACGTACAGTCTTAATGAGTCAACCATCCTGCCTGGTTTTCTTCCGGAACCCTCCTATTTTGGCCAGGATGATGGTTTAAGTGCTCCCGGTTGGGGTTTTGTTTTTGGAAGTCAGGATAACGAAATTAAAAGAAGAGCGGTGGAAAATAACTGGCTGGCCCAGGGGACCGGGCTCACAAATCCTTTCACTCAACGGCAAACGATTGACATTGGACTTCGCGCAACCCTCGAACCTTTTAATGATTTTAAAATTCAGCTCGATGCCAAGAAAACCAAGTCCTCCACTTTTCAGGAGATTTTCAGATACGATGAAGATTCATTGACCTTCAGGTCATTGAACCCCACACGTTCAGGAACTTTTTCAATTTCTTATATCTCAATCAATACCGCTTTTAAGAAAGACCGGTCAGATAACAGTTCTCCGCTGTTTGATGATTATATCGCATACAGGGAGGTGATCAGACAACGACTGAATGATTTGAATAGCTCCGGTGAATATAATCTCAATTCACAAGATGTTCTTATTCCGGCATTTATTGCAGCATATAGTGGAAAGAGTGCCGAAGAAATAAAGCTCAGCCCGTTCCCCGGTACTCCCCTTCCAAACTGGAGAGTTGACTACAACGGCCTTTCAAAAGTTGAAGCCTTAAAAGATATTTTTTCATCGGTAACTCTTACACATGCGTATAATTCAACATATTCAATTAATAGTTTTACTAATAGCCTTTTGTATGAAGAAGGAGTTGGATTGGACAAAGACATTGAAGATTATCCTCTTGCATCAATTGTAAATGAGAATGGAGAGCTTGTACCAATTTATATTATCAACCAGGTAGTAATTACAGAAAGATTTAGCCCTTTGATTGGACTTAACGTTAGAACCAGGAGCAGGCTCACCGCGAAAATTGATTATAAGATTGAACGGACAATGACGCTAAATTTGTCCAATACCCAGATCACGGAAATTAAATCCAATGACATTGGCTTTGATTTCGGTTACACAACCTCGAATTTCACCCTCCCTTTCAGGGTTCAGGGAAGAACGGTTGCCCTTAAAAATGATTTGACATTCCGAATGAACTTCTCAGTTCGCGATACCAGAACTCACCAAAGAAGAATTGAAGAAGGCAGCACAATAACCAATGGAAATGTCAATTTCCAGCTCCGACCTAATATTAATTATGTTTTGAATCAGCGCCTGAGCTTACAAGTTTATTTTGAAAGGAATATAAATGAACCCAAAGTAACTAATTCTTTCAAGCGGGCAACCACTGCATTCGGAGTCCAGATTCGATTCAGTTTAGCACAATAAAATTTTTGCAATTGAAATTTCCGTGTATTTTTGGTGCAAAAAACAAGCGACATGAATTTTCCTGAAGAACTGAAATATACAAAAGACCACGAATGGATTAAGATTGAAGGTGATGAAGCGACAGTTGGAATTACCGATTTCGCTCAGAGTGAACTGGGCGATATCGTTTATGTTGAAATTGAAACTGCCGGCAAATCTTTATCCCAGGGAGATGTTTTTGGAACAGTTGAGGCCGTTAAAACGGTGTCTGATTTGTTCATGCCGGTTTCTGGAGAAGTGGCCCAGGTGAATGCTGATTTGCAAAACAAGCCGGAAATCGTAAACAACGATCCATATGGGAAAGGATGGATGGTTAAGCTGAAGATTTCCAATTCGAATGAAACAAAGGGTTTACTCTCAGCCGCGCAGTATAAGGAAGTAATTGGCCAATAATTTTTGATTAATAAATACTCTATAGCCAGCCTTGTCTGGGCAATTTTTACAGGGACTTTGACCTCACTTCCCGGCACTTTGATCCCCCGGATTACGGGAACAGCCAATTTTATTCTGGACAATGTGAGTCATATTCTTTTCTTCCTTATCCTGGGTTTTCTGGTAGGAAAGAGCCTTTTATTCCAATTTCCATCTTTTGGTCCTCAAAAAGCTTTTTTCCTGACATTTTTTATCTGCATTGGCTATGGTTTTGCCCTTGAATTAGTCCAAATACCGATTCCGGAGAGAGTTTTTGAATGGAGCGATGTTTTTGCAAATGGGTTTGGAGCAATTTTTGGAGCATCTATAAGTGTTTTATTGAAGAAAGCGAATTAAAATAACCTGGGAATTTTATTATATTTGTTAGAACTGCTTTTCTAAATTTTCTAAAAAATAGCATATGGAAGCGAAGAAAAACCCAAAAGCTGACCTTACAAGAACATCCGGTTTATTCCTGAATGTTGGGCTGGTAATCAGTCTATTGTTGGTGATCTCTGCCTTTGAGTATAGATTCTATGACGATGGAAGCCTGGTTAACCTGGGTCAGGTGAAAGATGAATTTGAGGATATGTTGGAAATTCCTCCGACGGAACAGCCGCCGCCTCCTCCTCCGAAAATTCAGCAGCCAGAAATCATTGAAGTTCCTGATGAAGAAGAGATCGAAGAGGAAATTGAAGTAGATCTTGATGTTGAGATTACTGAAGAAACGGTAATTGAGAATATTATTATTGACGAAGCCCCTGATGAAGAAGTAGCTGATGATATTTTTAACATTGTTGAGGATCAGCCGGATTTTCCGGGAGGTAAGTCAGCATTTTACGATTATGTGGCCAAAAATATGAAGTATCCAACAACTGCCCGACGGATGGGTACTGAAGGAAGGGTGTATGTTCAGTTTGTAGTTGATAAGTCGGGGAACATTACACAGGTAGAAGTTATCAGAGGCATTGGAGCCGGTTGTGATGAAGAGGCTGAACGTGTTGTAAAAGCATCACCAAAATGGAAACCAGGTAAGCAGCGTGGACAACCGGTGAGAGTAAGGATGGTTCTTCCTATAACCTTCAAACTAAATTGATTCTAATAGAATTTGAATGAACCCGGCAAGACCGGGTTTTTTTATTCCCCTCTTTTTCAGTCTTGTTTTCAAATTTAGACATTTCTTTCCCCTATCCCTTCCCCGGTATTTTTTGCTGAAATTCATTGAAATTGGGCTGATCATTGTGCTATTGAGTATCTCATTTTTCAATGATTAAACAAAATAACCTATGGAAGCGAGGAAAAACCCGAAAGCAGACCTTAACAAAACCACAGGGCTGTTTCTGAACGTTGGCCTTGTTCTTAGTTTGCTAATGGTGATTTCAGCCTTTGAATGGAGATTTTATGATGATGGCAGCCTGGTTGATTTGGGTCAGGTGAAAGATGAGTTTGAAGATATGTTGGAGATTCCTCCCACCGAGCAGCCTTCTCCGCCTCTAACTTTCCAAAAGTTCCAAACTTTTGGAAAGTTTACGGAATCAACCTCTATACAACATTCGCAAGTTGTTCCTTGATTTTTTCCAACTCATCCTTCATTCCCACAACAAGCATTTGTATATCAGGGTCATTGGCTTTTGACCCAATGGTATTAATCTCTCTCCCAATTTCCTGAGAAATAAAGCCAAGTTTCTTACCGGCATTATCTTCTTTTTCAAGAACTTCAATAAAATAGCCAAGGTGATTTCCAAGTCTTACCTTTTCTTCTGAAATATCAATCTTTTCGATGTAATAGATAATTTCCTGTTCCAGTCGATTCACATCCGCTCTGTCATTCCCAATCAACTCCTGAAGATTACCGGTTAATCTATCCTTGATTTTCTTTATCCGACCAGGCTCATACTCATCAATCTTTTTAAGCAAGTCATTAATGGTATTCACGTACTCCTTGAATTTGGATTCCAAAGCTTTCCCTTCTTGCAACCGAAATTCATCACAAGCCTTCAGAGCATCCATCAAACAATCACGTGAAATCTGCCATGCCTGTTCTGCTTGCTCGCTCTTTGTTTCATTCATCATAACATCTGGAGACTGAATAGCTATCCTGAACAAGTCATCATGTGGCGCGATCACACTGTCTGCCAACCTGCGCAACTGCTCATAGTATTGTTTAAAAAGTTCTTTATTGATTGCCACAGAAGTGATGGGGTCATTTTTTGCCCGAATTTCAACCTCAATAGTTACTTTGCCGCGAATAAGTTTTTCAGTTATGATATTTCTAATTTCCATCTCCTTCCCGTTAATCGCTTTTGGAAGCCTGATGCTAACATCAAGAAACCTGGAGTTAAGAGTTCTGATTTCAACTGTTGATTCGAAATTTGGGTTTTCCTTTGTACAGGTGCCGAACCCTGTCATTGAACTTATCATTCAGTAATATTTTTTGACAAGTTAAAGATATTTATGCAAACTGAAACTGAAGGGGATTAAAAATCAAAACCAAAGGATGCCTGGAACTTCGGGGTTCCTCTTTCAAAATTTTCAACAGGCCAGGCAAGATCAAATTTCATAAAGAATCCAAGAATTACAGTTCGTAATCCTGCCCCAAAACTTTGCAGCCATGGACTCCGGTAATTCTTGATTTCACTCCGGAAAATTCCTCGGTCTATAACCAGGGTATTTACTTCATTCTTTTCGCTAAAAGGGTTCGGCCCTGTCCACGAAGATCCAATATCATAAAATCCGATAAATTGCAGGTTCCTGAAGAAGTTTGATGAAATTGGTCCTTTATAAAAATATTTGATTACAGGAAATCGAAGTTCAGCATTTAATACCAGTGCATCATTTCCATAAAAAGTATTATAGCTGAAGCCACGCAAAGGAGTTACATATTCAAGAAAAAGCAAATCACTGTTATCACTGTTTCTTGCAGTATACAAAGGGCTGCCCTGATTCTCTGAATCACCCCGGTTCTTGGTTTTTGAAAATAACCAGTTATCAACACCACCAAGCAGGTAATTTTGGGGATTCCTTCCGAAAAACTTCCCGTAGAAAATGCGCGTAGCAAAAACAAACTCTCTGGAAATTTTTTGGTAATGCCTGAAATCGAAAGTCAGATTACTAAAGCTTTTGTCTTTATCTGTTATCCCTTCCCAGTGTTTAAATGTAATTTTTACCCTGGTGCCTTCAATAATGTTCATTCCCCTTGATATGCTATTATCATATACCAGTTCACTGTTTATGCCCACATAATTTCTGTTTATGGTTGCGGCCCTTCCCGGTGGTATCTGCCCACCTAACAAGGCAAAGTCAAGATCTTCAAATTTAGTATTTCCAAAAAACGGCTTCAGCGTAAACCTGGAACGAACTGATAGCGGATAGCTGGCGCTTAATTCAATAATATTCTTCTTGTATTTTTGAGGCACGTCCTCCGCCGTTGGCCATTCCATTACCCTTCTGTAGAATCTGAAACCATAGTCTATCATTCCGCGCAAAAATTTATACTCGCCAACAAAATCGCCGCTTCTAAAGTCGGTTGTCCCCATTACACTTCCGGTAAAACTATGGTCTTCCAGGATGTCTTTCATTTGAGTCTCAATCAGAATTCCAAATCCTATCATGGGGTCAATCACCCAGGAGGTTACCAGATTATCAGCACTAAACCGGGTTTCATAATCAAGCGGACCAAATATGGTTTTCTGAGTTTGAAATCTTCTGTACTGACTTAAAAAAGATTCAGGCTGATCAATTCTCGCCTTGGATTCCAATTCCTTATCAAAAACATAATTATCTGTATCTATAATATCCTCTTTAGCTTTTGATTGCTGAACTGAATCCGGCTTAGAAAAATCTACCTCTACCTTGTTGCTCCGGTTTACCAGGTTTTGTCTCCTCCTGTCGGTAATAAATCTGGCTTGTTTTACAGATTGCCTTTTAGTTTGAGAAGTGAAAATGCTACGGTTACGATCAAAATTGTAATCGATATATATATTGGAAACATTTTCGTTTTCCATTACAAACGCCGCTCTTCCTAAATTAAAATTAAGGTCATAATACCTTATATTATTACTGAAATTGCTGACTTGGCTGTAAATGGAATCTATCAGATTATAATTGAATACATTTTGAATTCCTTTCTGATCAGACAGGTAATAAAAGTCAGAATAATTTAAGGCCAATGGACTTACATCCTGACTAAATGTATTGGTTACGCGGTTCAGGGTTAGGTTAGTCGTATCAAGATTGTAAAGGAACAAATTAAAATTATCACCCAAATCTTTATACGACTCAGACACAACGCTTAAGGTGTCATTTGCCCGGTTTGAACTGAATAGAATAATATTGCTATTTGGAATGAAGACCGGATTAATTTCATCGTACAAGTCATTGGTTAACCTCTTAATTCTGCTTCGTGTTACTGAAACCAGATACAGATCATTTATTCCGGCCACATCGGCACTCATTATTGCCAGCCTTCCATTTCCTGAAAAATTAAAAGAATGAACTTTTTCAAACCGTTCAAATCTTGTAGGAATTCTTGTGCGCGTGGTTATGTCATACAACCACAATGTGGTTCTGGCCTTTTCATAATTTACTACACCCAGTGTAGTGTTATCCGCCCACCCTAGCAATGGAGACTGGTAATCTACTTTCTGATTGATAACTTTATAACCTCCCGACAGGACTTTATCTTCGTTCTGAGTATCTAAATCTCTTATCCATACAGAATATCTGCCATTGTAGTTTCTAACATAGGCCAGTTTCGTTGCATCCGGACTTAATTTTACCTGGCTGTAATCAAATCCTTTTCTATTTTTCTCTAAAACCTGAAGCGCATCTGCAGGATCAACATAATCGGTTGAAACAATTTGTTCTATTTCGATATAAAAGTCTTGCCAATCATTGAGGAATTGACGGAACGAAAGGCCCAACGTGTTGGCAATGCTTTTTTCCTCATTCCGAATTATCCGGGTTAGGTTTAGAATGTTCGAAATGGAACTCCTTCCGTAAGTCTCAGCTATATAATTCCAAATGGATTGGCCAGCCAGTCTTGCCTCTTCACCCGTTAGCCTGGATAATCTTAGACGTCGCTGAGCGGTAACGAAATCACGAATGTAATCATCCATTTCCAGGCTCCAGCCATTGGCTATGTAGGCAGAAGCTCCCTCCACAAACCAAGTGGGTAAATGGAGGAGATAAGCGCTTTGGAACATATCGGACAGACTTCCACCAAACATCATATCATTGATCAAGAGCCTGCTGGTGTTGTAAATGAGTTCCTGACGGAAATCATTTACCGTGCCCGGGTGAGCAATTTCTACATAGGATTTTATGAAATTCGTTTGACCACCTTCCGAGTAATCAAGATCATTAATGCCCACATTGCTTTGCTGGAGGTCAGCAATTGAATTGTAAAGAAACACTTTGGTTTTTGTATAAGGACTGTAGCCAATAACATCGGTTATCCTGTCAAATTCACCTTCCAAAAAATTGATCGCTTCCTTAGCAGCAACATCCCCACCCTCGTAAAAATATACATCGAAATTATCGGATGAATAAAATTTCCAATCAAAGACTTTATACTGAACCCTGTTTTTCCCAAACTTTTCCCTCGCCTGCTGGGCATAAAGCGGATTCAAAATTGTGAAAAAACAAAGAATGATTACGCATATAGCAACACGCCCTTCCCTCATGCAGAAATTTGTTTTGGAACCTGAAATTTAATCAAAAAAACGTTTTATATCTATCTCTCTATCAAGTTCTTTGCCATTCTCAAACTTATCCGCTAAAAGTTTAGAAATGTACGGCGCTAAGGAAACTCCCTTGGTGCCCAGTCCATTTAATATGCCCAATTTCTTATTGTGAGGATGTTCGCCGGCAACCGGCCGACGGTCTACTGAACTAGGCCTGAATCCTGCAATTTGATTTCTTATCCTTATTTCAGGAAGAAAGAAGGAATGGATTCTTTCCAGCAGAATCTCCCTTGCCTTAATGGTCGTCTCCATGGTTTCATCATTAAAATCATAAGTTGCTCCCACCTTAATCAGGCCATCACTTTGTGGCAAAATAAAGGCAGGACCGTTAAAGATCATTTCTGGTAATTGAATGCTGGTTTCGACTTCCAGCAATTCTCCTTTCACCGCGTTAAAAGGTTTATCACCAAATGGAGTTTTTCTCACGCCTTCATAACCTAAACATAAAATTAGCCGGTCTGCAGTAGATCCATTTACCGCGAATGGAGACTGCCAGTTGATGTTATCAAGAGTTACTTTTTCCTGACGGTAGATCCCCAATTCCATAAAATAATTTTTGAGCGCCTTCAGGAATATTGAAACATTGAGATACCCGGAATTGTTAAGAAGAATTCCACCGTAACTATCTTTTATGAATTCAGAATAATTGCCCGGCCTGGTAATCTCCTGAACAAAAGCCGGAACTTCAGCAGCTGGTAAACTTAACCAATGATTCTGTTCCTGCATATTTTGGAAAAACCTGAAAACAGGCATCTCATGGAAAAATTTTGCATTGACGAGCTTTTCAAGCTCCTTATAGAATTTTGGAAAACAGGCAAACACCTCCTGGGCTTTCCATGTTGTAACCCACCTCCTTCCGGTGATGGGATTGAAAATACCTGCAGCAGCCATTGAAGATGAATGCAAATCGGGATCATTAAAAATAAGAACGGTCTTCTTCCTTCTCATCAACTCAACTGCCAAAGCTGTCCCTGCCAAGCCCTGGCCAACGATTATATAGTCATATACCGTCAAGTTCAAATTTGAAATATCTTAAGAATACAGCAACTTTGTATCGCGAATAAAGCTACCATGATTAAAATTAAAAAATTTGTCTTTAATCCGTTTTCAGAAAATACTTATGTGCTTTTTGATGAAACGCGGGAAGCAGTGATTATTGACCCGGGATGTTCAACTCCTGGGGAAGAAAGAGAATTGAAAAGTTACGTTGAAAAGTATCAACTGAAGGTGATAGCTGTTTTGAATACTCATGGTCACATCGACCATGTTCTGGGTAACCAATTTGTTGCAGACACATGGAATGTGAAGCTTGGGATGTGTAAGAGAGATCTTCCTACCTATAAATCAGTAATCTCCTACGCATCAAACTATGGATTTCCAAAATACCGGGAAATGGAGCCTGGATTTTTTCTGGATGAAGAAGATGAATTTGAATTTGGAGTGAGTACACTCAGCGTAATCTTTACACCGGGACATTCAGTTGGGCATATCGTTTTTGTGAACCAGGAACAACAGTTTGTTATTGGCGGCGATGTGTTGTTCAGCGGAAGTATTGGAAGGACAGACCTTCCCGGCGGAAATTTTGACACTCTGATTGAAAGTATTCAGGACAAGTTATTTTCCCTGCACGACAGTTTTGTCGTATATTCAGGTCATGGACCTGAAACCACCATCGGTGAAGAAAAGGTCAGCAATCCTTTTTGCCGAATTGAACAAGAGTAGAATCACCATTTGAAAAATCTGCCGCATATTCTCACTTTATTTAACCTGTTGAGTGGATGCCTTGGGATCACTTTTCTTTTTCAGGGCCATTTAAGTCTTGGGGCCATAATGATCTTTGCCGGCGCTATCTTTGATTTCCTTGATGGATTTGCGGCCCGGATGTTAAATGCAAAGAGTGAGCTGGGAAAACAATTAGATTCTCTGGCTGATTTGGTTACATTTGGCGTTTTGCCCGCTCTGATACTTTATACATTATCAGCGAATCTCAACGATGGTTGGATTTCCTATCTTCCGTTAGGAGTTGCAATTGCGGCCGCCTTACGCCTGGCCAAATTCAATATCGATGACCGGCAAACAAATTTCTTTATTGGTTTGCCTACGCCAGCTGCAGCGCTGCTGGTTGCTTCAATTCCATTTATTATGGATGAAGAACATGTTACCGGAACATTGAATATTTATAGTCTGATAGGATTAAGTGTCTTCCTTTCTATTATGATGATATCCCGGGTTAAGCTGATGTCATTTAAATTTTCGCATTATAACTGGAAAGAAAATGAACCAAAATATATTCTGATTCTATTGTTCCTGGTGCTTGTCTTTTATTTCTCATTCATTTCCATACCCCTGATATTTTTGCTCTATTTAATCTTTTCAGTTTTTGTGAAATATCCAGAAACCACAAAAAAAGGCTGATTTGAATCTTTTAGGCAATATTTTTGCATTTAAACCGTTGACTTTTCACTAATTATCCGGATATATTTCTGGCTTTCAGTAATCCTATGTTCCATCCTCAGACTCAAAAGTATTTCACTTGTCTTCTGCCTGCCCTATTATTGATCTTTACCAACACCGGATACTCGTTTCAGCCAAGCTTATCTAACTCTATTCTCAGCTCCGGGAAATGGATTAAGATAGAGGTGAGCGAGCGCGGCATTTACAGAATTACAAAACAAGATTTGCTCAATTCCGGCTTTAGCTCTGCCGGGATCGTTCCATCAAAAATCAGACTTTTTGGTAATGGAGGAAAAGTTATTCCCCAAAAAATAAGTGATCCGAGACCAGAAGACCTCATAGAAAATGCGATTTATATTACCGGAAGTAACGACGGAACTTTTGACACGAGTGATGTAATACTTTTTTTTGCCGATGGACCGGATGAATTGCGATACGATCAGAGTAATAAGCTGCAGTATTCCAGAAACCCATATTCAAATTCCTCTTATTACTTCCTTACAATTTCCGATAATGATGGCAAAAGAATTGAATCCAGGATTAATGAAGGCGGTTCTTTTACTCTTATTGATTATTATCACGATCTTAAATCGCACGAAGTAGATGAACATAATATATTACAAGCCCTTATAACTTCATATGGTGGTTCCGGACGGGAATGGTATGGAGAAAGATTTAAGGAAAATCTTAATCAATCCATCTCTTTTAATATAGATAACTTATTTGATGCGGGTAATTCTACACTCATCACTTCTCTTTTGGGCGTTTCGAAGACCTCATCATCATTCCAGACAAAAATAAATAATATTCTTCTGGGCGATCAACCAATTACTGCCATACCTGATTCAAGATATGGGGTAAAGGGACAAGCTCGGGTTGACACTTTTTTGATTTCCAATTCACTATTGGGTCAGATCCAAAATGCGGAAATTCAATTACAGTATTTTCCTGGTAATGCAATCGAGGATGCCGGATATTTAAACTACCTCATCTTGGCGGCTGAAAGAAAATTAATTAAGGGAGCCGGGTCACTCATATTTCAGAACCTGTTAACCAATGTTTCAGGGAGTCATACTTATGCGATACAAAATTTACAAACCCCCGATATTATTTGGGATATAACAAATCCCAAAAGTCCTGTCCTGCAAGAGTTTGATTTCACCGGCGATACAGGCATGTTTGGAATAACAACAGACAGTTTGCACCGGTTCATTGCATTCAATTCA
>DASWHX010000214.1:0-10693 GCA_036397995.1 Cyclobacteriaceae bacterium
GTTCCGGAATGGATAAATCACGGGATTTAAAATTTGATGAACTACAAATGAAACTGAGGCCGGAAATAGTTACAAACGGCGAATTTCAATCCGCAGGAAAAGATCAGGAAAAGAAAGATAATGTAAAGTTGAATGGTGTGGGTGGCGACATCAAGCCAAATCCCGATAATAACCGTAAGAATATTTAGCAGATAAATGTCATGAGCTCCCTTTCATTTAACCTTTTGTCTTTAATGGCGATTATCATTATTATCTTATTATCTCTCTCGTTTTGGATGAAGAGCTCCAAAAAACTTTCTACGGAAAAAAGAAACCGCAATTTCATTACAATAAGAATTACGGTTTTTCTAATTGGTTTTGTTCTTGCCATTATTAGCGTGGAAAGAGGAGACTCAGCTTCTCATGGACTTAAAATTCCGGATTTAATAGCGTGGATTGTTACAGTAATAATGATGATGGTTTTTGTTATTGCAATGTCGCGCGGTGCCAAAAATAAATCAATCCAAAAAGTGGTTCCATATTTAGCATATAATCACTGGAATTACAGCCGGATAGGTATAAATACTGTGACATGGGTATTATACCTGGCAGGGTATGAATATCTGCTCCGAGGTATTTTGTTGTTTGAGTCTGTTGACAATTTCGGGGTAATAAATGCTGTGGCAATTAATGTAGTGATTTATGTTCTTATTCACACTCCAAAGGGCTGGTTGGAGACTATAGGTTCTATACCCATGGGTTTTCTGCTTTGTGCTTTAACCATCGGTTCGGAGTCGGTAATCCCGGCGATACTGGTCCACGCTTCCATGTCGGTTTCTATTGATTTTTTTAGCATTATGAACAAGCAGCAGATGAGGAAATTGAGAGTTAAATCCTAATTAGGTTTGAAAATGGTGAAAAAAGAGACAGGTTTGAATCAGTAACAGTTGAATCTATTATAGCAAATTCAATTCGATTCCAAACCAAAGAACTTATGCTAACCAGAAAACAGTTTCTTAAAAGGATGGCTGCAATCAGTGCTGCCACCACCCTTAGTGGATTTTATGGTTTTCAGTGTACTCCACGAAAAGTTAAAGAAGTGGTTGAAGGAAATGACATGATCACTTTTGATTTGCACAGTCATCCCGGGCAATTTTTCTGGAAGGGGATTGAAGGGTTTAAGGGAGATGAGGGAGTGGTGAAAACAATTAATGAGATGAATGAAGGTGGACTTAATGGTGGATTTATAAGTATGGTAAGTGATATGTTGGTGCTTAAGCGAACCGAAACCGGAATTGTGCCGGAAAGGAAATTTGAACCAGGGGAAGCCTGGCACGATATTAAAAGACAATTGTCTGTTATCAATGAACTTCTGCAAACTCTTGATGCTCATCAGGGCCTAAAGGCTTCTGATTTGATAACTGACCCATCTTCGAACGTTGCTATTTACCTGGCATGTGAAGGAGGTGATTTTATTGGGGAAGATATTGAGAGGGTGGATCAAATTTATGAATCAGGGATTCGTTCTATCCAGCTGGTGCATTATGCGCCAAATAATATAGGAGATTTGCAGACCCACGATGCAATCCACCAAGGATTATCAGAAATGGGTAGGGAAGTAGTGCGAAGAATGAATAGTCTGGGAATGGTAATAGATGTGGCGCATGCTTCTTTTGAAACGGTGAAGAACATCGCGGAAGTAACGGAACATCCGGTAATCCTTTCACATAGCATTTTGAAAATGGAAGCGGAGCGGCCAATTTCTGCTCGTGCTATAACTGCTGAACATGCTAAAGCGGTTGCTGAAACAGGAGGAGTTATTGGCGCGTGGCCCTCTGGCTTTAATAGGAATTTTGATGAGTACGTTGAAAATATCTTGCGACTTATCGATGTTGTGGGTATAGACCATGTCGGGCTTGGAACGGATATGGATAGCAATTTCCGACCTGTGATGGACAGTTATTTGCAGTTACCTGATTGGATAGCGGCACTGAAATGGAAAGGCTTATCCGAAGAGGAAACACGTAAAGTTGCGGGAGGGAATGCCCTTCGGGTACTTCAGGGAGTTTTGAAAAGTTGATGCTTGTTGATATGAATTGCCATGAACAGGGGAATCAGATGACTTAAATCATTTTAATTCAATAATAGTTCAGGTAACTTAATGCTTATTAAAGGAGTAAGTCATGAAAATATTGTTAATTATTTTCGCAACATTAATTGGCATTGGACTTTCGCCGGTAGCGTTTTTATTAATGCCTTTTTTGGCATTAGCAACGATTATATGGGGGCTGTCATTAATGATTAGAGAATCAAGTCATTTTCACCGTCATTTTCACCATCATTCTCACTGAATTAATTCAAACTTGCGGTGAATTGTCTGAGGAATGCAGGTTCATAAACAATTTTCATTCCCTTGGTTGAATTTTTGTTATCCAAAACATTTGTGAAAATTTAATTGATTGCTAAATAGCCTTCAGCAAGATAGAAATGACGTATCCATTGACAATGGACATTACTGCGAGCCTCAACCTTCGGAGATCTAAAAAAGTAATGCTTATATTTCAGCTTTAGTAAATAAACTTTATGTTTTCAAAATCCTGCCAGTATGCATTACAATCCATTTTGTATATTGTACTTCACAATAAAGATGCCCGGCTTGTAGGCCTGAATGAAATTTCAGAATCACAAAAAATTCCCAGGCATTTCCTCAGCAAGATTCTGCAGCAATTGGTTAAGGCAAAAGTACTTAATTCCGCTAAGGGCCCGAATGGAGGATTTTCAATGAATAAATCACCGGAGAAACTGAATCTTATGACGGTGGTAAAAATAGTGGATGGGTTTGAAATCTTTGACCGTTGCGGAATAGGCCTAAAGACTTGTTCTGATAAGAATCCATGCCCGATTCACTTTAATTATAAAGAGGTAAAGCAAAGAATAAAAGACCTGCTTTCTGAAAAAACACTTTCTGAACTCGGAGAGGATGTTTTGAAAGGAAAATCCATAGTTTCTTACAGATAAGACTCAAAAATAACTAAGTCGGCGTAAACAAAGATAAAATTAGACTTTTAGGTCTAAATATCTTTTTATATTTTAGAGAAATTTTACTTCCCCATGTTCCCAAAGGAGAACATTAATCTTGAAAACAAAGGCATTATAGGTGCCAGGGAGTCTGTTACCCTAATAAGTCATGTTGTTTTGTCGGAAGATACTAATTCACTCCATATTCTGCTTGGCGGCAGGCTAATGGAATGGATGGATTTAGCTTCCGAAATTACTGCACAGAAGCATTCTCAATGTATTGCTCTGACAGCACGGATTCAGGAAATCAATTTTTACAAGAAAATAGGAGTAGGTGACATAGTTACTATAAAAGCTCAGATTACCCGTGTATTTAATTCCTCAATGGAAATTCTGGTAGAAGTATTTACTGAGCATGTTCCGGAGTTGGAAACAATAAAAACCTCTGATGGATTATTTACAATGGTGGCTGTGGATTTGAATGGCAAGCCAATTCGAATCCGGGATATTCAGCCGGAAACCGAAAAAGAAATCAGATTATTTAAAGAAGCGGGAGAAAGAAAGAAACAATCCTTGAAAAAAAAATTAAATAAATGATAGGCATTACCCTGGAAATAGAGTTTGATAAAACTTTTGTAGAAAAGACTTCAACACAAAGCAAATCAAGTCCCAAGCAATCCTTCTCCTATGAAGAAGTTAAAGAAAGAACAGCTGAATATTTTGGTGGTGATGCACTGGCAGCCGAAGTATGGATAAATAAATATGCGTTAAAAGACTTTAGAGGAAATATTTATGAGCGTGATCCTTCTGACATGCACAGAAGGATTTCCGGAGAATTATCACGAATAGAAAATGAGTATCCAAATCCAATTGGGGAAGAAGAAATTTTTCAACTGCTGGACCACTTCAGGTATTTAGTTCCACAGGGAGGTCCCATGGCTGGTATAGGAAATGACAAACAGGTTGTCTCACTATCTAATTGCTTTGTAATTGGAAATCCTGGGAAATCAGATTCATACTCCGGAATAATGCGCATTGATGAAGAGCAGGTACAGCTAATGAAACGAAGAGGCGGTGTTGGTCATGACTTATCGCACATCCGGCCGCGTGGAAGTTCGGTAAAAAACAGTGCCGTAACCTCAACAGGCATTGTTACATTCATGGAACGATACTCCAACAGTACGAGGGAAGTAGCTCAGGATGGAAGGCGGGGAGCATTGATGTTAACTTTATCATCAAGGCATCCGGATATACTTGATTTTATTCATGCCAAGAAAGACAATGCCAAGGTTACCGGTGCCAATATCTCAGTTAAGATCGATGACGAGTTTATGGAAGCCGTTCAGAATGATCAGCATTACTACTTGCAATTTCCAGTGGATGATAATAACCACCTGGTTAGTAAGAAAGTGAAAGCCAGGGTGATTTGGGATGCAATCGTGGACAGCGGATGGAGTTCAGCAGAACCAGGCATTCTTTTCTGGGATACAATTATAAGAGAGTCAGTAGCCGATTGCTATGCCAAGGATGGGTTCAAATCCATATCAACCAATCCTTGTGGTGAAATTCCATTATGTCCTTATGACAGTTGCCGGCTTTTAGCCATAAATCTGCTCAGCTATGTGAAGAACCCGTTTACTCCAGATGCAGAGTTTGATTTCAACCTTTTCGATAAGCATGCGGGAATGGCGCAGCGAATCATGGATGATATCATTGATCTTGAAATAGAAAAAATTGATAAAATAATCAAAAAAATTATTAGTGATCCGGAACCGTTTGATTTAAAACGTGTTGAATTAAATCTTTGGAAAAAAATTAAGAATAAATGTCAGGAAGGAAGAAGAATGGGGATTGGTATTACCGCGGAAGGGGATATGGTTGCGGCCATGGGGCTGAAATATGGCAGCCAGGAAGCAGTCAATTTATCCGAGAAAGTTCATAAATTTCTGGCCTTGGGGGTTTATCGAGCTTCAGTGAAACTGGCCGGAGAAAGAGGCGCATTTCCATTGTTTGATTTTAGCAAAGAAATCAAGAATCCTTTTATTAAAAGACTCGCTGCTGAAGACCCTGACCTATATAAGGAAATGAAGAAAAAAGGGAGAAGAAATATTTCCCTTTTAACCATTGCGCCAACCGGAACTACGAGCCTAATGACTCAAACAACTTCCGGAATTGAACCGGCCTTCAGCATTAGTTATAAAAGACGAAGAAAACTAAGTGACAAGGAGCAGGACAAGAATGCGGACTTTGTTGATGAACTGGGAGATCGATGGTCTGAAACGTATGTATTCCATCATGGATTTAAATCCTGGCTTTTGGTAAACGGATACAATCCGGAGACTGTAATGCATTTTGATAATGATAAACTGGATGCAATAATAGCCAAATCACCCTATTCAAATTCTACTGCAAAAGATATTGACTGGATACAGAAAGTGAAGATGCAAGGGGCAATTCAAAAATGGGTAGACCACTCAATAAGCGTTACCGTAAATGTACCCAAGGAAACAACCAGGGAACAAATAAGTGAAATTTATCTAAAGGCATGGGAAAATGGGTGCAAAGGAGTAACTATTTACAGGGAAGGTTCCCGTTCTGGAGTCCTGGTTCGAAAAGACGACAAAAAGGATTTGTATGATATAAAGGAAAATCACGCCCCCCGCAGGCCTAAAATCCTGAAGGCAAAAATCCTCAGGTTTTTGAACAATGAGGAAAAGTGGATTGCCATTGTGGGGATGCTAAATGACAAGCCTTATGAAATCTTTACCGGTAAAGCCGAAGACTCATTTGCAATTCTTTCTACTGTTAATGAAGGCTGGGTAATCAAAAATAAACTCAAGGATTCTCAAACCCGCTATGATTTCCAATATGCAGATAAGGCTGGTTACAGAATAACCATTGAAGGATTGAGCCGGTGTTTTGATCCTGAGTATTGGAATTATGCGAAATTGATTTCCGGAGTGCTGAGGCATGGCATGCCTCTTAAATTCGTAGTAGACCTGGTAGATAATCTTAGCCTGGAAGGTGCTTCGCTAAACACCTGGAAAAACGGAGTATCGCGTGCGTTGGGCAAATTTATTCCTGATGGCACAACTCCAATCAATCAGGGTTGCCCTGAATGTGAGCAAGAATCACTTGTTTACCAGGAAGGTTGCATCACCTGCAAGAACTGCGGGTACTCAAAATGTAAGTAAAAAACTCTGGTCTATTTTTTCTCAAAACGTGCCTGAAAGAACCTCAGGTGCTTTGGCTCATAGACCATCTTCAATCCATTTATGCCTTGCCGGGTTTCAAATACAGATTGCACCGACTCTGCAACAACATCCATGTGAGCCTGGGTATAAACTCTCCTTGGGATAGTTAAACGAACCAACTCCAATTCCGGAAATCTATGTTCTCCTGTCGTTGAATCTCTTCCTGCGCTAACAATACCTCTCTCCATACTCCTTACTCCACTGTCGATGTAAATTTCAGCGGCAAGAGTTTGTGCCGGAAAATTTTCCTGGGGAATGTGAGGAAGAAATTCTTTTGCATTCAAAAACACACCATGAGTTCCCAAAGGCCTCACAATTGGAATTCCAAATTCAATAAGTTTTTGACCCAGGTAATGAACCTGGCCAATCCTGGCATGCATATGATCAAACTGTACTGACTCTTCGATTCCTATGGCCATGGCCTCCATGTCGCGACCCGCCATTCCCCCATAGGTATGTAGACCTTCATATATCACCACCATATTTCTGGCTTCCTCAAAAACGAATTCATCATTAACAGCCAAAAATCCACCGATACTCACAAGTGCATCCTTTTTGGCACTCATGGTTGCTCCATCAGTCAGGGAACAAATTTCTTTAACTATTTCTGCAACGGACCAATCTTTAAACGGCTCTTCTCTCATTTTAATCATAAAAGCATTTTCAGCCACCCGTGTCATGTCATGAATGATCCGGATTCCGTACCTGCTGGTTAGTTCTCTTACAGCTCTAAGATTTTCCAAGGAGATAGGTTGCCCACCGGCCATGTTCACGGTAGTTGCAATTGCTACATAAGGAATTTTATTTGCTCCTTCTTTCTTAATCACAGACTCAAGCTTGTTCAGATCAACGTTTCCCTTGAAGGGAAACAGACTATTCGGGTCGTGTGCTTCGTCTACGATAACATCCACAAACACTCCTCCCGCTAATTCCTGATGTAATTTTGTTGTGGTGAAATACATATTGCCTGGAATGAAATCTCCCGCTTTTATGAGGATGCTGCTTATAATATGTTCCGCTCCCCTGCCCTGGTGGGTTGGTACCACGTATTTATATCCGTAATACTTCCTAATGGCATCTTCCATATGATAAAAATTTCTACTTCCTGCATAGGCTTCATCTCCCAACATTAATCCGGCCATTTGCCGGTCGCTCATCGCAGAAGTACCACTGTCTGTCAGGAGATCAATATATACATCTTCAGATCTCAATAGAAATGTATTATACCCAGCTTCAGCAATCACCTTTGCTCGAAATTCCCGGGTTGTGATAAATAAGGGTTCTACTACTTTGATTTTATAGGGCTCAGCCCATGATTTATGCTTTACAAGTACCATAGATATAATTGTTTTAATTCAAAGGTGGCTTAAACGGTTGCAAAATGGCATGACTAAAATCAGGATTATAAAATCACCTCAATACATCCTCATGTGACATGTGTCAGCGTTTATATACCAATTAGTTTCCATATTCGGGTAAACTTAAAACAATGAAGAAGTTTAAAATCAAATCCAAAAGTCACGTTCCCTGGGTCAGAGATCATTTGACTGATCAGCCTTATCTTGAAATAGAGATATTTGATGAGGAAGTCTTGTTTGATATTCTTAAAATAGATCCGGTAGCCAAAGAACTGAAGAGTGAATGTATTTTTGTATCAAAAGAAGCAACCAGAAAACTGGGCAAATGGATATTGGATAATTGTTAATATAAGATACATTTGTGCTTTGATAGTTTAATTAAGTATGAAGAAATTTTTCCTAATCATAGTACTTAATTACCTGATTTTTCCCACTTTTCTGCAAGCTCAAGATTATGATCTGGGAGCCAATATCAATACGGATAAGGTTGAATACGCCCCCTCCATCAGTGCCGACGGAAATACACTGATTTTTCAGTCAAACCGCGATGGAAATTATAAGCTCTATTTTTCAGAGCGTGAAACCTCCGGCAAATGGTCCCTTCCAAAGCCCATCATTAACGTTAATAAATTTGCTGAAAAAGCCGGGCTAATTGGCGGCCCTTCTATTAGCTACGATGGAAATTATATCTATTTCTTTGCAAACCTGGATGGTGGAGTTGGTGTTGAGGACATTTATTATACAGAAAGAAAAGGCAATGACTGGAGTGAACCGGTTAATGTTGGGTCTCCCGTTAATTCGCGTAACTACGAGGGATTTCCATCTATCTCCTCGGATGGCAAAAAACTTTACTTTATGCGTTTTAGTGGCAAGCAATTGTACGAAGGAAAATTTTGCTATCAATTGTGGGTATCAGAACGCGATTCTGATGGAAAATGGGGTAGGCCGTTGCCATTGCCGGCACCCGTAAATCAAGGCTGTGAGAAATGTCCCCGGATCATGTCAGATAATGAAACTCTGATCTTCTCGGCTATTCGAGGACCCTCCACAAAAAACAATAACTTCGATTTATATATGTCAAGGCTTGATGGCGTTCGGTGGACGGAGCCTGTTCCACTCGATTTCGCTAATACTCCGGATGATGAAGCATTCGGTTCTGTCCCATCTTCAGGAGATATCATGTATCTCAACGTTGACAACAACGGAAATCAGGATTTGAAAGGTGTTCCTATTCCGCAAGCATTGCAGCCAAAAAAAGTTATTAATGTGAAAGGAAAAGTTACGGATGCCGGAACCGGTAAGCCAATTGGCGCTAATATAATCATAATTCGAGACCTGGATACACTGAACACCGGAGCATTACAAAGCAATCCCTATGATGGTAATTTTACCTATGTTTTGACAGAAGGCTATGCATATGAAGTTATCATTACTGCTCCTGGTTTCAATGCCCAAACTCTAAATTATGATCTTAAGGAATTGCAAGACTACAAACTCATAAATGAAGTCGTAAATCTTACTCCGTACAGGGGCTTGCTTAGATTAACAATAGTTAATTCTCTTAACAAAGATACAATTACCACCGCTGTCGTAACTACATTATCAAATCCGGTTGAAGGAATTAATGGGTATTATGAAATACCGGTATCGTTTGGTATTGAGTATAAAATTGAGATGAATGCTAAGGGATTTGAACCTGGGCAAATGGATTTTCAGGTTTCAGACATAATGCCAAAAAAGGTCTATAAGAAAAGCATAGAACTGCAGCCTGCTTTGCCTGAACTTATTATAGTGGTGAACGACAAGGAATCTGGAGAAAAATTAAAAGTGTATCTGGAGATCTTTGACAAAACCAAAAGGACTCTGAAATATAAAGGAATGATGGAGGTTGGTGACTATTCGGGAAATCTTGAACACGGCCATGATTATATAATGAGGATAACCCGGCCAGGGTATTTCTTCTTTGAAGAAGGAATTAATCTGAGTGAAATTTTTTACGGTTTGAAAATCGAGAAATCTATTGTGATGACTCCGCTCAAAAAAGGAGAAAAGCTGACTTTGAATAATATAATCTTTGAATTGAACAGTGCTGACCTGACGCAGGACTCCAAAACAGAGCTGGATAACGTATTTGAGCTTTTAAAACAGAACAGAAATATTGTGCTGGAGATTGCCGCACATACTGATGACCTTGGTGATGATACTTATAACCTTCAACTTTCCAATGCAAGAGCTAAATCAGTCAAGGAATATTTATTATCATTGGGTGTGCCCGAAATGATGCTTGTTTCAAAAGGGTATGGAGAATCGATGCCCGCAGTCCGGAATGATTCAGAAGAAAACCGAAAATTAAACAGACGGGTTGAATTTCTCGTTCTTGACGCGAAATGAAGTTTATTAGGTTAAATACTCAAAGAAGCTTGCTGATTTCATTGGATGCAAGAGCCAACGGAGCAAGTTATATTGGATATAAGGGAGAACCTTTGTTTTGCAAAAACACTTCCGGGCCAGCATCGTAAGAAAGGAGTAGATTAAGTTTTACAAGTTTGATGAGCCAATTACGCAAAAGTGATGACTTTTTTTGATCAAATGAAATACTCCCGATGCAGTATGGAGAGTATTAATAAAGCAATCAGACTGGAAAGGGAATAATAAATTCTGATCCAAAAAAAATTGATCTTTTCACTAATCAAATTGCTGAAAATCATCTATGTTGAAGTTTTAGTTGTCTTCCAAAATTTGTAATTTGTGAAGACAATAAATATGCATCATGTCTCCAAACTTCAAATTTAACCTTCTTGCTATTACCATCTTCCTTTTTGTTTTACACCCTGTATCATCTCAGGAGTTAGTCAGAGTTACTCCTGAAGAAGTTGGAATGTCTTCGGAGCGACTGGGAAGAGTTACCGGCGTTTTTAACGAATATGTTGAAGCAGGTAAAATAGCTGGAAGCGTAATCCTTGTGATGCGTAAGGGAAAAGTAGCTTACTTTGAAGCTTTTGGTTATAGAAACGTGGAGGACAAATTAAAAATGGAAAGAAATACCATTTTCCGTATTGCATCGCAAACAAAAGCCATTACAAG
>DASWHX010000215.1:0-15946 GCA_036397995.1 Cyclobacteriaceae bacterium
AAAATTAACCGTTGATAAGCAAATTGGCAACGTAATAGAAGGCGACAGAAGCGTCAAAGGAACCTCATACGATGCATTTGGCAGTTTTCATAATAAGAAAAAAACGTACTGGATAATGGCTAATTATTCCCGAACCAGGCATGTTGCATTTGAAACCGGTGGAGTAGACGAAGGTAGTATCGGAGCATTCCGGGATTATTTTGATGACGATGCTGAGCCAGTTATGATTGGCCCGGAGAGTATTGAAAAGAGGAGGAATATTCACAGTTATCAGGAATTGCAATTGCTTAAGCCGGTTAAGATGTATCATGAATTTGACAGGTATTACCAGAAGAATTCCTTTAGCTTTGTTAATGATGACTCAGGTCCGGCTGAATTTTTTGACAACTTTTATGTCGATACTGTTGCTACCGTGGATGAGTCGCACTTTAGCTATTACAAAAATGAAGGTGGCTTAAAAGGTAGATCTGGAAAATTATTTTATAATGCCTTTTACAAAAATAGATTAATTGATTTTGACTATAAATATATTGACTCCCTGGCTCTTGATTTCAAAACAAAGAGGCCGGAGCATTACATCGGCGGTCAGGTTATCTATAATTTAGACGGTGTTACAGATGCAAAGGTATCTATGGAATACTTATTGGAAGGAAACTATAAAATTAAAGCGAGTATTAGTACTAAATGGGGTGAAATTGGATATTTTAATTCAAGGTACCAACCTTCATTCATACAAAGAAGTTATTTTGGTAACCATGACAGATGGTCAAATGATTTTAAGGATCCAATTTTTCTTCAGGTTAACGCCAGAGGAAAAATTATGGCCGGTCCTATTGAACTAAGACCCGAAGTTGCTTTTACGCAAATCAGTCACTATATATTTTTTAGTTCAGATACCATACCCGCGCAAGCTTCAAATACTGTTGGTTATCTAAGTCCGGGGATAGATTTTAGCGTAAAATTACCCCTGAATTTTACTTTTCAATCTGAAATAATTTATACCCATTTCCTTAATGAAACCCGGTCATTTGTGCAGATACCCAAATTTTTGGTTAACGGTCACTTGTATTACAAAAACATGCTGTTTAAGGGTGCTTTGGATACTCAAATTGGAGCGAAGATTTATTGGCGAGAAGATTATTATGCAGATAACTATTACCCAATACTGCAGCAATTCTTCTATCAGGATGAATTCAAAATGCCTACCTCCCTGAAAATTGATTTATACCTGAGTTTTAAAGTCAGAAGCGCATTGGTCTTCTTCAAATTTGTGAATTTGAAACAAATGTTGATTGGTGAAGGCAATCTTGTCGCGCCATTCTATCCTCAGCAAAGAAACGCCTTTGATTTTGGCTTTACCTGGTTTTTTTATGACTAATTCAAATGGCATTTAAGCTCGGCTTAAAACTCCCTACTGATCCACGGTGGGTAAACATTGCAGAAAAGAACCTGGAAGAAATACTCACAGACCATGCCTATTGCGAACAAAAGGCAGCTTCTTCATGCATTTCTATGATCATACAATTTCCGGAATTAGATGAGTTAGTAGAAACACTAACACCGGTTGTCGCTGAAGAATGGGAACATTTTGAAAGGGTTCTGGCGCATTTGAGGAAAAGAGGATTTTCCCTGGGAAAGCCTCGCAAGGATTTGTACGTTCAGAAATTAAATGAAGTTATTAGAAAAGGAGGAAGCCGGGAGGATCAGCTATTGGAAAAATTATTGCAGAACGCGCTAATTGAAGCAAGGTCCTGTGAACGATTCAGGTTGCTATGGAAAGGCATAAATGAAGGCGACCTAAGTGAATTCTATTACGAACTTATGGTTGCCGAGGCTGGGCACTATAAGAACTTCCTATTATTGGCTAAAAGGTATGTTGCTCCGGAAAAAGTTGAAAAACGCTGGAAGCAATTGTTAAAAGAAGAAGCTGAAATAATGAAATCCCTTGAAGCCCGGGGTGATCGAATGCATTAAGTCTTCTGCTTTTTCTTTTTTGCAGCGGGGAATAAAATATTGTTTAAAATAAGGCGATATCCCGGTGAATTGGGATGCAAATTTAAATCTGTTGCTTCCTCGCCAACAATATGCTGGTAGTCTTCAGGATCATGCCCGCCATAAAATGTCCAAAAGCCTTTTCCAAACACCCCATGAATATATTTTGCTTCACTTATAGATTTATTCTCACCCATTACAACTACATCAGGTTTTATCAAATCTTTTTTGTAGCCCGTTGTTTGACCCATAAATCCCTTTATGGTACGTGTATGATCCTGAGTTAGCATAGTAGGAATAGGATCCCATTTTGCACTGAATTCAAATAATTGAAAGTAGTCATTGTTCTGATTGAGTCCGCGCTCCCGTGATTGATTATCGACATTTGAAAATTCATATTCATAAGGATCTCTGGATAATCTGAAATCGGTAAAAGCAAAAGTGCTTCCAAAGTTCAGTTTTTGTTGTGCTTTCGGATCAGGAGGGTCGCCATCATACATCCAATCCACGATATCGACACCATCTGAAGCGAGCGCAATGTCAAAAGTATCAGTTGCGGAACACATGGCAAATAAGAATCCTCCACCGGAAACAAAGTCGCGGATCTTTTTTACGATTTCCCTCTTCAGTTCTGAAACTTTCTCAAAACCATGCTTCCGCGCGGATTGTTCAAATTCTCTCTGCTGGTTAATATACCAGGCAAAGTTTCGAAAGCTTCTGAAAAATTTACCGTACTGACCTGTGAAATCCTCATGGTGTAAATGCAGCCAGTCATAACGTGATAATTCTCCATACATGGCTTCATCATCGAAGATCATATCATAGGGTATTTCCGCGTATGTAAGAACAAGGGTTACTGCGTCATCCCAGGGTTGTTTACTTTTTGGAGAATAAACGGCAATTTTTGGGAACTTCTCCAGCTTCATAATATCCATATTAGAACTTGGACTGGCTATGGAGGCAATAATATTATTGGATTGGGCATCACTAATTACCTCATAACTTACGCCCCTGATAACCAGTTCGTTTTCGAACTTCTGATGATATTTCATCATAAAGCTTCCCCCCCTGTAGTTAAGTAACCAATCCACTTCAATTTCGTTAGTTAATACCCAGTAAGCAATGCCATATGCTTTAAGATGGTTGGCTTGAGTTTCATCCATAGGAATGAAAATATAACTGGCAGAACTTCCGGATATTAGTAGAGTGGAGAATAAAATGATAACTAATGCTTTCTTCATAATTCAACCGTTAAATCAGCCATCTATCTTAATTATAACGAAATTTATGTAATTATAGATATTGAAAGCACTTAAAAGCAATAATTTAGACCTATAAATGGATTTAAGGGAAAATATAAGGGAAGGGTTAAAGTCAATTCAGGCCAATTTGCTTCGATCAATTCTAACCGCTTTGATAGTTGCCATTGGGATTACCTCCTTAGTTGGAATACTTACTGCAATAGATGGAATTCAGTCCAGCATTAACGACAATTTCTCTACTTTGGGAGCGAATTCCTTTACGATCAGGGCTAAGCAGGGAAGCCGGCAGACGCAGCGTGGTATTACTGAAAAATCCTACCCGGATTTAACTTTTAAAGAATCTAATCAATTCGTCGATAATTATGCTTACCCGGCCGAAATAAGTATTTATACCTATGTTACCGGTATAGCTGAAATTAAACGACTGTCAGAAAAGACCAACCCGAATGTCAGGGTTTTAGGTGCCAATGAATATTATCTGTCCATTAAAGGGCTTGAAATTTCAAAGGGCAGAAATTTTTCAAGCATTGAAACGCGATATGGTTCCGAAGTAGTGATCCTTGGGCAGGCCATAAGGGATGCATTGTTTAAAGAAAATGAAGATCCGATAAATAAAATGATTGGCATCCTGGGTTCAAAATATAAAATAATTGGAGTTATTGAGGAGCAGGGTTCCCTTGGTGGAGGTGGTGGTATAGACAGGTCAGTAGTAGTACCAGTTCAGGCGGCCACAAGATTAGGAGCGGATCGAAGACTATCCTACACCGTTGAAGCCGCTATTTCCGATCCAACTCAAATGGAGGCAGCGATGGGAGAGGCCACTGGGGTTATGAGAAAGGTTAGAAGAGATAGAATAGGAAGTGAAGAATCTTTTGAAATAGTAAGAAGTCAGTCCCTGGCAGAACGATTGGAAGAAATAACAGGTTATTTGCGTATTGGTGGCTTTGGTATTGGATTCATAACTCTGCTTGGAGCTTCCATAGGTCTAATGAATATTATGATGGTTTCTGTAACCGAAAGGACCCGTGAGATTGGGATTCGAAAAGCCCTGGGCGCTACCCCGGCGAAAATCAGGCAGCAATTCCTGATAGAAGCAATCGTGGTATGTCAGTTAGGAGGTATTTTGGGAATTATTCTGGGAATTGGAATTGGAAACCTGGTCAGCAGCTTAATCGCATCCGGATCATTTCTTATTCCCTGGTTTTGGATTATTGTGGCATTCCTGATTGGAGTGATCGTGGGCCTTTCCTCCGGATATTATCCGGCATTCAAAGCTTCAAGACTTGATCCAATAGATGCCCTGCGATTTGAATAGTCAGCGGTTAGTAGAATTTCACAATCAACAGTTCCATTATTGCTGATATTGATTAACCTCACTTTCTGAATACTATTAATCAGGCTTTCATTATACAGATGTGAGACCCTCACATAGTTCGGTGTAAAACCATGAATTCGGCCATCCTCAATATCATGCTCAAACAATACTTCCAACTCCGCTCCAAGCTGGCTTTCATAAAATAAGCGTCTCTTTTTCTCAGACAAGATCCTTAACATTTTCGATCGCTCATTCCTGATCTTTACCGGCACAGAATTTTCCATTACCGCGGCTTTTGTATCCGCCCTTTCTGAATAAGTAAATACATGGAGGTAGTTAACATCTAAATGGTTAAGATAATCATAAGTCTCAAGAAAGTGTGCGTTGGTTTCACCTGGAAAGCCCGCGATTACATCCACTCCAACACAGGCATTTGGCATTAGTTTCCTTATTTGATTTATCCGGCTGGTATATAGTGAGGTTTGATAACGTCTTCTCATAAGGCCTAATATTTCATCTGATCCGGATTGAAGAGGGATGTGAAAATGTGGAACAAATTTCACAGATTGACTTACAAAGCTTATGATTTCATCGGTTAATAAATTAGGTTCTATCGAGCTGATTCTGAAACGTTCAATTCCTTCAACCTGATCTAAAGTTTTGGCAAGGTCAATAAATGATTCTGATCTTTTTCCATTTTGAATTCCGAAGTCACCGGTATTTACGCCCGTCAATACTATTTCCTTTACCTTATTGGCGGCTATCTGTTTTACATGAAGAAGAATATTCCGTATGGTATCACTTCTTGATTCTCCCCTGGCAAGAGGAATAGTACAAAATGAGCAGGAATAATCGCATCCATCCTGTATTTTCAGAAAAGTCCGGGTTCTGTCATGGATGGAAAAGGAATGGTGAAAATCATGAATTTGTTCAATTTCAGAAGCCATGATAACCTTTTCATTCCGCTTATGAAATGTTTCCAGAAGGTCAGGTAATTGAAATTTCTCTGCTGCTCCCAAAACGGCATTTACTCCAGGTATTTCTGCAATTTCCTTTGGCTTTAGTTGTGCATAGCAGCCAATAATTGCAATGTAACCATCCTTATTAATACGTAGAGCATCCCTAACAATCTTCCTGCATTTTTTATCTGCATTTTCCGTAACGCTGCAGGTATTAATAATGAAGATGTCTGGTTTGTCATCAAACTCAACTTTCTGAAATCCTTTGGATTCAACCATTCTGGAAAGGGTTGAAGTTTCAGAAAAATTGAGTTTACAGCCCAAAGTATAAAAGGCAACTTTCTTCATAATTGCAAAGTTATCGTATTTAAAAAAGGTTGACAACAGGGTAAATTCCGGCCGCTTTTTCCGCTGAAACCGGTTTTGTAGTTAGCAGCAGGGTCAAATTCTACCTTAATCTTCAAAAAAAATAATAAAAAATAGAAGATACGGGTATAATATGACCTTAATATGGAAATAAAATCATTTTATTCTCTAACTTCGCCTCAAATTAACCTACCAAACTTAAATTAACATGGCATTAATACGAACCAGAGCGCTGGAAATGGTTGCCAATCGCAAAACAGAACGGATTGTACCTCCAGCCGACAAGATTTCCGATTATTTCGGGGTTAATTCCTTCAACCTGAATACGATGAAATCAATGTTGTCACAACATGTTTTCAGAAGAATCGCGAAAGCTATAGCGGAGGGCACACCTATTGATGCCGAAGCAGCAGAGGCTTTAGCTTCTTCAGCAAAAAACTGGGCAATTTCCAAAGGAACAACGCATTATACTCATTGGTTTCAGCCACTTACCGGGGCAACAGCGGAAAAACACGATTCCTTTTTTAACGCGATCTCTGGTATTGAAGAATTCAAAGGGAGTACCCTGGTGCAGCAAGAACCTGATGCATCATCATTCCCACATGGAGGGATGAGAAGTACTTTTGAGGCAAGAGGGTACACGGCCTGGGACCCAAGCTCTCCGCTTTTTATTTGGGGAAGAACTCTTTGTATACCTTCAGTCTTCGTCTCTTATACAGGTGAGGCGTTGGATTACAAAGCGCCGCTTTTGAAAGCTGTTGAAGCCCTCGACAAAATCGCCACCCGGATTTGTCAATTGTTCGATAAAGATGTAGCCAAAGTAACTCCTACTCTTGGTTGTGAACAGGAATACTTTGTCATAGATAAGGCTTTATTTTCTGCCCGGCCAGACCTGGTAATGGCAGGAAGGACGCTATTCGGTCACAACCCGGCCAGGGGTCAGCAATTAGATGACCATTATTTTGGATCGATTCCCAGCAGGATATACAATTTTATGAAGGATTTTGAGATTGAGGCCCTCCAGTTGGGAATTCCGGTTAGCACAAGACATAATGAGGTTGCCCCGAGCCAGTTTGAAGTGGCTCCAATTTTTGAAGACATAAATGTGGCTACAGATCACAATCAACTCCTGATGGACGTTATGAATAGAGTTGCAGACCGTCATGATCTGAAGGTAATATTTCATGAAAAACCCTTTGCCGGATTAAACGGAAACGGCAAACATAATAACTGGTCTCTTATGACCAATACGGGCGTTAACTTGCTGGCACCTTCGAGTTCAGCAAGAGAGAATCTCCAATTCCTGGTTTTCCTTGTGAACACAATAAAAGCTGTTCATGATTATGCTGACTTACTAAGAGCGAGCATTGCTTCAGCCGGCAACGATCACAGACTGGGAGCTAATGAAGCGCCTCCGGCAATCATTTCTGTTTTTATAGGCGCAGAACTATCTGCTGTTCTGGATGAGCTCGAGAGCAGCGGAAATGTACGCATAAGGAAAGGAGACAATATGTATATGAAAATGGGTATCGATAAGATACCCCAGATCATTGTAGATAATACAGATAGAAACAGAACATCGCCTTTTGCCTTTACAGGTAATAAATTTGAATTCAGGGCCGTGGGTGGTAATGAGAATGTTGCCGCTCCCATGACCGTTTTAAATCTGATCGTTGCAGAACAATTGCGGATTTTTCTGGATGAAGCCAACAAGGAAATGCAGAAAGGAACCGAAAAAAGGCTGGCAATTGCCAATATCCTTAAAAAGTATATTAAAGATTCAAAAAAGATTCGATTTGAGGGAGATAATTACTCGCAGGTTTGGCAAAAAGAAGCGGCAAGGCGGGGCTTATCCAATATAAAAGATACACCTAGGGCGCTGGATGAATATTTAAACCCAAAATCAGTTAAACTTTATGAAAAACACGGAGTCCTGGTTAAGAGAGAATTGGAGGCTCGAAATGAAATTCGATTGGAAAATTATATTTTGAAAATTCAGATTGAAGCCCGTGTAATGGGTGACCTGATTCTCAACCATATAATACCTACGGCGATAAATTATCAAAATAAACTATTAACAAATGCAAAAGGTCTTAAGGAGTTGGGTGTTGATAATAAAGAAGTAGTCAGGAATATAAAAGCCATAGGAGTTCATATCAAAACAATTTCTACCCTGGTGGAAAAAATGGTGCAGGACAGAAGGAAGATTAATAAGATTGATGATCAAAGAGAAAAAGCAATTCAGTACTGTGACAATATAAAGGGTAAATATTTTGATACCCTCAGGGAAGCTGTTGATGCTTTGGAATTTTTGGTTGATGATGAAGACTGGCCTTTGGTTAAATACCGGGAATTGTTGTTTTTAAGATAATGATTGAATACGAAGGTGTGGGAATGCCTTGCAGAAATTCTGGCGTTTCTTAATCTTCTTCTTCTTCTTCTTCCCCTGCCTGATCTCGGATGGGGTCATCATGGTCAAAGCCACTGGATTCTTCTTCCTCAGCGGAATCCGTTACTATTTCTTCTTCAATTTCCGCGCTAAAATCTTCCCGCAGATTTCCTTCATCGTCATAGTCTTCATCGTCTTCAATGATTCGCTCTGCTTCCAGAGTCGTCATCCTGACCAGGTAGTAAACTTCATCAGTTTCAAACGGCAAGGCAGAAACTTTTTTCCCTTCTTTATTGGTAAATGAAATTAAGTTTTGTGCAAACCCGTGTGGATACTCCAATTTCAGTTGTGATACAACTTCTTCAGGCAGCGCATCATAATCTTTAACGATTCTTCTCTTGTCCATACTGTTACTCCATAACGGCGGGCCTAAAATAGGAGAGGCCGCCCAAGTAATCAATACCAATAGAGCATAAAAGTAAAAAATCTGCGAAAAGTATCAAGAGTAATTATGGATTTTCAACCTCTTCCAAATAACTAAGAATTGCAGACTTGATTAGTCCGGGATTATTCCATGGAATAAAATGATCTGCCTCTGTCTCAACCTGTATTTTTAGCGGAGCATTGATAATCATCTTTTGGGCGAATTTTGCATTATCCGGATCTACCAAATTATCCTTGCTGCCCTGAATCACAGTTGTTGGAGCTTTGATCTCTTCCCAAAGTGGAAGCATTTGTTCTAATTCTTTCCTGAGATGAAGTATTTCTCGGTTCGTCATATCCAGAGAGGCAGGTAAAATCCACCTTATGAATGGTAATGCCAATGGAAACCTGTACCACTCTTCAGGTTCCAAACCAGGATCAATGGATGGAGAAACAAGAATTAATGCACCAACTTCTTTTGGATAATTAATCGACATTCGTGCAGCGATTGGTCCGCCAAGGGAATGTCCAACAAGAATCGCGGGCTTACCGGATTTATTATATTGAAACAAGGCTGACAATAATTTTGATTGTTCTGCAACTCTGGTTTCCGGCATGCCTAAGTCTGAGTATCCATAGCCAGGCCTGTCGACGGCAACAAGCTGAGCTTTTGAATAAAGGTCAGCGTCCTTCAGAAAATGCCTGAATGCATTCCAGGAGCCGGGAGCGCCATGTACAAAGATTACCATAGGCAGGGAATCAGATCCAATTGTAGCAAAATTAATATTCCGGCCTTCGAACTTAATTTTTTTGATAACAGGTTGGTGGTATTGGTCTCTGTAATATTCGGCAATTTCTTTTGGTGACATCCTGAAAGAAAAGCACCCCGAAATAAGATGCGGAGTGATTACCACCACTGCAGTTAGAATAACGATTTTTCTTAACCATTTTTTCCGGTAGGAAAACATTTTATTTTCCAGAACTTAATAAGGATTTGTATTCACTTGAGTTTTCTAACACATCTATAGCCTTACCCAGAACTTCATCATGCTTGAAGTTTGCTTCAATTATGCCGGATTCAGGATAATACATGGAGACGATGTAGCTTTCCAATAACATCTTTAGCTCATCCTTGTGAAGGTGGATGTCGGATTTCTTGTTTATTTCTATGGTCTCTTGAAGGTCAATCAATTGATTTTCTATGCTTAAAAAATACTTTTCATACTTGGATGATTGGATTAAATCTTCCAGTTCCCGATCAAGGTCGGTTGTGTATTCGTATTCTTTCTCCGATACCCAATTAACAAACTCCTCAAACTCCGCGTCTGCTAATCTGAAATTCCTGGGAGGTTCTATCCTGCTATGCCTTGATTTATATCTGGCCGCAAATTCAAAGAAATACCCGTTTTCATCCATCGCCTGACCGATAGAGGAGAGTTCCAGTGAATGAACTTCCACATCTGGATCAATGCCGCCGCCATCATAAACCGTGCGTCCATTTTTTGTTAGGAAAGCTGTTTTTAAACTGTCGGGTACTGTTCCAACACTTCCATCTGGGTTTCTGTGTGCATAATCAAGAGATTGAATACTTCTGCCGCTTGGAATATAGTATTTTGCGATAGTAATTTTTACCTGAGAGTTATAAGGAATGCTCCGGGGTTGTTGAACCAATCCTTTTCCGTAGGATTTTTCGCCAATGATAACCCCTCGATCCAAATCCTGGATGGTCCCGGCAACAATTTCGGAAGCAGAAGCGCTACCACTATTAATTAAAATTACAAGAGGAATGCTCAAATTAACCGGTTCGCTTCTGGTTTGAAAACTTCTGTTAACGCTGGCGTCCTTCACCTTCCCCCGAGTGTAAACAACTTCAATTCCTTTCGAAATAAAAATATTAGTGATGGCTACAGCTTCATCAACAATTCCACCGGGATTTTCCCGTAAGTCCAAAATAATTTTCTTCGCTCCTTTGTTGATAAGATTCCTTACTGCTTGTTGGGCTTCATCCCCGGCACCAAAAGTAAAACCAACCAGCAAGAAATAGCCGATATCATCAGTTAACATGGTGTAATAAGGAACATTGGGATCGGTTATCTTTTCGATTTTGAGTGAAAAGTCCCTGGCCTGAGATTCTCCATATTTGAGAACAGACAGTGTTATATGATTGCCAAGCTGACCGCGCATCAGTTTGCCTGTTTCATCCAGATTAAGGGCTGAGATTTCAACCCCATTTACTTTTGTAATTTCATCACTTACGATTATTCCTGCTCTGAAGGCCGAGTAACCTTCAAAAACTTTTGTGATCATGGTCTTGCCATTCATCTTGGTGATTTGAATGCCGGTTCCACCATATTGCCCGGTGGTTTCATAGCGGAAATCTTCAATATCATCTTCAGGAATATAATTTGTGTAAGGATCAAGGGACTGAAGCATCGCGTCAATTCCAGTGCGCATTAATGTATTTGGATTTACTTCGTCGACATAGTAATTATTAATTTCTTTATATACTGCCGCAAAAATCTCGAGATTCCTGGCTATTTCGAAGTAACGATCAGAACTTCTGAAAGCTACAAAAGCAGTGGTAAATACCAGCAGGAGACCAAGCCCTATAATCCTCTTATTTCTCTTCATATCATTCCAGGCGATTTGTAAACTAAATTTACGAAAATGGAGTCTTTTTGTTTATAAAAATTCAATAATAGGTTACCAACGGATTAATGCCGATGCCCATGTAAACCCACTTCCGAATGAAGCAAGACATATCAAATTTCCTGCCTGAATCTTTTTGTCACTCCAGGCCTCGCTCATTGCAATAGGAATACTCGCCGCGGTTGTATTTCCGTATCGCATTATGTTGTTGAAAACTTTATCATCCGACAAACCGAGCTGCTTTTGAACATGCTGGCTAATTCTTAAATTAGCCTGGTGCGGGATTAGTAAATCAATATCCGTTTGTTTCAGATTATTGGCAGCGAGCGCTTCCTGAATTACTTCATGAAATCTGACGATGGCATGCTTGAAAACATCTCGTCCATTCATGTGCACATAAAATGTATCGCCGTCAATGAGTTCGTGGCTCAACCTGACCTTTCTACTGCTGCCGGGATCCTTTACAAATAATTCTTCTGCATATCTTCCATCTGCATGAAGATGAGTAGACAGAATTCCTTGATTTTCATTATCGGTTGCCCTCAGGATTGCTGCACCTGCACCGTCCGCAAATATTACATTTGTACCCCTGTGTTCGGAATCCATTATCAAAGCCGAGGATTGAATTTCCGCGCCAATAACCAGTATCGTGTTATACATGCCGGTGCGAATGAATTGATCGGCAACACTCAAGCCATAAATAAATCCTGAACAGGCATTTCTTAAATCAAGTGCGCCAATTCCATGCAAACCCAATTCCCTTTGCAAAAGCACACCAGATCCCGGGAAGAAGTAATCGGGGGTAATTGTGGCCAGGACAATAAATTCAATTTCTTTCATTGAAATTCCGGCTCTCTCCGCGGCCATTTTTGCTGCTGTTGCCGACATATTGGAAACCGTGTCTTTTTCAGGGTCAAAGTACCGTCTTTCTTTGATTCCGGTTCTTTCGGTAATCCATTCATCGGAAGTATCCATAATTTTTGCCAGATCATCATTGGTTACCACTCGTTCAGGCACATAATGTCCAACTCCTATTATTTTTGATCTTCGCATAACATTAAATAAGTGTTTCTAATATAGCACCTATTATTAAAGATAGGTCAATCAAAAAGGGAATAATTCCCAAATTGATCTGCCGCAGGTGCAGGTTTGGCTAATTCGGGTCCTTCTGCATTTAATGAATGAATTCTGGACGAGACTGTAAAAAATGATAATTCGTCATTGGAGTAAGGTTTGATTATTGATATTAGATCATCTGATCCCGAAGACTTTTCAAGCCAGATTTCTTCTTCATCCTGATGAAGGATTGCGGGAAGTGAAGGCGTAATTTGTTCAATTACCTGGGGAGATTTAGTTTGAATCATGGAAAAAGTGTGCACTTCATTTCCAGATTCATCTTCGTATTCTTCCCATAATCCTGCAATTGAGAATAGAACTTGATTTAGGGTAACAATACGATAGGGAATCATCTCCTTTTTGCCCACCTTTTTCCATGCGTAAAAACCGTCGGCAGGAATAATGCATCTATGAGCAGCAAGTTTTCTTTTGAGATTTGCTTTTATGGTGAGGTCTGAAGAATCTGCAAAGAGAAGTTTTTGGCCTACAGGTTTTGCTTTGGCTAATTCGGGAGTTTGACCCCAGTGAAAATAGCTTAATCCACCCCGGCCTGATAATGTGATTATCGGCACCAACTGCGTTGGTGCGGCATTATATTTTGGTTTATATTTCTTATCCACTTCGATCCCAAATCGTTCCTCTAAATTCAAAGCAGGCCTTGAAATTGAATATCGCTCAATCATAACAGGCTAATTTAGCAAATTCTTAATCCTTCGAGAGGAATTCCAAAGTAACATATTCTGAATAGTAAAGTCCGTTTGAAGCGGAGAACCCACAATGACCGCCTTTATCCGGATAAATTGTCGTAACCAGCGGGTTTGAAATTTGCTGATTATCCGGATAGCACTTTTCAGAAAGAAAAGGATCATTTTTAGCATTTATCAATAGGGTAGGAATATTTATATCCTTCAGGAAATTAATAGCGGAGCACATCTCGTAATAATCCGGCGCATCCTTAAATCCGTGAATCGGGCCTGTATAAAGATCGTCAAAGTCCCAAAGATGGTGAATCCGGGTTAAGGGTTTTAAATCGAATGTCCCCGGCATTAATTTTTCTTTTGAAATTACTTTTCCCTTTAATGATCTAAGAAACCGGATCTCATACAGGCGATTCTCATAATTCATCATTTTTTTACAACTTGAAGCCAGGTGAATGGGTACAGAAATACCAACAGTTTTCTTAATCAACGGGCTCAGATTATGATTTTCACCCAGATATTTTAAAGCCAGATTGCCGCCAAGACTAAATCCTATGATAAATATTTCCTCCGGCGCTAATTTCTCTATTGCTTTATGTATAACAAAATGAAGGTCTTCGGTTGCCCCACTGTGGTAAAATCTCTTGAGCTTGTTTATCTCTCCGCTACAACTTCTGAAGTTCCATGAAAGCGTGCTGAAGTTTCTTGAGGCTAATGCCTTTATCATTCCTAAAATGTAGGGTCTCCGGCTGTCTCCCTCCAATCCATGGCACAATATAACCAATCGTTTATCTGAATTCTTCAACCAGTCAACATCGATAAAATCACCATCAGGTGTTACCCATCGTTCTCTTTGCAGCCCATTAATTTTTATTCTTCTGAATAGACCCGGTATAATGGTTTGCAAGTGTCCATTGAATTGAATGATTGGTGGAGAAAAGTGTTGTTCTATATTATTTTTTTGAAATTTCATTTTGGTATAGTGGGCTGAAATTTACTTATTAAATATTGAAATTCTGAATTTGAGTGGGGGTGGGAGTGATCAGAGTTGTCTTTAACTAATACGAATAAATTCATCAAAACAATTAAATGAAATATCTCTTTAATAATAGGGGTGTAATTTAATAAAGGATTTACTTTTGCCACCGTTAATCACTTGAAGCAATATATTCAATGAAGTATTTATCCTTAACCTCACTATTATTTCTTTTTTTTCAACTAAATGCCCTGTTTGGTCAGAACAAGTTTACTTTAAACGGATATATCAGAGATGCGGAAAGCGGAGAAGAATTAATTGGAGCAACAGTCTTTGTTACGAATTCAGGTTCAGGCGGAGTTACAAATGCTTATGGTTTTTATTCGGTTACGCTTCCGGCAGGAACATATGTAATACGTTATGCATATCTGGGTTACAAAACGACAGAAACAAAAGTGGAATTGTCAAAAGACGTTACTCAAAACGTTGACCTTGAGGAGGAAAGCGTTGAGATTGAGGAAATGGTAATAACCGCAGAACGTGCCCAACAAAATTTCGAAGAGATAAATATGAGCCGAAATGAGCTGGATGTGGATCAAATTAAGAAGTTACCGGCATTGTTTGGAGAACCTGATATAATCAAAACAATTCAGATGTTACCGGGTGTTATTACAGCTGGGGAGGGGACATCCAGTTATTTTGTGCGAGGCGGCAGTGCAGATCAAAATCTAATTTTAATAGATGAGGCTCCCATTTATGATCCTTCACACCTTTTCGGATTATTCTCGGTTTTTAATGGTGATGTTATTAAAGATGCTGATTTATATAAAGGAGGCATACCTGCTCGTTTCGGAGGACGTTTATCTTCAATCCTGGATGTACGAACCCGTGATGGCAATAACAAAAAAATTCACGGCTCGGCGGGCATTGGGACACTCGCCAGTAAGCTCCTGGTTGAAGGGCCATTAAGAAAAGAGAAAAGTTCGTTTCTGGTTTCCGCCCGTCGGTCTTATGCGGATATCTTTATCGCGGCAGCGGGAGAAGATGCAAGGGTTTCATTCTATGATATAAATGCAAAGGCAAATTGGAGGTTGAACAACAAAAACAGATTCTTTGCCGCATTTTATGTGGGTAAAGATTCATTCAGTTTTAATAAAATTTTTGGGTTCGACTGGGGCAACCGTACCGCCACACTTCGATGGAATCATCATTATACTGAAAAACTTTTTTCAAACCTTACTCTTATAGGCAGTCAGTTCGCGTATGGGTTGGAATTAAAAGACCCTGTACAAGGGTTTGAATGGACTTCCAGAATTCAACAGTTTACTTTGAAAGCAGATAATCATTACTTCGCAAGTCCAAAAGTTGAGATCAAATTTGGATATGATTTATCTTACCGCAGGTTTTTCCCTGGTAAAATTGAACCCAATCAACCCGGCTCAATTTTTACAACTTCGGAACTTGAACACCTGTTCGCACTGGATCATGCCTTGTACCTTGAAAGCAAGCAGACTATATCCGAAAGATTTACACTTGAGCTGGGAGTTCGATTGAGCATATTCCAAAACATTGGCGAAACTACAATAAAGTATTATGAAGATATAAACAACAGGTCTTCAACAATAGTGACAGGAGAAAGGAAGTATGATCAGTTTGAGAATATAAAAACATTTGTAAATCCTGAGCCCAGAGTTTCAGGAAGATTTCTTCTTAAGTCCCAGAGTTCTTTAAAGGCTTCGTATAACAGAATGGTTCAGAACGTGCACCTGGTTAGCTCCGGTACTGTTCCATTGCCATTAAA
>DASWHX010000216.1:0-32356 GCA_036397995.1 Cyclobacteriaceae bacterium
TACGGAAATTTAATCCGTACTTGATCCCCAATTTACGAAGACTTAATCCTGTGGATAAATATTCGGCAATGATACTTTCTTTTAATTCTATGTGATTCATTTTGGTTGACTTTATTGTCAACCTATTTCAGGACGAGACAACCATTTTAAGAACCACCCTGCCCGCAAATTGTCCCCCTTATTTTATGGGGACTACAGGGGGTATAAGTTTTGTTCGGGAACGCTTCGGGCAAGAGAAGGATCAAGAATCAAGAGGCTTATTCTATGAAATTGAATCAGTCCCCTCAAACTCGAATAGTAAGAGTCGTTTGAAGAGTTCAATTGGCATGAGTCCTAATTCTCTTCGTCTATCGTCCAATTTTTCCTCATCAGTAATTGGCATCAATACGGCTTTACGATCAGCGTAATCAGGTGCAGAAAAATGAGTACCGTAAACTTGTCTTTCACCGGCATTCAATTTAACCCTATCGAAAAGATAGGCGTAATCTTCCGTGCTTAATTCTCCTTGTTCAGCGGCAAGTTTCACATTTTTCAATTGTGATGCCTGAAACTCCGGATACTTATTGGCATTTCTAATTATAGTATATATACTCATCATGCCCTGTTTGCCTACCATTTTTCTGTCAGGAAAGCCGATCTCATCAATAATAATTTTCAATTTTTCAATATTGATTTTGTCAGTCCCATCAATATCTTCATCATAAATTTTATCCTTGCTAATACTGTAACCTGTTTCATTAACCAGGCTCCTGATTTCTCGCCCGCGGGCAATTTGATCATTAAAATACATTATTAACAAGTCTTCTTTTATTTGGGGGAACAGGAGATCTGCGTTATTATCCATCCTGATGCAAATGTCTCCCCACTCCGGAGTATTTGGTGGCCTAAACCAACCTTCAACACACAAATTGATTTCAAAAATGCGTGGATTATTGAGAAGAACAACATACGCTTTTGGATATTGGTTTGTTTCGGCCAGGCAACGAATCCCGCTAATAAGTAAATTTGGATCAATATTGGATTTAATAGCCAACAAGCTGTCAAATTGTTTAGCGCCAAGTGCATAGTTTTTGTCCAATGATTCTGATTCCCACATTCTCCAGGCTAGTCTCCATTCCACTTCATTTTTATACAAGTTGTCCCTGCACCCTGCGAACATTATTAACAGTAAGCAACCAGTGATAGTTCTACGATAAGTAACTTCAAACATCATTCATGGAAAATTAGGTATGCTGCAAATGTAAGAAACAAAATGGTTTGGAGTTAAAGGTAGGTGTGATGAAATGAACTTAAAACCTGATAATTTTCCGTATAAGAAATTGGGGCTAATCGTAACCTTTTTCTCATTGGATCAGTCTATATATATAATTTACATATATATAAAATATGAAAGGAACATATCTTGGTGAATTTGAGGAGGTTATATTACTAATTGTAGCAATTCTTAATGGCAAAGCTTACGGAAACTCCTTAAAAGAAGAATTTCAGGGACGCGCAAACAGGTCGGTGAACCTGAGCGCAATACATGCGGCTTTATACAGGTTGGAACAAAAAGGATTTGTCAAATCTCAGTTTGGTGAACCTACCTGCGAAAGGGGAGGCAAAAGGAAGCGATTCTTTTCGGCAACCAACAAAGGCTTGTCAGCCCTTCAGGAATCAAGGGACTTGCGTAAAAATCTTTGGGCTGATGTACCGGTTAATGCGTTAAGCAAACTTCGATGAATAAGCCTCCGAAAATTGCAACCTGGTTTCTACGGTTATTCTGTGATCCCGCATTTGTAGAAATGATTGAGGGAGATTTGTATGAGGAATTTCAAACTCGCTTAACCTCTCGTGGAAAGAAGAATGCAACTCTCTATTATTGGTGGAGTGTTATTCGTTCTTTCCGGCCTTACCTTTTAAAAAGAAATTCAAATCCATATAAATACACTGAAATTATGCTGCTTCACAACTACTTCAAGATAGCCTACAGAAATCTGATCAAACAGAAACTGTATACTTCAATTAATGTAATTGGATTGACTGCGGGAATGGCTTCCAGCTTGTTAATTCTTTTGTTTGTAAAATCTGAGCTCACCTTTGATCAACATCATGAAAGGGCGGAGGATGTCTTTCGCGTTTCCACAAATGGAGAATCTAATGGAGAAACAATGAATATGCAAACCAGTCCTTTGGGATTGGCTTTCAAAATGAAATCTGAATTTCCGGAAGTTGAGGAAATTGCTCGTTTGTCCAGCTTTGTGGGGGTTGAGAAAAATTTGGTTTCTTATGAGGAAACAAAATTTTTTCAGGATGAAGGCTACCTGGCAGATTCCGCATTTTTCAAAATTTTGAAATATGATTTTGCAGAGGGAAATCCCGCCACCTGCCTTAACAATTCCGGAAACATAGTAATCTCCCGGTCGCTTGCTGAAAAAATTGCCGGGAATGAACCTGCATTGGGAAAAATCATCAGCATCGAAAACTCTTTTGGTAAAGTGGATTATGAAATTACCGGTGTTTTTAAAGAGCCGGTTAAAAATACCCATCTTAAAATTTCCTTTGTAACGAGCATGAACAATCCTGGCATTGGAGAATATATTTTCAGAAGTAATGAATTGCTCGGAAATAACTTCGTGTATTCGTACCTGCGTTTAAATCAAAATGCTTCTCCGCAGCAATTGGTATCAAAGTTTCCTGCTTTTTTAGATAAGTATGTGGGTGAAGACATGGAAAAGACCGGATTTCGAAAATCCCATGACCTGATTAATGTGGCAGACATTCATTTGAAAGCAAAAGGACTGGGCTTTCAAAATGAAGGTGATTTGAAGACTATATACATCTTAAGCACCATTGCAGGGATAATTCTGCTAATTGCGTGTATTAACTTTATGAATATGGCCACTGCTCAGTCCGGGCACAGAAGCAGGGAAATTGGAGTGAGAAAAGTTTTTGGGGCGCAACGAATTTCCCTGGCCAATCAATTTCTTACAGAGTCAGTTCTTATCACATTGATTAGCTTAATTGTGAGCATTGGAATAGTATATTTACTGCTCCCGTCTTTTAACCAGATAACAGGGCAGAGAATTACCCTTGATTTGCTTGAACCAGCACAACTGCTGATTGCAGTGGCAATCGGCTTTATCACGGGATTTATTGCCGGATCTTACCCCGCATTTCATTTATCAGGAATATCGATAAACAGAATCTTTAAAAATAAGAGTAACAAATCAGGCTTAGGAATGGTGAGAAAAGGCCTGGTAATTTTTCAGTTTTTGATATCAATCAGTTTGATTGTTGGGGTGATAACCATCAATCAACAGCTGAATTTTGTGCAGTCAAGATCGCTGGGTTTCCAAAAGGAAAACCAAATTGCAATTCCCTTACGCTCGCCTGAGGTTGGACGACAATACAAAATTCTGGAGAATGAATTTTCAAAACTTCCTGGAATAGTAAACATTGGTGCCGGCCACGCTTATCCCGGAAAATTCGTTTTCAATGATAATTCCTATTACAAGGATGGAAGTTCAATGGATGAGGCGGTAAATATCCGCACAAATTATGTGGATTTCAAGTTCATGAATACTCTGGGTGTAGAAGTTGTAAATGGTCGGGAATTTTCAGAAGATTTCCCCGCGGATGTTAACACAGCGGTAGTCTTAAATGAAGCGGCCGTACGCAATTTGGGCTATGAATTGGATGATGTTGTTGGAAGGAACATACATTCCATGTTCCCTATTAATGGAAGGGATACTATTATAACATACAAAGTTTCAGGTGTCGTAAAAGATTTTAATTTTCAATCTCTTTATGAAGACATTATTCCATATATGTTTACGATGTCAAATCCTGATACTTTTCAACCCAGGTATTTGCTGGTTTCTGTAAACACAAATAATTATCAAAACTTGTTTGCAGAAATGAAAACTACCTGGGATAGACAGGCCGGTGGGATACCATTTGAATATACCTTTATGGATGATGATCTGAATTCTCAGTATAAGTCCGATGAAAGTCTCTCATTTATCGTGAAAGTATTTACAACAGTCGCCATCATTATTTCAGCACTCGGTTTGTTCGCTCTCTCGTCATTTACTGCGGAAAGCAGACTGAAAGAAATGGGGGTGCGAAAAGTAATGGGAGCATCCGGGAAGGATATCTTTTTGATCATGTCAGGAAATTTTTCAATTCTCATCCTGATCTCTTTTGTACTCAGCATCCCGCCAGGCTGGTACTTCATCAGAACCTGGCTCAATTCCTTTGCCTTCCGTATTGATATAAACCCCTGGATATTCCTATTGGCAGGCGCTGTAACTTTCGCTTTTGCCATTCTGGTGGTCAGCTATCAATGCCTCAAAGTTTCATTGGTGAATCCGGTTAATGTGCTTAAAGACGAGTAACAGGTATCAGGGAATCTCAGGCAAAGATCATCAGTAAGTGATCATTTTTTATTACGATTTGTATTTGACTTGATAGTTCACCATTTGTTGCCTTACTTGTGCTTCAAACAAATCGTATGCGCAAACTAATCATTATTATTTCCTTGATTATTCTGGCGACACTGCTTTATCGGTGGTTTTTTAGAAGGCCACAATCTTGTAATGTTTTAGTTTTTTCGAAAACCGCGGAATTCCGGCATGAGTCTATTGAAGAGGGTAAGCTTGCTATCATGAAGCTGGGTAAAGAAAACGGATTCGAAGTGGATACGACAGAAGATGCTGCCATTTTCAAGGAAAGAAACCTGCGCAATTATAAAGTGATAATCTTTCTATCTACAACAGGGGATGTCCTTAATGAATCTCAGCAATTAGAATTAACACGCTTTATTCAGGCGGGTGGCTCGTTTGTGGGTATTCACGCCGCGGTGGATACAGAATATGACTGGCCTTGGTACAATCAACTTGTTGGTGCTTATTTTGAAAGTCATCCTCAAATTCAAAAGGCAACGGTAAAAGTGGTGAATCCACAGCATCCTGCAACAGAAAGGTTACCGACAGAATGGGAGCGGGTTGATGAGTGGTACAATTTGAAAGATATCCAGCCCTACATTAATGTGTTAATTAATCTGGAAGAATCCTCTTATGAGGGCGGGAAAAATGGTGAGAACCATCCTATCTCCTGGTTCCATGAGTTTGATGGAGGCCGGGTTTTTTATAGTGGGTTCGGTCACACCTCCGAAACTTTTCAAGAGCCTGAATTTCTGAATCATCTTCTGGGTGGAATTCAATACGCTGCCGGCGATGGTTCTCCGGTTAATTATGATAATGTAACTGTAACTCCGGATGCCAGAAGGTTTGCGAAAACGGTTATGGAATCAGGATTGAATGAACCTATGGAACTGGAAGTTCTCAAGGATGGCAGAGTACTTTATATTGAAAGAAGGGGCGGGATTAGAATGTTTTTTCCTCAGGAGAATAAAGCGAAAACAATAGGCAGACTTGAAGTATTTTCAGAGCAGGAGGATGGCTTGTTGGGATTAGCCAAATCTCCGGACTTTGAATCAACAGGATGGATCTATTTATTCTATTCTCCGGCGATTGATGATCATGTCCAGTATGTTTCACGGTTCACAATTATAGATGATACCGTAGATCTATCCTCGGAAAAAATAATTCTCAAAATACCTAATCAAAGGGATGAATGTTGCCACTCAGGAGGCGGCCTGGAATTTGATAGTAAAGGCAATTTATACATTACAGTCGGCGACAATACAAATCCATTTGCATCGGATGGTTACGCACCCATTGACGAGCGGGAGGGACGCAGCGCGTGGGATGCCCAGAAATCATCAGCGAACAGCATGGATCTGCGTGGGAAAATTCTGCGAATAAAACCGGAGGCGGATGGCACTTATTCTATACCAGACGGAAATCTGTTTCCTAAAGACGACATTAATAGCAGGCCAGAAATTTATATAATGGGAAACCGTAATCCTTTCCGACTTTCGGTTGATAACAAAACCGGATTTATCTATTGGGGTGAAGTAGGTCCGGATGCCGCTAAAGACAGCACAGATCGGGGACCGAAAGGTTATGATGAGGTGAACCAGGCCCGTAGCGCAGGTTTTTTTGGCTGGCCATATTTTGTTGCGGATAACAAAGCGTATAATGATTATGATTTCACGAAAAACCTTTCCGGAAGAAAATTTGATGCGCGTAACCCGATAAACAATTCACCCAACAATTCAGGACTTGGTAAATTGCCATCCGCCCAGCCTGCTTTTATTTACTACCCATATGATGCATCGGAAGAATTCCCGCTGACCGGAACGGGTGGGAGGAATGCAATGGCAGGACAAGTATATTATTTTGAAGACTACAAAAATTTTGCAAATGCATTTCCTGAATATTATGATGGTAAACTATTCATCTATGACTGGATGCGTGGGTGGATCAATGTTGTAACTATGGATGATCCGGGTAATTATACGAAAATGGAAGGTTTTCTTCCGGAAGAAAAGTGGATTCACCCCATTGATATGGTTTTCTCGGAAAAAGGAGAATTATATATTATTGAATACGGCTCCATTTGGTATGTAGGCAACGCGGATGCCCGGTTGTCGAAGATCAGTTTTATCTCAGGAAACAGGGCCCCTGTTGCCTCCATTACCACTGATAAAATAGCCGGTGCTGTGCCATTAGAGGTTCTCGTTTCAGCGCGGAACAGCGTAGATTATGATGGCGATGATCTCACTTACCACTGGAAGTTGGATGGTAAGTTAGTTCCGGGAATTAGCGGTGATGAGAACTTAACCATTTCTGAAAACGGAATACACGAAGTTGAACTAACGGTTACAGATTCAGAAGGTAATGTAAGTAAAAATAGCTTAGATATATATGCGGGAAATACGCCTCCTGAAATTGCGTTGGAAATTGCGCAGAATGAGACATTTTTCAGGGGTGGAGATTTGAAATACTCCATTAATCTGACAGATGAGGAAGATTCCCAAAATAATAAAATAGATCTGTCAAGATTGGTAATTGCCGGCACCTTTCTGCCTTCAGGTTTTGAGCTTAAAAATACTTTATCTTTCCAGGATTACCTGAATAACAACCCGGCCTACCTGGGGAAAATTCTAATTGAAAATTCAGATTGTCAGGCTTGCCACCAGGAAAGACAAAGTTCGGTTGGACCATCTTATCTGGAGATCAGCAACCGGTATGAAAATAATGAGCTAAACAGTAAATCTTTATCTGGAAAAATAGTGAATGGCAGCGTGGGAGTTTGGGGTACGAGACCTATGATTGCTCACCACCAACTTAATGAAACAGAAACAAAATTGATGGTGGAGTATATTCTGAATCTGGATAAACCGGTAAAGCAATCTGAAACACAATTGTCCGGAATTTTTGAACTTAAAGAGCAAAGTGAAAAAGGTATATATGTGATCTCTGCTTCATACACGGACCAGGGTGCAAACGGAATACAACCTTTGACAACTCGTGATTATATGATTTTGAGGAATCCGGTTCTGGAAGCGGAAGATTTTGATTTCTCTAACCAGATCATGACTTATTCTGCCAAAGCAGGCGAAGTTCCAATCCTCGATCGCGACATTACAGTTACTGTTGGCTACTCTGGAAAATATTTTGGCTACAGTGAAATAGACTTTACCGGAATTACATCAATCGATGCCGATATTGGCCTGGCGGCAATCTATACCAGTGGCGGCGTAATTGAAGTGCGATTAGATTCCCCTGCCGGTGACCTTTTGGGAATGTATAAGCTTAATCAAGGTGTAATGGAAATGAGTGAAAAAGTTTATACTATCCCGATACAACCACTTTCCGGATTTCATAACGTTTATTTCTTGTTCAAATCTATTGATGGAAGTACAAGTCAACCTGTAGCGGTTGTAAATTGGGTGCGTTTTAATGAGTAATTGCTCAGAAATCCGATGGGAAGAGACAGTCTCTATTTTTTATTACAGTGAACTATCCACCTCCTGCTTATCCTTAAAGCTTAATGCAAAAAAGATCACAATTACCAATGCAAATACTGCAGGCACCCACCAGATAGATGGCCAATCTTTGACTCCATTAACTGTGTAAGCGGAAACAATTCTGCCGGACACTTCTGAACCAACGCCGATTCCAAGTCCATAAGTAATCAATGCGAATAATCCTTGAGCGCTGGCTCGAATCTCTTTACCTGCTTTCCTGTCAACATAAATTTGACCCGTTACAAAGAAGAAATCATAACAAATTCCATGAAGCAAAATTCCAATGTAATACATCCAAACCAAGGCTTCATTATTACCGAGGGCGAACAAAACATACCGGATCACCCAGGCTAACATTCCAAACAGCAGCATCTTTTTTACACCAAGCCGGGCAAAGAAGAACGGCATCAGGATCATAAAAATTACCTCCGACATTTGGCCCATTGTCATCTTTCCGGCTACTCCGGTCATTTCACTTTCATTTAAAAATACATTGGTGAAATTGTAGTAGAATGCCAGGGGAATTGAGATCAGAAAAGAACAAATGACGAAAAGGGCAAACGACCAGTCTTTCATCAACCGTAATGCTTTTAAACCAAGAACATCGCCCACAGAAACTTTTTCTCCAGCCATTTTTGGAGGTGTATTTGGGAGCGAAAAAGAAAATAACCCTAAAAGAATGGAAACACCTGCCGCCATTTTCATGGGTATATTCGAAGTCTCAACACCTTCAAAAAAGGAAGTTTGAATTAAAAGAATAGTTAACCCTGCAACAATCCAGCCCAGAGTTCCCCACACTCTTATCCCCGGAAATTCCTTATCAGGATTTTGCATCTGGTTAAATGAGATGGCATTCACCAGGGCTAGCGTCGGCATATAACACACGTTATAGAGTAGGAGTACTCCAATCAGTGGTCCAACCTCAGTAATGCCTGTCGCCCGGAACATAACCACACCGCCCAATAAGTGCAAAAATCCCATTAACTTTTCCGAGTTGAAAAACCTGTCAGCAATCATTCCTACAAAAAAGGGGGAAATAATTGCCGCAATATTATTCATGAGGTAAGCCCTGCCCACAAACAAACCCTCAAAGCCGATGTCAGTAAGATAAGAGGAAAGAGTTACAAACCAGGCTCCCCACACAAAGAATTGGAGGAACATCATTACAGACAACTGTACTCGTACTTTTGAATTCATCAATACCATAATATATAGTGTTATTCAACTCGTTGGGAAATCTTACCGGTTCGTTTTTCCTGAAGAATTATCTTCTTACTTCCGTCCTGCAGTTTTTCAATTTTCACCAGGAAATGGTCTGCATCGTACTCCTGCTTAAAACTATCTTTCGGGGAATCCATTTCACCCCGCCAATCCTCGATTACTATCGGTTCCCATTTTTTTGTTTTGGCAGATAACAGGCATGCATCCATGATGGCATTCACCACCATGCCGTCATAAAAAGTTTCTACGGGTCGTTTCTTTTCTTCCCACGCATTAAGCATGTCGGTAAACATATTTACGTAGCCCAGATCAACTTTTTCATCTCCGACCGGGAAAAGCCAGCCTTTTTGAGATTCCGATTTTTCAGAAACATATCCTTTTTTTTCTGAAGTGGTGAAGAGTTCAAATCCGGTACGCAAAAAATGGTTCAGCCAGATGGTTCCTTCCGTGCCCATCACTTCATCCCTCAGATCCAGCCCGCCTCTAAACGTCCAGCTTACTTCAAACTGTCCAATTGCTCCGTTGGAATACTTGACGAGTCCGATGGCATGATCTTCGGCTTCAATAGGTTTTACCTGGGTAGCCGCCCAGCACATAGCTTCCACCGGTCTTATTTCCTTACCAATAAAACTCCTGGCAATCTCAATGCAATGGCATGCAAGGTCAAGAATTGCTCCGCCGCCGGCGAGTTCTTTATCCCAAAACCAGTCGCTGTGCGGACCCGGATGTGTTTCACGACTCCTGGCCCAAATTACTTTTCCGATTGAACCATTGCGGATGTTGTCAATTGACATCACCGTCTTCGGGGTATAAACCAAATCCTCCAGGTAACCATTAAACACCCCTGCCTCCTCAACTGCTTTCATCATTTCCAGCGCTTCAGAATAGTTACGGCCCAGAGGTTTAGTGCAGAGAACTCCCTTTTTGTGCTTTACACTAAGCAGAACCGCTTCCTTGTGCAAATAATTAGGAAGACCAATCACAACAAGATCCACTTCGGGATGACTGATGGCTTCTTCCATTGTGGTGGTAAAGTTTGGTATACCATGGCGGCCACAGAATTTCTTCAACCTTAATTCATCACGAGAGTGAGCAATAATTACTCTATCCTTGCTTCGGTATCCCTGAAGTGTCTGGACATAAAAATCGCTGATAAAACCTGACCCTAAAATTGCAAGACTTGCCATATAATGTGTCGTTGAATATATAAAGAGATTTGATTAAACAAAAACATTGACCAGGCCTGACTTCAGCAATAATCAGGAAGTATGTTGTTTTGAAATTTAAAACCAATACATTTACGAGAACCAAAAGTAAAATTCAAATAATAATTTATAGGAAGAAAAGAGGATTTGGATTTTTAATTTCAGTCAGAAATTAGGATTGATTTGGACCAAATTTGGTCAATTTGAAAATGATTGAAATAAATTTGAAATATATATATCGAATATTAGATTTGTACGGTCTTAAAAACCTTAAACCAAACTATAACCTATAAACATGTCCCTTAAGACATCCCCCTCCACCGTCGTTAAGCATGTACTTATTTTCCTTTTCTTCTGCATAGGCATAGCTTCAATTGCTCAAGAGGCCGATTCGGTCGCAGCTGCTTCTGATGATACGGAAATGATTGCAAAGGGTCAAACACTATTTCAACAGAATTGCGCACAGTGTCACCGGGTGCAAGCAAAACTAATCGGCCCGGCATTAGCCGGTATTAATGACCGCCGGGAACTCTCCTGGATTATCAATTTTGTAAAGAATAGTCAGAAGGTAATTACTAGTGGAGATGAGTATGCAAACAATTTATTTAATGAGTACAACAAGGTTGAAATGCCTGCTTTCGATTTCTTTACTGATGAGGATATAACTTCTATTATTTCATATGTTCAGACTGAAGCCGGGAAACCTGCTGAGGTAGTCCAAACATCTGATGCGGGACAGGGAGCTACTACTGCTCAAGCTCCAACCGGATACCTTATTGCAATCCTGATCGGTTTGCTATTTGTGATATTCCTGATTCTGATAGTGTTGATCCTTATTGTAGGAATTCTAAAGAGATACCTGGATCAAAAAGGTGATTTGGGGAAAGCTGATCAGGAAGTTGTTTCCGGAACAATTGACTGGGGGAAAGTACTTAGGTCAAAAGCAGCCATGGGAGCTATCGCATTTGTATTTACCGCTATTGTTTTGAAAAGTGTAATTGACGGCCTTTATCACATTGGGGTTCAGCAAGACTATGCGCCAACTCAACCGATTCTGTTTTCACACGCCAGGCATGCCGGACAGTTTGCCATTGATTGCAATTATTGTCACACCGGAGTAAGAAAAAGCAAAAGTGCCAATATTCCATCAGCAAATATTTGTATGAATTGCCACACTGAAATTCTTAGAGACAGCCCTGAGATTCAAAAAATTTATACAGCCCTGGCTAATGACACACCTATTGAATGGGTCAGGGTTCATAACCTTCCCGACCTTGCCTACTTCAATCATGCACAACATGTCCAGGTTGCAAACATTGAATGCCAAACCTGTCATGGTCCGGTAGAAGAAATGGAAGTTGTCCGTCAATTTGCACCTTTAACTATGGGATGGTGTATCGATTGCCACAGAAAGACAGATGTAAATACCCGCGGTAATGGATATTATAATAAACTGGTTGAATTACATGAAAAGAATAGCAAAGAGCCGATGAAGGTTGAAGATATTGGAGGTCTGGAATGCGCCCGATGCCATTATTAATTGATAAAGCGACTTACTACTAATTATGAAGGAAACTAAGAAGAGGTACTGGAAAGGATTAGAGGAGTTAAACAACGATCCGGAATACCTGAAGTTAAAGGATAAGGAATTCCCTGAATACCTTCCAACCAACGGTTCTTCGGATTCGCAATGGGATCGCAGAGACTTCCTCAAATTGATGGGCTTCAGCCTGACAGCAGCAACGCTTGCCGCTTGTGAAACACCGGTCAGAAAAGCTATCCCCTATTTGAATAAACCGGTTAATGTTGATCCTGGCATTGCTAATTATTACGCTTCAACGTACCAGGAAGGTGGAGATTATTGTTCGATAGTAGTTAAGACAAGGGAAGGCAGACCTATCAAGATCAATGGCAACAAACTTTCAACAATAAACAATGGTTCTGTTACTGCGCAGGTTGAGGCATCTGTTCTTTCATTATATGATACTGAAAGACTTGATGGCCCCAGGAAAGGTAACACCGATCTAAATTGGAGTGAGTTGGATAGTGAGATTATTGCACAGCTAAATCAGATTTCTGCTGCCGGTGGCCTGATAAGAATTGTTAGTAACACGATCCTTAGCCCTGCTACCAAAGAGGTTATTGAAATATTCAAAACAAAATATCCCTCAACTCTGCATGTTGTATATGATACACGGTCATACCACGGAATAAGGAAAGGAAACATGGCATCATTTGCAACAGATACAATGCCTGCATATGATTTCAGCAAAGCAAATGTAATCGTATCCTTTGATGCGGATTTTCTGGGTACATGGTTATCACCTGCGGAATTTTCCGGTCAGTATTCAAAAAACAGAAAGCTGGGACCCAATAAAAAGTCGATGTCCCGCCATTTTCATTTTGAATCGAACATGTCTTTGACAGGTGCGAATGCTGACTATCGCGGGAAAATGAAACCATCGCAGCATGGTCTTGCCGTGGCTACATTATACAATATGATTGCCGCCAAGACAGGCGCGGCTGCTGCAAATGTACCAGCAGTAGATATTCCCTTCCTGCAAAAAGCAGCTACCGATCTCTGGAATAACAGAACCAAATCCTTGGTTGTCTCCGGTTCAAATGATTATGCCGTTCAGGTTTTGGTGAATGCCATCAACGACCTGCTTGGCAACTATGGCAAAACCCTGGATCTAACCAAACCTATAAACCTCGCCCAGGGAAATGATGAATCAATGGATGCCTTTATCAGCGAAGCCAAATCAGGTTCTATTGGTGCCGCAATTTTCCTGAATTGTAATCCTGTTTACGATCACCCGCGAGGTTCGGAACTTGGATCATCACTCGCAAATATTTCCTTGACAGTTTCAACCTCTGATAGAAGAAATGAATTGACATCCCTGGTTGGATATTGTGCACCTGATAATCATTTCCTTGAATCCTGGAATGATGCGGAGCCAGGAAAAGGACATTACAGCCTTGCTCAGCCAACTATCACACCCATATTTTATACCCGTCAGGCCCAGGAAACTCTTCTGAAATGGGCCGGTAACGAAATGACTGATTATTTAGAATTCCTGCAAAATAGCTGGAAAACCAAATTCTATCCTAATGCCAATGACAGCATAGGATTCCAGATTTTCTGGGATAAGACACTTGTGGATGGGGTTATGGTAGTAATTTCTGAAGAAACATTGGAGCAACCTGCATTCTCTGCTGACTTTGCCAGTGTAGAAACAGCCTTAAACCAAAATTATAAAAAAGATAACTCAGGCTGGGAACTGTCCATATATCAGAAGGTAGGAATGGGTAGCGGGAGCATGGCCAATAATCCTTTCCTGCATGAATTACCTGATCCGGTGACCAAAGTTACCTGGGATAACTATGTTACGGTTTCACAATCTGATGCCGCCGAGTTGGGAATAGAAATGGATGGTGATAGAACTACTAAAGTAAACCTTAACGTTGGCAACATTTCACTTTCTGTGCCGGCACTTATTCAGCCAGGCCAGGCAAAAGGAACGCTGGGGCTTTCATTGGGATATGGTAGAACTGCTGCAGGCCGGGTTGGAAACGGATTGGGAGTGAATGCTTATCCCTTGGTAAAATTGTTGAATGGAACACTAGCGTACACCATTTCATCCGGAGTGCAAATCTCCAATACAGAGGAAGAACATAGGATAGCCCGCACCCAGACGCACCAGACATACATGAATCGCAACTTCGTTGTTCAGGAGGCGAAACTTTCAGAATATCAAAGTGATCCTTTGGCAGGCAGACATGTTCCGAAAATTAAAACATGGTCTGATCCCAACCATGAAAAAGAACCTGAAGCTATCACCCTTTGGAAGGGTCATAAATACACCAACCACCACTGGGGATTGATTGTGGATATGAACTCCTGCACCGGTTGCTCGGCGTGTGTCGTTGCCTGCAATGTCGAAAACAATATTCCCGTAGTCGGCAAAGATGAGGTATTGAATAGGAGAGAAATGCACTGGCTCCGCATTGACAGATATTATAGCAGTGATGCTGCTGATGATGACCAGTATGCTCTTGAGGAAGCATCTGAAAACCCGGAAGTTACCTTCCAGCCGATGATGTGTCAACATTGCAACAATGCTCCTTGTGAAACTGTTTGCCCGGTGGCTGCAACAACTCATAGCACTGAGGGACTCAACCAGATGGCATATAATCGTTGTATTGGCACTCGATATTGTGCAAATAACTGCCCTTATAAAGTAAGAAGATTCAACTGGTTTAAATATCACGATAACAGGCAATTCTCGGGTGTTAATACTACCATGAATACTGATTTGGGTAAGATGGTCCTCAATCCTGATGTAGTCGTGAGATCAAGAGGAGTGATGGAGAAGTGCTCTATGTGCGTGCAAAGAATTCAGGATGGAAAATTAAAGGCAAAGAAAGAAGGTAGAAGAACAACAGATGAAGATATTAATACAGCGTGTGCCGATGCTTGCCCTACGCATGCAATAACCTTTGGTGATATGCTGGAAAAGGAAAGCCTAATCTCCAAAATGTTAAGGATTGAATATAACGAAGATGGAACGGTTAAAGGAGCGCAGGAAGAGCGTGCGTATCATGTACTTGAAGAAGTTGGAGTAAGATCAAATGTTCACTATCTGACAAAAATCAGAAATAAGGATATAGAAGAAGAGAACGTGTAAATAATAAAACGAAACAGGATTACAATGCAAGCAGTGTCTTCAGTAAGAGTGCCTTTAGTTACCAGCGGGAAAACTGTTTCCGATGTAACTGAGGATATTTGTAGACAGGTCGAAGGACCTCCGACAAAATCCTGGTTATTGGGAATGGCCATCTCACTAACAGCCCTGGGAATAGGAGGATATGCTTTGTTTATGTTGTTGTGGCACGGCATCGGTGTCTGGGGTTTGAATAAAACAGTTGGCTGGGCCTGGGATATTACCAACTTCGTATGGTGGGTCGGTATCGGTCACGCGGGAACACTGATTTCTGCAATCCTGTTACTCTTCAGACAAAAATGGAGAATGTCAATCAACAGGGCGGCTGAAGCCATGACAATCTTCGCGGTAATTTGTGCCGCCATGTTCCCCGGATTCCACATGGGCCGACTATGGTTAGGCTTTTATTGGGCATTGCCTTTACCTAATACATTCGGCTCATTGTGGGTAAACTTTAACTCTCCGTTGCTATGGGATGTATTTGCCATCTCTACTTACTTTACAGTTTCCCTTGTTTTCTGGTATATTGGTTTGGTACCTGATTTTGCAACAATTCGCGATCGGGCTAAAACCCAAGTTGCTAAGACAATTTATGGTGCGTTAAGTCTGGGCTGGGACGGCGCCGCAAAAACCTGGCAGCGTTTCGAAGCTGTTGCATTAGTCCTGGCGGGCCTGGCTACGCCACTGGTACTGTCTGTTCATACCATCGTTTCTATGGACTTTGCTACTTCGGTTATACCCGGGTGGCACACCACTATCTTCCCGCCTTACTTTGTGGCAGGTGCAATATTTTCCGGATTCGCGATGGTGCTTACACTAATGCTGGTAACTCGAAAAATGTTCAGACTTGAAGATTATATTACCATTGAACACGTGGAAATGATGAACATTATCATCATAATAACGGGCTCCATAGTCGGTATTGCATATATTACTGAATTATTTATGAGCTGGTATTCTCAGGTTCCTGCCGAGCAATACGCCTTTTTTAACAGGGCTGCCGGACCATACTGGTGGGCTTATGCAACAATGATGACATGTAATGTGATTTCACCACAGTTATTCTGGATTAAGAAGATTAGACGAAATTTAATGGCAACATTCATTCTAAGTATTGTGGTAAATATTGGAATGTGGTTTGAACGATTTGTAATTATTGTAACCTCTCTGCACAGAGATTATCTGCCATCAAGTTGGGCAATGTTTTACCCAACAAGGTATGATGTGGGTGTATACTTATTTTCATTTGGATTCTTCTTCACGGCATTCTTATTGTTTGCCAAATATTTCCCGGTGGTAAATATTGCAGAGATCAAAAGCATTATTAAATCAACCTCAGAAAAAAGCAAGTAAATATGCAAGTGGATAAGAATTACTTAGTGGGGGTTTACAGTGATGAAGATGTTGTTGTTAACGCGGTTAAGTCCGTAAGAAGCAAAGGTGTGAAGATTCATGAAGTATATACTCCTTTTCCAATTCATGGCCTTGACCATGCTTTGGGTTATAAAGAATCGAGAATCCATATTTCTGCATTTCTCTTTGGTCTTACAGGAACAATCCTCGCCTTAACCATGATGTTTTACATGCTGGGGATTGACTGGCCAATGATTATTGGAGGAAAAGATCACGCATCATTGCCTCCGCTCATCCCGGTAACTTTTGAAATAACAGTGCTTCTGGCCGCATTAGGAATGGTTGGAACTTTCCTGGTGATCAGCGATTTGAAACCTTATAAGAAACCCAGACTGTTTGATATAAGAATTACAGATGATAAACATGTGATGGCTGTTGATCTTGCAAAGAATACTTTCTTTACCAAGGATCAATTAATAAGTATAATTAAAGAATCGGGCGCTGAGGAAGTGAATGAAAAAAACTTTTGAGACTACTACTCATATGCGAATTGGAAACAACATGAACAAAATTATTGTAGCAACTTTCGCGGTTGTCTTGTTGGGATGCCGGGCCGGTGGTAATGACCCGGGATTGGAATATGCACCCAACATGTATCATGCTGTGCCTTATGAACCGCTTGCTCAAATTAAAGACAAGGATGCAGGTAATTGGGTTAGTTCTCTTGAGGATGGTAAAGGAGAATATTACAGTTCCAATCCTTATAACCCTTACGAAATGAATATGCGAATGCCTCCGGCTAATTCAGTGCCAAGAACAGCAGGAGGTTACCTTCCATACAGAATTCCCAAAGATAGCCTAGAATATGCGGCAAGAACCTTAAAGAGTCCCCTTGATTCAACGGCTGCCATCACGGAAGAAGGGAAATTATTATATGTACGATTCTGTCAACATTGCCACGGCGAGAGCGGACAAGGTGATGGACCCGTCGGTGTGGCACTGGCCGGAGTTCCTGCATACAACTCCGCGTTGGTGAAAGATAAACCGGAAGGTCACATTTTCCATGTCATAACAATGGGGAAAGGTCGGATGGGTGCTCATGCTTCGATAGTAAGCCCCGAAGAGCGATGGAAAATCGTCAGGTATGTAGAACAGCTTCAAAAGAAATAACCATGAATTTAGACGAACGATATACTTTTGGTTCCTCCACAAAAAAGAAACTCCTTGTATTTGCAGCTGTAGGAGTTGTGGTGACCATTATCGGTTTGATTATGGTTATGTCCGGTGGCGGTGAACATGGTGCTGAAAACGAACATGCAGCAACTTTAGCCGCTAAGAATCTGTTGGCCGATGCAAACCCATCTGGTGCAACCCCTGTTGCCGATGCAAGCGAAGAATCACATGGTTCGGCTCCATGGCTGAAAAGACTTTTCGTTGGAATCTGGATCAATAATATTTTCTTCATCGGAATTGCCATAATCGGAGTATTCTTTGTGGCAATACAATACGCCTCGCAGGCGGGATGGTCTGCCGGAATGCAGCGTATCCCGGAAGCATTTGGATACTGGCTGCCAATTGGAGCCATCATTACTTTGGTTATGTTTTTTGTTGCCGGTCACGATATTTTTCATTGGACACATACGGATTTATATACAGAAGGTGGCGCGAACTATGATAAAATAATCAGCGGTAAAAGAGCGTATTTCTTCTGGCCATTACAAGATAATCCAGGGTTTCCAATTTTCTTTATTGTACGTATGGTCGCTTATTTTGCATTATGGATCTGGTTCTTTATGATGTTAAGGAAACACAGTCTTGCGGAGGACCTTGATGCCAACACTTCTCATTGGTACAAAATGAGAAGCCTTTCAGCAATATTCCTCATTATATTTGCAGTCACTTCTTCCACCGCCGCCTGGGACTGGATAATGTCAATCGATACCCATTGGTTCTCCACTATGTTCGGCTGGTACACATTTGCCAGCTGGTGGGTATCCGGTCTTGCAATGACAACTCTTATTGTAATTTACCTGAAAGAGAAAGGATTGCTATCTCTTGTTAATGAAAATCACCTTCACGATCTGGGTAAGTTCGTTTGGGCATTTACCATTTTCTGGACCTATATCTGGTTTGGACAATTCCTACTCATTTACTATGCAAATATTCCGGAGGAATCAATTTATTTTCATGAGCGAATGAAGACAAGTAATTACTCAGGGATTTTTTATTTTAATCTGATAATAAACTTTTTCCTCCCATTTCTTATTCTTATGACAAGAGATGCAAAAAGAAAGATGACATTCCTGAAACTCGTATGTACGATGCTGCTTATTGGGCATTGGTTCGATTTTTATTTAATGATAACACCAGGAAGTTTGCAATTTGATGGAGGTTTCGGACTCCTTGAAATTGGAGTGACTATGATATTCCTGGCAGGATTCCTATATGTAGCTCTGGTAAATATTGCAAAGGCTCCATTAATAGCAAAGAATCATCCAATGCTGGATGAAAGTCGGCATCATCATATTTAGAATATGAAGAAAAATTATTTTGAAAAGTAATCAGATATGAAAGTAATTGTAATTGCGGGGATTGTACTGATTGTTGTTATCCTGTTTTTGATTTTCAGAATAGCAACTCTTGTTGGAATTTTGAAAGGTGGTGAGAAAAGAGATGGACAAAGCAATCAGATAAATGCTTTATTGCTTTTGATTTTTATTATCGTTTCGGGAAGTGTATTACTTTGGTATGCATATACAAAATATGATGAATACACCTTGCCCGTCGCGTCGGAGCATGGAGTTATCACAGATAACCTCTTTTGGGTAACAACACTGATTACTGGTTTTGTATTCATCATAACCCAGGCACTTCTATTTTATTTCCCGTTCAAATATCAATACAAAGAAGGGCGAAAAGCATTTTTCTATCCGGATAACAACATGATAGAAATGCTCTGGACAATTATCCCTGCCATAGCATTGGCAATCTTGATTTTCTATGGTCTTACTGTTTGGAATGATATCACTGATGAGGCTCCACAAGAGGCGGAAAGAATAGAAATTCTTGGCCATCAGTTTGCCTGGAAATTGCGCTATTCCGGAAGGGATAACTTGCTGGGTAAACACGATTACCGCTTGATTATGGCTGAAAATCCAGTTGGAGTAGACTTCACTGACAAGAATGCATTTGATGATTTTAGTGCCGGGCAAATGTATGTGCCGAAAGGAAGGCCGGTTGAATTAAGAATTAGAGCAAGAGATGTGCTTCATAGTGTTTTTGCTCCTCATTTTCGACTGAAGATGGACGCGGTACCCGGAATGGTGACATCCTTCTGGTTTGTTCCAACAAAGACTACTGCAGAAATGAGAGTTGAAACCGGGAATGTTAATTTTAATTATGAAATAGCATGTACTGAAATTTGCGGTTATGGGCATTTCGGGATGAGAATGATAGTTATTGTTGTTGAACCGAAAGAATTTGACCAATGGAAGGCCAGCCAGGAAACCCTGATTCAAAGAGAGCCCGGTCTGCTTAAATATGTTTCAGAAGACTTAAAGGAATTGGCAAGAATAAAATCAGGACTTACGGATATTCAAGATAAAGAAAGTGAATCGGTTTCGGTGGCGGGATCGAATAAATAGATTTATTATGGCAACAGCGGAAATACATATTGAAGAAGGACATTCAGCGGGAGGTCACGAGCATGACCATGATCATCAAGGTAACTTCTGGACAAAATACATTTTCTCACAAGACCATAAAGTAATTGCAAAACAATTCCTCATCTCAGGAATTTTCTGGGCTTTATTAGGCGGCATATTATCGGTAATATTCAGGTTGCAACTGGGTTTTCCCGACATGAATTTAATGTGGCTAAAACCTTTTCTTGGTGGTTGGATAACCGAAGCAGGAAAACTTGATCAGGAATTTTACCTGGCGCTGGTTACCATGCACGGTACCATTATGGTTTTCTTTGTGCTGACTGCCGGATTAAGCGGAACCTTCAGCAATTTTCTGATTCCCTTACAAGTTGGGGCGAGGGATATGGCCAGTGGCTTCCTGAACATGCTATCTTATTGGTTCTTTTTCCTCTCAAGTGTGGTCATGTTTAGCTCCCTTTTTATTTCTACCGGGCCGGCATCCGGAGGTTGGGTAATATATCCGCCATTGAGCGCCCTTCCCCAGGCTATGTCAGGATCCGGATTAGGAATGACCCTTTGGCTGGTCGCTATGGCTTTATTTATTATTTCTACCCTGTTGGGAGGTATTAACTATGTAACCACGATTATTAACCTCAGAACGTATGGAATGACATTTACCAGACTTCCATTAACAATCTGGGCATTTTTCCTTACCGCTGTTATTGGAATTCTTTCATTCCCTGTACTTTTTGCCGCGGCATTATTACTGATTTTTGACAGAAGCTTTGGTACAAGCTTTTATTTGACAGATATATATATAAATGGTGAGGCACTCCCTAATTCGGGAGGAAGTCCTATTCTATTCCAGCATTTGTTTTGGTTCCTTGGACATCCTGAAGTATACATCGTACTATTACCAGCCTTGGGGATTACCTCAGAAATAATTTCAACAAATTCAAGGAAACCCATATTTGGCTACAGAGCGATGGTAGGCTCCCTGCTGGCAATTACATTTTTATCCTTCGTAGTCTGGGCACACCATATGTTTGTTACAGGAATGAATCCTTTTCTTGGATCAATATTCATGCTGCTAACATTAATTATTGCAGTGCCATCTGCAGTAAAAGTGTTTAATTACCTCGCCACCCTCTGGAAAGGAAATATCGTATTTACACCCGCGATGTTATTTTCTATCGGCCTTGTGTCTTACTTTATTTCCGGCGGATTAACCGGAATCTATTTAGGAAACGCGGCCGTAGATATTCAACTGCATGATACTTATTATGTCGTGGCGCACTTTCATATTGTGATGGGATCTGCCTCATTCTTCGGAATGCTAGCCGGTATTTACCATTGGTTTCCTAAAATGTTTGGAAGAATGTTAGACAACCGGTTGGGATACATCCATTTCTGGTTAACATTCGTTGGCGTTTACCTGGTCTTCTTCCCAATGCATTTTATTGGAATGGCAGGATTTCCCAGGAGGTATTATTCTTTCACCAACTTTGATGCCTTCCAGTCATTTACCGACTTGAATATGCTGATAACCATTGCCGCCATAATTACTCTGGCAGCTCAATTCATATTCCTGTTTAATTTCTTCTACAGCATTTTCAGGGGCAGACCTGCACCTGCTAACCCGTGGAGATCGAATACACTGGAGTGGACTACTCCAATTCATCCGGGGCATGGTAACTGGCCGGGTGAAATTCCTCACGTTTACCGATGGCCGTATGATTACAGCAAGCCGGGTGCGAAGGAAGACTTTATTCCTCAGAATATTCCATTTTCAGATACTATGGAATCGAATCTGCCGGAAGAAAATGAACTTATTAAGCTGGAGGGTGCTGATAGCGGGGCAATAAAGGTTGATGATACAAAACACTGATAAGGAGTTAGCCGCATTTAAGAAATTAAGCCTGATAACTTTAATAGCGGTGTATTTTTTGATTCTTGTCGGAGGAATTGTGAGAAGCACCGGTTCCGGAATGGGATGCCCGGATTGGCCTAAATGTTTTGGAAGCTGGATTCCTCCAACATCAGAGAATCAACTTCCGGAAAATTATCAGGACAAGTATTCAATGCAAAGACACGAAAAGAATATTAAACTAGCCAATTATCTTTCAGCCCTGGGGATGAAAAACACGGCTATGCGGATACTGGATGATGACAACATTAGAGTTGAGGAAGAATTTAATGCAGTGAAAACCTGGACGGAGTATATTAACCGTCTTGTGGGGGCAACAATCGGCTTCCTGATCTTCCTGACAACACTCGCTTCTTTTCGCCTTTGGAAGAGAAATAAAGTTATTGTTATTATGTCAGTCATTACCCTGGGCACTATAGGATTCCAGGGGTGGCTGGGCAGCCTGGTGGTTTCTACTAAACTGCTTCCGGGTATGGTTACAACACACATGTTACTCGCCCTGGTTATTGTTGCCATGATTACCTTTTTGTGGTTTAAAGGAAACGGCAATAAATTTGAATTAAAAGGCGGATCATTAAACATAATTATTATACTAAGCCTGATTGCCCTTGCAATTCAGGTTTTATTGGGAACCCAGGTGAGAGAAAGGGTTGATGTGGCGGGTGCCGCTGCTGTAAATTCAGGGGATTGGGTAAATCAAATTGGTCTGATTTTTTATGTGCACAGATCTTTTTCAATTATTATATTAATAATAAGCATTCTCCTGGTGAACAAAATTGTGAAAGAGATTGGTAGAGAAAATCAACATTACAAACTTTCCAGAATTGTTGCCGGCCTGGTAATACTCGAAATGATGACAGGAGCTTCAATGGCATATTTTTCAATCCCACCTTTTTTGCAACCCATACATCTTTTGCTTGGAACCCTGGTGTTTGGATTAACTTTTCTTTTGTTCCTGAGTATGTCATCTGAAAAATATCAAATTGAAGTTGTGAAATGAATAGCCCCGGAACAAATATCATCATTAAAACAGGTGTCCTTTATAGGACGAGAGCCTTCGTAGAATTACTAAAGACGCGGCTTTCATTCCTCGTTGCTTTTTCTTCTGGTTTCGGATATATACTGGCTACAAACTCATTCAACTGGATTCAATTTACGTGTTTGTTCTTAGGAGGATTCCTGGTTAGCGGAGGTGCTGTAACTATAAATCAAATCCTGGAGAAAGATGTTGATGCCATTATGAACAGAACGAAAGGCCGGCCCATTCCAACAGGAAGGGTTTCAATACCAGAGGCCACCATTTTTTCCATCCTGATCAGTTTTGCAGGCTTAATGCTCCTGCTTTATTCAACGAATATCCTTACCGCAACTTTATCATTAGTTTCTCTCATTCTCTACAGCTTTGTTTATACACCCCTTAAACGCGTAGGTTCCATCGCGGTATTTGTTGGTGCAATTCCCGGTGCGCTGCCACCACTTCTTGGGTGGGTCGCCGCCACCGGCCAGATTTCGGTAGAAGCTATTATGCTTTTTAGTATTCAGTTTGTCTGGCAGTTTCCTCACTTTTGGGCTATTGCCTGGGTTTCCTATGATGATTACAAAAAAGCCGGCATTAAATTATTGCCTTCTGGCGGAGGGAAGAATCTCAATACGGCTATTCAAATAATGACTTACACATTGTTCCTTTTGCCTTTGGGAATTTTGCCCGCTAAGCTCGGTATCACAGGAGTAAATTCCGCTTTGGTAGCCACAATTTGTGGAGCTTTATTTCTTGCTCAAACATTTTCATTAATGAAGGATGGCTCAAGAAAATCAGCTTTAAGAATAATGTATGGTTCGTTCCTTTATTTACCTATTGTTCAAATTGCGTATTTGTTAGACAAGATATAATATGGTGAAGGATATACAATTAACGGAAGAACCAAGGAAAACCTTTACGATGGATCCCAAAAAATTCATTCTGTGGCTTTTTATTGTTAGTATTATTATGTTATTCGGAGCATTTACCAGTGCTTATATGGTAAAAAAAGCATCGGGAGATTGGCTAAGTATAGCGTTGCCAGGAATATTCTACTTTAATACAGTAGTAATTTTACTAAGCAGTGCGAGTATGCACATTGCGGTAATGTCAACAAAAAAGAATAATCTCAAATTGACGCGGATTACACTTGTAATCACTTCCATTTTGGGGCTTACTTTTCTTGCAGGACAATATTCAGGTTGGCAAGATCTGGTGAGAAATAATGTCTTCTTTGTTGGCCATCCATCCGGTTCATTCATTTACGTGTTAACCGGAGTTCATGGAATACATTTGGTGAGTGGAGTGATTTTTCTATTCATCATAGTGGCTGCCGCATTTAGATTTAAAGTTCATAGCAAGAGCCAGAGATGGATTCAAATGTGTGCAACTTATTGGCATTTTTTGGATGCCCTTTGGCTATATTTGTTTATCTTTTTATTATTGAATAATTAACTCAAACAAGCAAGGATATGTCTTCAACCACCGCTGCAGTATCTGACGGAAAGAAGCTCTGGTACGGAGGTCAATCGCCCGTGAAGGCGAGTTATGGAAAATTAATGATGTGGATTTTCCTCGTTTCAGATGCATTCACATTCTCAGCACTTCTGATAACTTACGGCCTCATCCGCTATTCTCATCCTGCTTTTGAAGGTGCGGTAAGGGAATTTACTTTCTCCACTGAATACTGGCCGGTTCCGGAAAAAGTTTTTGCTGCAATTCCATTCTTTCATGGACTAAATGCTCCTCTGGTATTTGTTGGTTTAATGACATTCATTTTGATCCTCAGCAGCGTAACTATGGTGCTCGCGGTGGAGGCAGGCCATCGAATGGATCGGAAAAACGTCGAAAAATGGATGCTTTGGACTATTGTCGGTGGTCTTGCATTCCTTGGATGCCAGGCCTGGGAGTGGACTCATTTTATTATCGGCACAGGTGAAGCAACCATGGCAAAGAGATTTGCGGATGGTGCCTGGCAATCCTTTGAAGTCTTGGGAGCAAATCTTAGCATTAATCAATATGGACCGCCAGATTTTGCGGCGTTATTCTTTTTTATAACCGGATTTCATGGCACTCACGTTTTTAGCGGTGTGCTGCTCAATTTCCTGATATTCCATAATGCCACGACAGGTGTATATGACAGAAGAGGTCACTATGAAATGGTTGAGAAAGTGGGATTGTATTGGCACTTTGTAGACCTGGTTTGGGTGTTCGTATTTACGTTTTTCTATCTTGTATAATAAGTTGAAATATTATAATCATGGAAGAAACTAAAGAAATTATAGTTCAACCTGTAAATAAGGAAAAAGTCCGGCAATTGGTAAGAGTTGCCATCATTTTGGGTATTGTCACCGGCCTTGAGTTTCTGGTAGCATTTACGTTTCACTCAGGTCCTCTGAAAACCTCAATTTTCGTTGCTATGACCATAATAAAAGCTTTCTATATAGTTGGCGAATTTATGCACCTGCGTCATGAAGTGAAGATGTTGATTTGGTCGATCTTGCTGCCGATGATGTTTGTGGTGTGGTTACTGATTACTCTTATCTATGAGGGTGGATCAATTCTTCAGGTCAGATAGATACTTAATAAAAATCTCAACCCAATCAGGCAAGAGCCTGATTTTTTTTTAACCTGAACCGCTTGTGAAAAAGTTTGTGCTTCTTGTAGTAGTAATCATCCCGGTGGGTCTCGTATTGTTCGTGAAATTCTTCGGAAAGAATGAATATAATCTCCCTGTTTATTACCAGAATGGATATCCCGCGATAACTGATTGTACTCTTGTTGGTGCGGCAGTTTTGGAACCTGCAGGATTGGCCTTTGAAAACCTTAACCGGGTTAATTTGATTTTCTATGAACCAGAGTGTGAATCGAACCTGGACTTTTTCAATAGTCAAACTGAGAGAATCAGATTAAATATGAGTGAGGCTGACTTTATTAATTACATTACAATTTCTTCAGTCGATTCAACATATTCACAGGAAGTGAGAAAAAAATTTGCCGTATGTGGATTGTTAATTGCTGAACAAAAAGAGGAAAATCTGAAGGATTGGAAATGCACTGGATTTATTGTAATGATTGATTGGAAGGCCAGAATCAGAGGATATTATTCGGGAACTGATTTTGAGGATATTGACCGGGTAATCCTGGAATTGAATGTTATGGAAACTATAGTTAATAATGAATAGTAAAAACCGGCCGATTTGGATCATAATTTCAACTTCCATAGTCATACCTGTACTGGTAGCGATCCTGTTTTTTTCAGAAGGAATCATCCCCTTGTTGGGTGATTGGGTCTATTCACTTCCCCAGGTTAATGCAGTCATAAATTCGGTTACCGCCATCTTACTGATCGCTGGAAAGTATCAAATAAGAATGGGCAATAAAGAGTTGCATAAGCGACTAATGATTACTTCCTTCATCCTGGGCATAGTGTTTCTACTCTGCTATGTTACTTATCACGCTTCGGTTCCTTCTACGCATTACCAAGGAGAAGGATTTCTGAAATACATTTACTTTTTTCTATTGGTAACCCATATTATTACAGCAATAATTGTTGTTCCATTTGTTTTGCTGGCTCTATTTTACGCTCTTCAGGAGAATTTCTTCAGACACAGGAAAATTGTTAAATATGCCCATCCCTTATGGTTGTATGTTAGCATTACAGGAGTTATTGTTTATCTTATGATTAGCCCTTACTATTAAGAATTTTAATAAATTTGGAGTATGAAGCGAGTCTTGTTGCTTGTCATTGCTCTGATCGTATCTTATGGAACGAGTTTTGCGCAATGTGCCATGTGCAGGGCAACTTTGGAAACCAGCGTGAGCAATGGGGAATCTCTGGAGATGGCTTCAACCTTGAATTTTGCCATCCTTTATTTGCTTGCACTGCCTTACTTATTAGCCCTGGTTATAGGGCTTCTTTGGTACAGAAGGGCCAGGGGCAAGGGTACTGCTTCCTAAGCAGAGTTGTGCCCGCTATTTCAATATTTTGTATTTTTAGTGAAAAATGAACCGGAGTCTGCTCTTCTTGGTGGGTTTGGTATTAATCCTTTCGGGGATTCTGATTAAATATTTCCTTCTTCCGAAGGAAGCTGAACCACAGGAAATAGCAAATAGGATTGAAAAAAATCTCCAAACCGAAATCTCAATCAGCAAATCACAACTCGCGGTAGTAAGGGAAAGGATAATGAATGATGATTATCTTCGATTTGAAGACTTGAATACAATTGCATCTGATTACCCATTTTATGTCTATTACCGAACCAGGCTATTCTACTGGTCTGAGTTTCAACTCGTGCCTGAATACAATGAATTTTCAGATGTTGGAACAATTGGGTTTATCCATCTCGACCAGGGAAATTTTATAGTAACCAGGGATCAGTTTAATAAGAAAGATGACATCTATGAAATAGTTTCCCTCATTCCCGTTCAAACAGAATACGAAATTTTTAATAAATATCTGGAATCAGATTACAATGACCGGATAATTGAGTTTCCTGATATGATAATTTCCAATTCGGGAAATGAGGGGTATCCCGTAAAATTCGACGGTCAAATATTATTTTATGTCGACAGCTATATAAGCGTAAACCAGTACTCCATCCACTTCCAGTTGATTTCGATTTCTTTATACACAATAGGGTTAATATTAATATTATACACGGTTTACTCCAAAGTATTGGAGTTAACAAATCGAAGGAAATTTGAAATCGCTCTTGCAATTTTATTTATAAGTCTGGCTGGGGTGAGATTCGTCATGCTTTTTACAGAATTTCCATCAGCATACGCCAATTGGGTGCTCTTTGATTCGAGGTTATTTGCATCCTCTATTTTGAATCCATCAATAGGTGACCTGATGCTTAACACACTTGCACTGTTTGCACTGATCCTTTTTGCCTACATGAATTATTATCGGAGCAACTTATTTATAAAAATTCTAGGTCTAAAAATAATTGCAAGGTGGATCCTTTCTGTTAAGCTTATTCTGATTGGCTTTTTAGCAATGGTATATCAATTCCTGATTTTCAGATTGATTTATGAAAATTCTCAGTGGTCTTTAGATATCACATCAACCTTGTATTTTCCCGCTTCCAAGGTTATTTTTTACCTGATATTTGTAATCAATTCTGCCATATTTTTTCTAACATTTCATTTGATCTTTAGAATATTCACCAGGGTAAATGACAAATCATTATACAGTCTCATCATAAACTATTCCGTTGGGGCACTGATTTTTATTTTAGTTGCCTACAATCTCAATTTGCCTATTGTTTTCATTATCATGGTAAATCTGGGATATTTTCTGGTTTTACATTTTTTGAAATTATCCAGATTCCTGGTTCAAATGAGATATCTGGCTTTTCTTTATTTATTCGTTGCCGCCCAGGCATGTGCACTTATAGGAGCTTATTCAGTTCAATATTTTGAAGAAGAAAATGAGTTGGAAAATAAATTCAGATTCGCGGACCAATTCCTTGTTGAAAGTGACAATTTGGGTGAATTACTGCTATCTGAAGCTGGATTTCAAATAAAGCAGGATCCGCTGATAACCAGCAGGATGTATAGTTCCTTTATGTCCAAAGAAACAATTTCTCAGAAAATTAAAAGGGTTTACCTTGGAAGTTACTTTGATAAATATAATGTACAGGTAAACTTATACAATGCGACCGGTCAGCCATTTAATTCGGAGGGAACTCAGGGGACCTACAGACAAATAAAAGATGCATTTGCCCAGGAACAATATGAAACGGAGTTTCCAAATTTGTATTTCGTAAATAGAGTCGGTGCGGATGTTACCAAAAGGTATTTATATTTCATTGATATAGAAAGGTACAATCAGGTTATAGGTTATATCCTTATTGATCTTTCACTGAAAAAAATAATACCCGAATCAGTATATCCGGAATTATTGGTTGACAGCAGATTCTTTCAGCCTTACCAGGAATCGGAGTACAGTTATGCAGTATTTATTGGGGGCCGGGCAACCTATTCAACAGGAAATTATAATTATACAGTTGGGTTTGATAATGATCTTTTAGAGAACCCTTCACTTTTTAACCGCGGGTTATCTTATAGAGGTCACCACCATTTTGCCGTGAAAGATCTGGACAGCAGAACGATTGTTATTACTTCTACTTTGTACCCTGCAATTAATGTAGTTTCAAACTTTTCTTTTCTCTTTTTGATTCTGGTGGCAATTATTATTTTAATTATAGTTTTTTACAGCATTTACAACTGGCTTAATGATGTTAAGCTGAAATTCGCGACTAAGATTCAACTTTATATTAACCTGGCCTTTATTATTCCACTGTTTGTTGTAAGCATAGCTACATTAAGCCTGATTAATAAATCTTTTAGAAAGGAGCTTGAAATTGAATACTATAAGAAAGCAGAAAATCTTGGCCGGAATATTATTGGTGATTTGAATGAATATTTGAAGCTTGACCTTGATCGTGAGGATTTGGGAAACAGGTTGGCAAGCATAACGGCAAATGCAAATCTTGATGCAAACCTTTATAACATCCGCGGTAAGCTAATCGGATCAAGCCAACCTTCCATATTCGATAAGAAGATCATCAGTGAATATATAAATCCAAAAGTAATAGAGCTAATAAGGGAAGATGGCAACAGCGAAGCAATCCTGAGAGAACGTATAGGTAGTCTTACCTACAATGCCGCTTATGTTGCATTGAAGTCTTTTAATGATGGCAGTGTTCTTGGAATTTTGAATATTCCATTCTTCGATTCTGAGACCATTGTTGAGCGCCAACAGATTGACGTTCTTTCAAACATAATGAATATTTTCACCGCTATTTTCCTCATACTTTTGTTTTTGTCTTATTTAGCCAGCAAATGGCTAACCTTACCATTACAAATGATTACCCAAAGGATTAGGAAAATTTCGTTGTCTGGTGAAAATAAACCATTGGCATGGAATTCTGAGGATGAAATAGGGTTACTTGTTGGCGAATATAACAGGATGTTGATAAATCTTGAAGTGAGCAAAAAAGCCCTGGCAAAGAGTGAAAAAGAGTCAGCATGGCGCGAAATGGCGCAGCAGGTTGCACATGAAATAAAAAACCCCCTTACTCCCATGAAACTGACATTGCAGCAATTGGAAAAATCTCTTGAGGAATTGAAATTGCAAAAAGGATCAACTGAGAAACCGATAAAAACTCTTTTGTACCAAATTGATAACCTGAGTGATATAGCGTCATCCTTCAGCGCCTTTGCTAAAATGCCGATTCCGGAAATGAAGAACATTGAGCTCACCTCTTTGCTGAGAAGCACTTTTGATCTATATAAGAATCAGGACAAGGGGAAAGTGACGTTGAATCAATACCACCGTGAACTTTATGTATTAGGTGACGATCAATTAATGGGTCGGATCTTTTCCAACATGATCATTAATTCCTTGCAATCTTCAAACGATGACGACTTGGTAACCGTAGTTGGAACTATCCATGTAAATGGGAAAGGGAATGTACTTATTACAATTAAAGATGACGGCAATGGCATACCTATGGAGATCAGGGATAAGATCTTTGTCCCTAATTTCAGCACAAAAACTAATGGCTCCGGCATTGGCCTGGCAATAGCTAAGCACGGAATTGAAAATATGGGTGGTAAAATCTGGTTTGAAAGCGAAATTGGAATTGGAACAACATTTTTTATTGAGATCCCACTTGATTCCAAAGGATCATTTCTTGTGGGCTCGCATTAGCTTATTGGGGAATAAAAATTCATTGAGTTCCGGAATATCGGTTTTATCTATATCCTGATTACTTCCTTCCCACAGCTTTGCTCCTTCGTGCAGGAACATAACATATTCGCCAATTTCCATAACCGAGTTCATATCGTGAGAAACCACCACAGTGGTAATACTATATTCTTGGGTTATTTCGTGAATCAGGTCATCTATTTTTATCGCGGTGAGCGGGTCAAGTCCGGAATTAGGCTCATCACAAAACAAATATTTTGAATTGTTAACAATGGCCCTGGCAATACCCACTCTTTTTTTCATTCCGCCAGAAATTTCCGAGGGCATTTTCTTATTTATATTTTCGAGCCCCACTCTGCTTAGAACAAAATTTACCCGGTCAATTTTTTCATGCTCCGGCATTTTTGTCAAAATATCAAGAGGAAATTTTACATTCTGCTCCACATTCTTCGAATCGAATAATGCACCGCCCTGAAACAACATGCCAATTTCTCTCCGGATTTCTGTCTTCAGGTTACGATGAGCATTAGTAAATTCGCGTTCATTATAAAAAACCTCCCCTATATCAGGCTTTAAAAGACCAACAATACATTTGAGAAGTACACTCTTACCAGTTCCACTGGCTCCAATTATCATGCTAGTGGTTCCGCGCTTGAAAATTCCATCGATTCCTGTAAGAACAGTTTTCCCTTCAAAACTCTTATGAATATTCCGGATTTCTATCATAGTAATAACTGCGCCAGTAAATAATCTGCAACCAGAATAGCGATTACACTATTTGTAACCGCGGAGGTGCTTGCTTGTCCTACTTCCAATGCTCCTCCCTCGGTATAAAAACCTTTAAACGAAGAGATACTGGAAATCAGAAATGCAAACGTGTACGATTTTATTAAAGCAAATGTTATGGTGTATTCTACGAACGATGCACGAATACCAAAAATGTATTCTTCCGGAGTAACAACACCACTTAATGTTCCGGCAATGTAGCCTCCCCAGATGCTTAATGTTCCCGCCAGAACTACCAGCAAGGGATACATGATCAAGGTGGCAAGAATTTTTGGCAGAACCAGGTAGGAAACCGAATTAATTCCCATAACCTCAAGGGCATCAATCTGTTCAGTAATTCTCATCGTACCCAGGCCTCCGGCTATGCTCGAGCCGACTTTTCCCGCGAACACGACTGCTGTTATAGTAGGAGCAAGTTCCAGCACTGTCATATCCCGAACCACCATTGATATCACATATTTGGCTATCAGGGGGCTTACGAGATTGTAGGCCGTTTGGATAGCTGTTACAGCACCTATGAACAATGAGACCAGTGAAACAAGTACGATAGAATTGATGCCAATTAAAATTGCCTCATCAAATACAAGTTTCAAATATGTTCTGAACGATTCCCTGTTTATTAACAGAGAACCCAGGAAGATAAAGTATTTTCCAATTGCACTTAATAAGCCCATAGCGCCCTAAAAGGTATTTTCCTGATGATTAACTACCTTTACCGCCAAGAAAGCGGATAATCCCAAAATTTACAAATATTATTGATACCTCAGATGCAAAAGACAGCTATTATAACAGGCGGCACCAAAGGCATTGGAAAATCACTCGTTGAGGAATTTGTTC
>DASWHX010000217.1:0-2627 GCA_036397995.1 Cyclobacteriaceae bacterium
TCAGCACAAAAATGATTTTTAAAACCTTCATTTTATCTCTGTGAAATCATTTAAAAATCCAAAAAATCATTCAATGATACTTAAATTTTACTAATTCTGAAATAAAACCGGATTTCGGGTAGCGTCTAAGTTTGGAATCATTATACGTGTGCCACACTTTTTCGATATGGAAAAGCAATCAATTTCACCTAATAAAGACGGAAATGTGGCACAGGTAGATATTAATTTTGCAGATTATTTATAGTGTGCATTGTAAGGGTAGTTTTACTTTCTGACAATTTGGTTTTTAGAATAAAAATTCTTTTTCCCCTCTTCCAGAAATTTAATAAAATTCTGAACATTCAAATCGTATGCTTTTGGTTCAATTAATAAATTTTCCTCATTATCTAAAATAACGTAGAACGGTTGAGCATTATTTCGGAACCGCGAAATCTGAAAATCTGCATTTTGCCTTCCAATGGTTTTCTTTATTTTCCCATCATAAGATGAGGTGTACCATTCGCTTTCCGGTAACTCTTTTTTGTCATCTACATATAAGGCTACCAGTACAAAATCATTCCTGAGTCGTTTCAAAACTTCTGGATCAGACCACACTCTTGCTTCCATTTCCCGGCAGTTCACACAACCGTGACCGGTAAAATCTATAAACAATGGCTTATTTTGTTTTCTTGCGCAAGAAATTGCCTGATCGTAATCAAAATATCCCTTTATCCCATGTGGAAATTCCAGGATGTCGGCATGCAGAGGATTTTCGCAAAGTTCCTGTTCGTTGCCGCCTGCTATTCCTGACTGGTAACTTCTAATCATGGCGGGTACATCGAAGTCATGGGTTGTCATGGGTGGTAAATACCCTGCAAGCGCTTTTAATGGAGCACCGAACATCCCTGGAATCAGGTATGCTACAAAAGAAAATGTAGCAATGGCAAACAACAGCCGGGTTACACTGATTGATTGTGCCTCATCATCACCTTTAAGTCTGATTTTCCCCAACAGGTAGAATCCCATCATGATAAGAATTATTATCCAGATGGCGAGAAAAATCTCTCTGTCCAAAATCCCCCAATGATAGACCTGATCAACAATGGATAGAAATTTCAATGATAAAGCAAGCTCAATAAAGCCCAGAACAACTTTTACAGAATTCAACCACCCTCCGGATTTCGGAATCTTTGAAAGAGCTCCCGGAAAAAATGCAAAGAGAGTAAAGGGAATTGCAAACGCCATGCTGAATCCAAACATGCCAATTATTGGCTTTAGAAAAGCACCACCGGCTGACTCTACCAGGATGCTGCCAACAATAGGTCCGGTACACGAAAAGGATACCAGGCACAATGTGAGCGCCATGAATATTATGCCTATAATACCTCCCCTGTCTGCCTGACTATCTACTTTGGTCAGCCAACTGCTTGGTAAATTAATTTCAAACAACCCGAGAAAGGACAATCCGAAAAGTACAAATACGGCAAAAAAGATAAGGTTTGCGGCAGCACTGGTAGCAAGTTCGTTGGCAACTTCGGCTCCAAAAAGAAACGAAACACCCACACCAATAATGGTGTAAATAACCACAATGCTCAACCCGTACAATAATGCCATACTTTTGCCTCCCGATGATTCAGCTGTTTTTGTAAAGTAGGTTACCGTAACTGGAATCATTGGAAAAACGCAAGGCGTTAAGAGGGCAGCAAGTCCTGCTATAAATGCAAAACCTAAAAAGGCTAATAATGAATATGGACTGGTGCTGTCTCGTTCTGTCAGGCCTAAAGAGGTCTTCTTAGGAGAAGGAGTTTCCTTCCCGGCTGGTTCATTTCCGAAAATAAATTCATCTTCAAATGGAATGCATTTTCCATCTATATCGGAACACACCTGATACTCCACCGTCCCTGACACAAAAAAAGTATTAGCCTCCAGTATTTTTACCCGCTGTCTGAATTCGCCTTTCTTTTTGAAATATGTGTACTCTCCTTCAAAAATGCTGTCATACTTTTTCATTGCTCCTACCGGATTTATATCTCCTGTCAATTCATAGGTGTCATTCTTTTCAAAGGAAAAAGTAGTGACCATGGGGCCAACTTCAGGATCAAAATCTGAAGAGTAGAGATACCAATTCTCATCAATGTGCGCTGTAAATATCAATTCGATCTCATCACCATCTGAATAATCCGGATTGGATAAACCAAATTCCCATGTTGCAGGTCTTAACAATTGCTGGCCAAGAGGATTTGCGGGCTGTCCAAAAGGAGTAACCTGAGTGGAAATGCCGGACAGCAGAACTGGAATTTCGAAATCATCATCAAAAGGAATACACTTTCCATCTATGTCCGAGCAAACCTGATACGAATATGTTCCTTTTAATACCGTGGAATTCCCGTTTAATTTAATTTTTTGCCTGAACTCCGCGTTGTTTTTGAAATAGGTATATTCTCCTTCAAAAATGCTATCATACTTTTTCTTTGGATCGACGAGATTTATGCCTCCAAGTAATTCATAATCGTCAGAAGATTCGAACTCGAAGGTGGTAACCATTGGGCCGACTTCCGGATCAAAATCGCTGGAGTATAAATACCATTTGGGATCTATTGTAGCTTTAAAGACCAGTTCGATTTCATCGCCAGGGTTTGGGTCCGCCG
>DASWHX010000218.1:0-25060 GCA_036397995.1 Cyclobacteriaceae bacterium
AGTTTAATTTTTATCCTTGGATTAGCAATGTCTTTTTTGCTTGTAACTAAACAAGAAGCGAAAGCTGATACCTGTTGGTAATTTAAAACTATTTCCACCGAATCTCATTTTGCAAATCCATCGGAATGTGTCCCTAAATAATCGTCAATTACAATTCTCAATGTCAATCTGAACGATAAGGCGTCGGACGGATACGTCTTTTGTCCGAACTCAATTTCTTAAGAGTTAAAAATCTAATGAAATGACTAGATCGAAAATGTTATCCGTCAGACGCCGGGCTTAGCTCCTTGAATAAGAACTTGCATTGCTACCTGATTCGCCCGGCCCTATGGATAAGTAATTAGTCACTTTTCAAATTAGATATCCCCGAGTCCGTCCCCAACTATCAAGTAGGAATTAATCTACATGTCTGGATTCCGAGACAGAAATAACGCTTTTCAAAAATCCAGGTTAAATATTTGATTCAATTTGTTAAATGAGTCTGTATCAAGTACAACTCAGACGTGTTAATGACTTCGTAACTCGAATTCGGCTTCTTTGGTTTCGGCTGAACTGGTGCCGACAAACACTTTGAATTTCCCCGGTTCAGCGCCATAGCTCATGTCCTGTCTGTAAAAGGAAAGGTCATCAATAGTAATTGTAAAATGTATATTTCGGCTTTCTCTTGGTTGAAGAGTTATTTTTCTGAACCCTTTTAACTCTTTAACAGGCCTGGTAACACTTCCTACAAGATCTCTGATATACAATTGTGCTATTTCACTACCCGTTACATCTCCTGAGTTAGTTATGTTTACACTAACATCCAATGAGTCGTTTAGCGTAATGGTACTTTTACTTAGTTCTATTTCACTATACGAAAATTGTGTGTAGCTCAATCCGTATCCAAAAGGATACAATGGTTCGTTAAGGACATCGAGGTATTTGCTAGTGTATTTGTTACCTGCATCAAATGGTCTCCCGGTGTTTTTCATGTTATAGAAAATGGGTATTTGCCCTACATTCCTCGGAAAGGTGATCGTTAATTTTCCGGAAGGATTATGGTCACCAAATAGAACATCAGCGATTGCGTGCCCTGCCATTGTTCCCAAGTGCCATGCATTAAGCACTGCAGGCATGTTTTCAGCAATCCAGGCTATCGTCAATGGTCTACCGGCCATAACAATTACCACCACCGGTTTCCCAGTATTGGCAATTTCTTCAACCAGCTGTTGCTGAAGACCGGGAAGATCCAATTCTGATCGACTGGCTGCTTCACCACTTTGTTGATAATTCTCACCAACTGCAAGGATAACCACCTCTGATTGCTTTGCGATTTTAACAGCTTCAGAAAACCCAGACCTATCCTCACCTGTAAATCCGCATCCATGAACAACATTAACTTCTGCATCAGGCGTCGCCTCCCTGACACCCTCAAGTAATGACACCACCTTACTTGCATCACCCGCAGCATGCCATGTGCCTAATTGGTCTTCTTTATTATCTCCCAACGGACCAATAATCGCAATTCGCTTAATAGATTTTGACAAGGGAAGTATTTTGCGTCCTTCAAATTCTTCATTTTTAAGCAAGACAATTGATTGCCTTGCAGTTTCCCTTGCATGCGACAAGATTTCTTCTGAATAAATTACCTCCTTTTCTCTTAAAGTGTCTGTATACCTGTATGGATCATCAAATAATCCTAACTGAAATTTTGCGGTAAGTATCCTTCGGACAGAGGCATCAATTGTTGTTTCAGAAACTTTACCTTCCTTTACAGATTCAGATAAATGGTTCAGAAATACAGACCCCTGCATATCCATATCAATACCTGCGTTGACTGCAAGCTCCCCGGCATTTTTTAAATCAAATGCAAATCCGTGTGGTATCATTTCATTTATTCCCGTATAATCAGAAACCACAAAACCCTGGAATCTCCATTCATTTCTGAGAATTTCTGTGAGAAGAAAATGATTTCCAGTGGCTGGAATACCGTTGAGTTCATTGAACGATGCCATAACTGAACCAGAGCCTGCATCAATAGCTGCTTTGAACAAAGGGAGATAAAATTCTCTCAATGTGCGCTCAGACAAATCAACTGTATGATAATCTCTTCCTGCCTGTGCAGCTCCATAAGCCGCAAAGTGTTTCACGCAGGCGAGCATGGTTGAATGATCTGAAAGATCATCACCCTGGTATCCACGAACTTTAGCAGCGGCAATTAAACTTCCCAGATAAGTATCTTCTCCTGAACCCTCTGAAATTCTGCCCCAGCGCGGGTCCCTTGCAATATCTACCATTGGATTAAAGTTCCAATTCAATCCGGATGCAGTTGCTTCCATAGCAGAATACCTCGCCGCTTTTTGAATGATGTCTAAATCCCAAGTACATGCTTCCGCAAGGGGAATGGGAAAAATGGTTTTATGCCCATGGATGACATCGGATCCCAATAATAATGGAATCTTCATTCTTGACTCTTCAACGGCAAGCCTCTGCAATTCCCTATTGTAACCGGCTGTGTGAGCATTGAATATATTGCCAGCCTTGCCTTCAACAATATATTTTCTGTTTTCTTCTCCCAATGTTGGTCCCGTAACGCTCCAATGACTTGTGAAAAGGGTAAGTTGACCAATTTTTTCTTCCAGTGTCATCAGATTCAAAATAGAATCTACTTTATCCTGATAAGGATTTGCATCGGCAATTGGTCGTGAGCGGTCTGCACAGCCAAAAAACAAAATTGAATAAATAATTACATGTAAGCGGACATTAAACATGGGCTGATGATGGTTAGTAAGTTCCACTATATTTATTATCAAACCTTTTCCCCTGGTCTCTCCTTAGAGGTATTTGCATTCCGTTGGTCTTTTTAAGCCAGTCAAAAAGTTCCTGATTCATATCTGCAATGATGTCCTGGTATTCCTCATTCCGAATTAAATTATTTGATTCCAAAGGATCATTCTGAAGATCAAAAAATTCATTAATATCCCATATTCCCTGGTAGCGAATGAACTTATATTGATCAGATCTTACTGCAAAAACAGTTGGAGTTTGCGGAAAGGGGCGTTCCCAGAAATATTCATAAAATAATTTATCCCTCCATGGTATTTCCTCACCCAATAACATTCTGGAAAATGGCATACCATCCATGTTTGATGGCATCTTTAATCCTGCCAGTTCAAGTATGGTAGGTGCAATGTCAATATTTTGTATCACCGGCTTAATAATGGTTCCCGGTTTAATGTTCGCAGGACTAAATGCCAATAATGGCACTCTCATGGATTCTTCATACGCTTGTCTTTTGTCTATCAACCCATGTTCACCAAAAGCAAAACCATTATCCCCCATATAGAAAATGATTGTAGATTCCATTAGTCCTGCCTCTTCAAGATATTCTATTATTCTTCCGATGCTTTCATCTACTGCAAGGAGTGTTTCGTTATAACGGTAATAAAAATTCTCAAAATTTATGTTGCCATGGTACATGTAATCCACTCCATGCCAGCTATAGCGCTGCTTTTTCACCCAGTCCGGCACATCTTTGTAGTTATATATTGAATCATTGTTAATTCCTTCAGCTCTTGGATCATCAGATCCTGGTGGAAACATCGTTAACGGATATTGAATCGGTTTCCCCTGATACTTTCCATTATGCCTTTTGGGAGGGTGAAATTCCGAATGAACCGCTTTGTGTGAGAGGTACATGAAGAAAGGTTGTTCTGAGGTTCTTGTTTTAAGCCAGTCAACTGCATAATCTGTAAGTAAATCGGTTATGTACGTACTGTCCTTATATTCAATTCTTTCTCCATCGACATTCATTGCAGGATTGTAATAGGTTCCCTGTCCTCTAAAGCTTACCCAACGATCAAACCCTTTTCTTGGCTCATCGTTATCATGGCCCATATGCCACTTGCCAACAAATGCAGTTTCATAGCCTGCCCGTTGCAGATACTGAGGAAAGAAGTTCACGGAATCTGCAATTGGCGACTGGTTATCAACGACACCGTGATGATGAGCGTACTGACCTGTTAATATTGAAGCGCGGCTTGGTGAGCATAACGATGTGGTAACAAATGCATTCTGAATGTGGGCTCCTTGTAATGCCATCTTGTCCATGTTAGGGGTTTGCAAAAAAGGAACCTTACCGGTAAAGCCCATAAAATCGTAACGGTGATCATCGCTAAGTATAAATACGATATTGAGCGGTTTATTATTGTTTGCCTTTTCCAAAACAAACTCATCATGAGTATTTCCACTACATGCCTGGATAAGTATGATAATTATGATGAATGATACAATATTTTTATTCATTGACTTGTTGACTTTAACCATTCAAATTTAACTGCAATTAATACCGGTGTTTTTCATTATAAGTAAATCCGAGTTTTGCTAAACCCTGCTTCACCTCTTCAGAAGACATCAGCAAATCCCAAATTAATCCTGTTCGGTGATTTTCAATCATTACAACAATGGGACCCTGGTCAATAGCCAGATATCGTTGCGGAAACCAATCGTCTTGAATACTAAATGCATCATAAAAACCATACTCACCCAAAAGCTTATCTCCAAGTTCCTCATAGAAAAAGCGCATGGCTTGCATGGAATATTCTGGAGTATAGGGAAATGACGACAAGGCTGCTGTGGGTGAAATTACCCCCAGGTCTCTCCCAGGACTATGCCCGGCATACCCTTTCGGCGAATAAGAAGATGTAAGCCCCCAACAATTTTCACCATACCCCTCAAAATTCATTTGATTCTCAATACAATATTGACGGTTTATGAGCGTATGATTTCTGTTCAGTTCCCAGTAGTCGGCGTATTGATCTTTTAAGCCACGGGGATCGATTCCCAAATAGGAATAATGCGCCCAGAAAAGTGGACCGCCATATTCTTCCGCACCGTTATGACTGAGTATTAATTTGTATCCATATTTTTCATTTGCAGAGCGTATTTCTCCTGATCTTGCCCAACCTTCATGATAGACTTCGGCAGGAATTCCATGGGTTGGTGAAGCTGCGGCCATTACATACATGATCAAACATTCGTTATAACCCTTCACCGGAAAATTCATTTCCCACTGATATTGTGGTGACCAATGCCAGTACAAAACGTTCTCATCATTTTTGCGATACCAGTCCCACTCCACTTCTTTCCAAAGGGTATCCAATTTCGCAGCAAGTTCCATTTCTGAATCATTACCTTCTCTGAAATATTGTCTTGCAGCTATCAACCCCTGAACAAGGTATGCAGTTTCGACCAGGTCGCCACCATTGTCTTTGGGGCTGAAAGGTTTGGCTTTGCCGGTTTCACCGTACAGCCAATGCGACCATGCTCCATGAAATCTTTCGGCATTTTTCAAATAGTCTGCAATGTGATTTAATCGCTCAAAGCCTTGTTGACGGGTGATGAAACCTCTTTCAATTCCAACCAGGATTGCCATGATTCCAAACCCTGAGCCGCCGGATGTAATCACCGTCTGATCATTTTGCGGATAAATTCCATCCATGTGAATTCGTTCCCTTGCCAACCCGGAGACAGGCTCCGCTCCATCCCAAAAATATTGGAAAGTGCGATACTGAATGAGGGTCATTAGGGAGTCGTCGGAAATTGCCCTGCTGTTATTGATATCTTCCGAAGTAGAGCTTTTACCCCCCGAATTGCAGGATACAAAAACGACAAAGAATACTGAGACACCAAAGCAAAAAGAGTCCAATTTTATCTTCATATCAAGCTTATAAAATTTTCAATTTGTAAAATCCAGCTTATTCATTGCTGTCTGAACTTCCGGTGCTGACATAAACAAATCCCATAAAAGTCCTGTTCTATAATTTTCAATCATAATTATGATAGGTCCCTGATCAATTGCAATAGTTGAAGTCGCGGTCCACCCCTCAGTTATATTATACGCATCGTAGAATCCGTATGGTCCCCAAAGTCTGTCTCCCAGATTATAATAAAAAAACTTCAAGGCCTTCATCGATTGTTCCGGAGCATAAGGAAAGGATGAAAGGGCGGCCGTGGGAGTAATTACTCCCAGATCATTTGTTGGAGAATGGGCACTATAACCAATTTGATTGTCGCTAGCAGTAAGTCCCCAATTAAGATCACTGTAGCCAACAAAATCTTTAGGGTTGTCTAAGCAATAAGCCTGATTTATGAGTGTATGATTTGCATTTTGGAGGAAATAATCACTGCAATATGTATCACGCAAATTTCTTGGATCAAGACCGAGGAATGAATAATGCGAGAAAAACAACGGACCTCCGTAGGCCTGTCCGAGAGGAAGGATAATGTTGTAATATGAGTTTCCATTGACAATATCACCGTTAATTGCATATCCCAAATGATAAGCAGAAGCATCGATGGCATGAGTTGGAGATGCTGCAGCAAGAAAATACGTTATTAATGTTTCATTATGGCCTCTGATTTGATGATTCATATTCCAACCGTGGTTCGGGGACCAATGCCAGTATAAAACATTTTGCCCTCCCTGGGTAAACCAATCCCACTCCACTTCTTCCCAGAGCATATTTATTCGGGTTATTAAATCATTCTCCTGGAGTACATTACTATTAAGATATTGCCTGAAGGTGAGTAAACCCTGAATCATAAATGATGTCTCAACCAGGTCACCTCCGTCGTCTTCCGTACCGAATGGGATTACAGAACCGGTTGTCCCATCCAGCCAATGGGACCAGACTCCATGGAATCGATCTGCGGTCTCAAGGAAATTAAGAATTTGAGACAACCTGTCGATTCCTTGTTGTCTTGTAATGAACCCTCTTTCTATTGCTACTATTATTGCCATCACTCCAAAACCGGATCCACCCGTTGTAACCAGGCTTCCGCTAATATTTCTTTCTCTGGCCATCCCACTTACAGGTTCGGCAAAGTCCCAGAAATATTTAAAAGTTTGCTGTTGAACCAATGTGAGAAGATCTTCATCACTTATTACCGGAAGCACCGGCTCGGTGTTTATTGCACTATAAAAGTAACGATTCATCTGAGTAAATGACTCGCCGTTCAATCCCGTAATGTCACCCGATATCCATAGACGGTAACGGGTTAAATGTCTCAATGGCTGACTAATGGTAAGGGTAACCTTCTTTTTATCTTCAGAGAGCAAAATCGAAAGTGGTATGTTCTGGATACCCAATATTTTGAAATAATCTCCGGACATATAATCCGGATCAACCGGTTTCGAAAACATAATTTCAATCGTTCCAACAAGTGGTATATCCGTAATCCTTGAGTTATTAATAACTTCTTTCTCACTCATTAAAAGGGAGGTGATGTTCATTGTTCCTGGTTTTGTTGAAAAATCAACAACTACTCCGGGAAAAACTTCGCCATCATTACCTCGCAAAGTATTGGCTATTTCGAGCTGGAAATTATCCATTGATGACAGGTTTGTAGAAGGGGTAGCCGAAAACGTCTTGTAATTATCCTGAAAGGAAAAATTTAGGGAATAAGATTCACCAGAAACGGATTGAAGTGTAACGGAATTTTTTAATGATGTAGTATCTAATGAAGCGGAGAAACTGGCGATTATAGGCTGATCGTAAGGTGTTTCGGAATTTAGTTGCTGATCGTCCAGGTCAAGTTCATAGCTGCCTACACGAATTGAGTTAAGTTGTATGGTAGGCGGACTAATCTCCATATCTTTTTTGCATGAGCACAAAAGCAGGATTAATAAAGAAGGTCTTAATATGTAAGAGATACCTCTTTTCACAATTCCGATTAGAACAAGAGGGTTCCCTTACTACCAGGGAACCCTCTTAAAAATAAAACTAGTTTAACTTATTACTTTTCAGAATTATACATCAAGTCTATTTCTGTTAATGTCAGCGTTTTAAAATAGATTCTTATGTCGTCCAGTTCACCCTGGAAATGGTTTGCTGATGCAAAATCATAACCACCCCATGTTTCATTATCCCAAAGTGTACCTGCCCTGCTTTGAATGAAGCCAAAAGCCAGTTCGTTAACAACTTCCGGTGCCACTCCGTCATACTCAAGCCCTGAAACATATGTTTTATTATCACCTTCAGGCCACAAATCAAAATCCTGCTCTTTCATTTTCTCGCCATTTATGTATGCAGTTCCTGTTTTTTCTACAGCATTGTACACCAATGCTACATGCGTCCATTGGTCTTTGATTACTGCTTCCAGGCCACCAGATCCGGATAAGTCTTTAGAAAATGTCCATCCTTGCCAACCCAGATTACCGGTAGCGTCTACCCAGAGGTCCTCACTTGCAGTACCCGGGCCATTTGTTGGATGGTTATATCCATACCTTGCTGCCAGCTTGCAATTGGAATAGTCTCCAGCTATTTCAAATTGAAACCCATAAAATGCGCCGAGGCCAAGGACAAAGTGTCCACTCGTTTTGCCATTTGCAGAGCTCGGTTTTACCCAAAAGCTTAGTGTCCAACTCCCGTCGTTCATCAAGTCATCTCCATTGGAGATCTCAATTATACTTGTGGAGCCATTAAAAGATGCTGCTTTACCTGCAGTGGTGTTTCTTGAAGCAACATAGGTAATGTCTACCACCTGACTTGTGGTTGGATCGAAGGCTCCAATCACATCATTAGCATTGTCCTCGAAGGTCCAATGCGCGACAGCACCAGCAGGCGCAAAAGCTCCATCAGTCGTGAAATTTCTTTCAATTCCCTGCGTAAGTACTTTTCCTTCTGCAGACGTAAGGCCCGGTGCAATTGCTAACACAAATAGAGTTCCAGTTCCGAAATCATCAACAGGATCAATGGTAACTGTAGATCCAACGACAGATACATTCAGATTCATCGTGGTGTTATCATAATCTCTTGTTAAGATAACAGCCAAGGTACTTTCATTAATGCTTGTATTAAATTCTGCCGTAATGGTTGCACCTGGCGGAACATTTGTCGGACTTGTTGCAGCATTCAGATCAATTCCATCTGCTGTAAGACTAACCAAAGCCAGTTCTACCGGCTCATCATCTTTACAGCTCATAAGCAAAGCTGTTGTCATCCCAAAAATCGTTGCGATGCTTAGAATCCAATTCACTCTTTTCAATTTCATAATTCTATACTTTTTAAGTTAAACGTTTGTTTAATTGTTTTATTGAAGTGTATTTTCATTAATTCATTATTCATTTTACCATCCGGGATTTTGTTCTAATCTTCCCTGGGTGAGGTCAATCTCGTCCTGGGGCAATGGTAACAATTCATCTTTATTTATGGTGAATCCGAGGGGGCCTAAAACTGATTGAGCCTGGCCTGTTCTTAAAAGATCCCAGAAACGTTGACCTTCCAAAGCTAATTCAACTCTTCTTTCATTGTAGATAATATCGCGTAATAATGTTTGATCGGTTTCGGTAATGTCAGGCAGGATAGTATTATTCCCCTGCCTTGCTCTCTCCCTCACCAAATTAAGATACACGAGGGCTTGGCCAGGATTACCAACTTCATTTAATGCCTCAGCTGCCATTAATAAGACATCTGCATATCGAATTATTCTCCGGTTATGCCCGTGGGACGGGGGTACGTTTGAGCCGGGAGTCCAGACTTTCTGATTGTACGTCTCTAATTCTATATTTCCATGGCTGTCGGTTGTCTCATCTGGTGTGGAACCATCGCCCATAATGGGTACTCCATCTAATACTTCACCTAAAAAGATTATTGTAGCATCCATCCTTGGATCGTTGGGTTCGAAAGCATTCATCAAATCCATTGTGGGCCTGTTGAAACCCCATCCACGATTAGGAGTTCCTCTCACTCCCTGAACATTTGCATATTGATTACCTCCATTTTGGATACCCTCCTGACCAAAAGCTCCAACTTCAAAAACGGATTCAATTCCATGTTCTCCAAGAACACTATTTGCATCCTCAAAATTCATTTCGAGATTATATTCGCCGGAATTGATTACTTCAAGAGTAAGACTTGCAGCATCGGCAAAATTTTGCTGGAACAAATACACTCTTGCCAACAGGGATTTTGCTGCACCTTTAGTTGCGCGTCCAAGGTCGGCCGGATTTCCATAGCCGGATTTTTCCGGGAGATTAGCAATTGCAAACAGCAAATCATCTTCAATTAAAGAAAAAACTTCCGCCTTTGTTGCCCTGGTAGCATCTGCAGATGGCTCGGTGGATGTTATGATCGGAACTCCCCCCCAGGCTCTGACCATATCAAAATAAAAGAGCGCACGAAGAAAGCTGGCTTCTGCAATGTTTCGGTTCTGAAGAGTTAAGTCCATTGCTATATCAGGTACTATTTCAATCACAACATTTGCCCTTTTTATACCTTCGTAGAGTGTGTTCCACCAGCGTAGGAGGGATCCTTCTGTTGCAACGTGTTCAAATCGATCATACGGACCGATTGCATTAGCTGCATCATCCGGATTACTTCCTTTATTGGCATCATCAGACATGATATCCAGGATTGGAAATAATCCAGAATTGAAATTAGGAATTCGCAAAGTATTATACACCGCGTTGACTGCCAATTCAGCATCGTTAGCAGTGGTGGGAAATGTTTCTTGAGTTAACATGCCTTGCGGAGGTTTTTCGAGAAAATCTTCACAGGATGAAAGTATCAACAAAGAAATCAACCCTCCCTTTTTTATTACCCTGACTATGCTTATATAAATCTTCATTATTCTTAACTGCTTTAAAAGTTCACATTAAGCCCAATGGAAAAAATCTGCGAAACCGGGTATCCGCCAAAGTCAATTCCATTTAGATTAACAATCTCGCTGGATACTTCTGGTGAGTATCCCGTGTAGTCGCTTATCGTAAAAACATTTGTTCCACTGAAATAGACTTTGGCAGACTGGATTCTTGCTCTGCTGATTAGGCTTGTTGGAAAATTGTAAGCCAGGGTCAGGCTGCGTAGCCTGAAAAACGATCCGTTGTAAATAAAATGGGAGGAGGGATTATTAAAATTAACACCTCCCGAACTTGGCCTTGGATCTGTATTTGTTGAACCATCGCCGGTCCAGTAATTGAAATATCTTTGCTCAAAATTGTAAAGATCAGGTCTAACCGTTTCTTTGTTATTATATATTTCATTTCCTGCCTGGCCCTGAAAATCAATGCTTAGTTCAACTCCTTTATAGCCCACTTCCAAATTAAGACCATAGACGAAGTCCGGGATTGGAGAGCCGATCATTGTTCTGTCGTCACCATTTAATACACCATCGGCATTAACATCACGGTATCTTAAATCGCCAACGCCAGTATTATTCAGATGTGGATATGAGTTCAATTCAGCTGAATTTTGAAAAATGCCATCTACAATGTAACCATAGAAAGCACCAATTGGAAGGCCAGGAGCAGACCGCGTTACCTGTCCGTTTGCAAACCCGCCAAGTTCATCATCGCTCCCTCCGGTCCCCCTGACTTTCACAGTTTCGTTATGTATAGTTGTCCCATTAGTTCCTATTCGGTAATTTATGCTGCTTGTTTCACCACGGAATGCCAAAATGTATTCAAGGCCCTTGTTTACAACTTCACCGGCATTGAAAAATATAGTTGCTCCATCTCCATTCCCAAAGTAGCCGGGTACGAGCAAGGGAATCAGTATATCCTTTGTTCGCTTGTTATAGTAATCCAACTCTCCTATTAATTGATCTCCAAAGAACCCAAATTCAAACCCAATATCAGTCTGATGTGTGTTCTCCCATTTTATGCCTGAATTCCCTGAAATACCATAGGATGATCCGGGATATTGAACATCCTCAGTACCAAATACAGCATTCAATCCGTTGGAAATCAAGGAAAATTGACTTGAATATCTTATCTTTTCGTTCCCGACTATACCCCAGCTAGCTCTTAACTTCAAGTTGGAAAGAAATGGAATCTCTCGTAAAAAATTCTCGTTAATCAAATTCCACCCAACAGCAAAAGACGGGAAATTTGCATATTTGTTTTCCTTAGTGAATTTCGAGGATCCATCCCTTCTGAAAGTTGCAGTAAACAGATATTTATCTTTCAAAGTATAGTTGAAACGAGCCAGGTAGGAAATCATTGAGAAATTCAGATCGTCATTTACTCCATTGAGAATACCGTTAGGGTTAATATTATTGGGATTAATATACCAGAAATCCTGGTCGGGCCTTAGCAGATTTTCACCTACCAGTGTCACTTGCTCTGAGGATGACTCTTGCATGGTAAAACCAATTACCGCATCCAAATAATGAGGCCCTGTTTCATTGTTAAAGCTTAAAGTATTTTCCCACAACCAATCAGTTTTAAAAAAATAATTCTTGGTCAAATCATCGGTGGAATTCTCTTGTTGAGAGTTGACAAAGTAGATGGGTGTAAAGCGCTTGGATTTTACATTATCAATATCTACTCCGAAAGAGCTTCTAAACTTGATCCCTTTTAGAAAATCTACATCGCCATAAAAGTTACCCACTGTACGCAGGCCATTGTCGAAACTATTTGTATACTCAATGTCTGCTAAGACATTTCCGACCCCTGGCACAGGCGTATATGTACCATCCGGTTGAAAAGGCTCTAAGGTTGGCCAGGCTCTGTACGCTACAAAGACGGCATTCCCATTGGTATTCTGTCTTTTATAAGGTGTAACTGCGATATTGTTACCTATTTTGATGAAATTGGTTATATTGTAGCTATTGTTCAGTTTCAGCGTTACCCTTTCGTAATTAGACTTGGTTATAATACCCTCCTGATTAAAATACCCCATTCCGATATAGTAGCTGGTTTTTTCGCTTGCTCCGGAAGCGGAGATCTGATAGTGCTGCATTGGGGCGATATCAAAAATCAGATCCTGCCAGTCAGTGTCAGGAACCAGATCAACATTATTGTAACTCCCGGATTTGATTTGGTTGGCGACAATGGCAAACTCCCGCCCATTTAACAAATCAATTTTTTTCTCAAGTTTCTGAATGCTGTATTCAGCGTTGAATGAAATTACTGGTTCACCGAGTTTACCTTTTTTGGTAGTTATCATTACCACACCATTAGCACCTCTTGAACCGTAAATAGCTGTTGCCGAAGCATCCTTCAATATATCAACGGATTCGATATCTGCCGAGTTAAGAAAATCAATATCCTGAACAATAACACCATCCACAACATAAATCGGCGCTGCAACATTAAATGTACCCTGACCCCTTATCCGAACAATCACACTTGAACCCGGTGCGCCTGATGCACTAGACACTTGTACACCCGGCACTTTACCTTGCAAAGATTGCATAGGATTGGATGAAGTAACTTTTCCCAGATCTTTGCCACGAATAGAGGAAACGGACCCAGTTAAATCAGACTTCCGCACCGTACCATAACCGATAACAACTATTTCTTGCAAAATATCAATGTCTTCTTCAAGCGTAATATCAATTGTCGTCTGATTATTAACAGCCATTTCCTGGGTGACATAGCCCACATATGAAAATATCAACATGGAATTTGTAGGTTCACTAATTTCTATTGTATATCTACCGTCAATGTCGGTTACAGTACCAATGTTGGTTCCTTTGATTACCACATTTACCCCGGGAAGAGTTTCGCCGGTTCCAGCTTCTTTTACCTGGCCTCTTACTATCACTCTTTGGGCCTGCGTCTGCTCAGGGAAAAAGAGAATAATTGCCAGTGAAAAGGTTAGCACGCGATTTAAAGGGGTCATAAATCTGAACATAACCGGTGGTTTTTACTGTCTAAAAGAAATACTTTGATTTAAGTCCGCAATTCCAAGGCCGGGAATCCTAATTTGAAGTTCATTTTCTCAACCTTATATTCCTCAGATCAACTCTTACTAAAATTTACTTATTAGTTATATATCCGATTTACTTATGCTACTAATTCCGCTAAATTTTTCAGGATTTTCTGTGGTTTACCTATGTTAATTTTATCACAATAATCTCAATAGAAATTTGCTCTACTTTAAAATTAGCAATGTTTTAGGGATTTCCCCTATCGAATAACCACAAAATGCCAGAGACTGTTCAGATTATCTATTGAATTGAACTTTGCGAGGGCCGAATAGCACTATCTCATTTGAGTGTCCGTTTGTGATGCCTGCTATTTTCCTTTTGAAATTTGAAATGGTGCCTGGTCTCAAATTGAGAATTTCAGATAACTCAACAAAGGTATATTTGCCGTTTTCTTCCTTTGTGAGGTAATGAATGAACAGTGCCTTATTGATCGGAAATTTGATTCCATGGAAAACTGTGTTAACTGTTACAGATTCTTCATAACCACACTTTGTACATCTCCTGGAGAATTTAGTTTTACCTCTTGAATATTTGTCGTTACCGCACTTTGTGCAGAGGAAACCATTTTCCCACTTGATTTCTTCTAATAAACGGTAACAGCTAAGTTCATCAGGAAAAAGCCATTTGAAGTCTTCATAACTCAATTCCTTATTTAAGAAACGATCGTGTAATACGCTCCGAATCTCTTTTTTCAATTTCCAGTTGTCAAGATCAAGTACTGAATTCATCTTATTTATTTGCTCGGCCTTTTCAGAAAGCTTTTTATAAGATTCCTCAAGGAGGCTGTTCTTTTCATCTAGTTCCAACGTCCGTTCTTTAATCTTTTGCTCTAATTCTTTGTTCACTTTATCTGTTAATTCTGCATTAATCTCATGTTCACGAATGATTCTTCTTTGAATTTGATCCCTTGTTATCTTAAGTAACCGCACTCTGTCGCATAAAGCCAAGGTCAGGAATATCATTTCTATCACAAATGCAATTCTTAAACTATAATGCGTAACAGGGTTGAAAGCAATCATTCCTGAATCAACTAATGATTTAATAATGAAACCAGTAAACAAAACTGCATGAGCAATTACCATAAAACGAGCTGGCTTATACCCCTTTTGCAATATTGCAATGCTTGAATAAAGAATTATCGAAACCGGGATAATTTCAATAATTCTATAGCTGAATAAGGCCGTATCGACAAACATTGCATACATGAAAATCAGAGTTCTGATGATAACCCACCATAGGATAACTTTATCCAGTAATGGGAATTTTTTATCAGTCTTCAGAAAACTTCGGGTGAAAAGTAAGGCCCCAAGTACCATTGCATAAATTGATGTGCCAACTGCAATCTGATTCCACTGGTATGCATCTGGCCACAGATATTGAAAAGCAATTCCGTCACGGCTGGCTGAGTATACAGCAAGACTCAGAAGGTAGAATATATATAAGTGATACTTATAATCTCGAAAGACAGATGCCATAAGTAGATTATATAATGCTACACTGAAGAGTATGCCATAGAATAATCCGAAGAACAAATACTCCGTTATTGCATGGTAAAGGAAACGATAAAAAGACCGAACCACAATTCTCACATCGGCAGTTTCGTGAGACTTTACCCTAAAGTAATAAGTCATTACGCTGTCCTGGCTGTTGTTTAAGATTACTTCAAAATTCTTATGTCTGAATTTCCGGTTAGGAAATTTAAACATGTCACCCATTGCCTGGGTTTGGAATTCACCACCTGGCTGTGGCATATAACAAAAAATTTCATCAATGGTCTGGTCATAGAATTCAAGAAGCCAAAGGTTGGTTGATTCAGGATTGTGTTTGATTTTCAGTCGTATCCAGTAGCTTACGTCAGGTTGGAAATCGCTTTTTATATAATGAGGATTCTTTTTAAAATTTTTCTGAAATTTTGAATTGGAGATATCTTTAAAGGTGAATTCTCCTCCAGGATCTTCATAGTAAAATAAATCGCTCAATACCAACTCATTATGCATGATTGAATCGGTAATGGCAATGTCATATTGTGCAACCGCACTATGACAAAAAATACCAGCAAGAACGAGCAGAAGAATTTTGGGTTTATTAATCACCTTTCACTATGATATGGTCACCAAGGCCAATTTAGTAAAGCTATTTTGAAATGCGGAATTCTAAGGTGAATAAAGAGCTAACTTGTTTTATGTTGCACATTATTCGGTATAGCTTTTCCTTTATCAATTGTAATATGACTTTTTCTTAGACTCAAGATTAGATATGATTAGATCTCAAATTGAAGGATTGCAAAAAAACCAATGCCTAATACACCGAGAAAAACTCCAAGAATATCACAGTTTACAGATTTTACTCTAAACTCTTAACTCCAAACTCTCAACTCATCAGTGAACCCGGAGGGAGTCGAACCCCCAACCTCCTGATCCGTAGTCAGGTGCTCTATCCAGTTAAGCTACGGGTCCATTTCTTTACTTTAAATACATTTCAAAATCGCTGCATCGGTCCGGTTTTTGAGAAGGCAAAAGTAAGCATATTCACCAAAAATTCGCCCGTATATCCTAATTAGTCAAAAAAGTTTATCTTTGCCAGCTAAGTTTGAAGTGGTGGGTATTGAATTTTTTCTTATGATGCGATTAACAAAAGGACTACTCTTTTTATCTTGTTTTTCTATGATTTCAGGCACTCTTTTAGCCCAGGAAATCAACCAATCAGAAAATACAACCTTCAGAACGCGGTATGGTCAGCCCGATATCCCCGGCACTTTTGTGATGGATTTTGGGTTCACTCAGATGATGAACTACCCCGATACACTCAGCAATAAATTCTGGGCTTCCAAATCGGTTAATTTTTATTATTACTACGATTTCAAACTGGGAACGAGTGGCATCACATTCAGTCCGGGTATTGGCTTTGCCTTCGATCGATATGGTTTTCAAAAGTCGATAACACTGGCCAATCCCAATGAAGATACCGTCCAGGTAGTTGGCCTCCCTATCATTCAGCCATCCTGGGACGTCAACAAAACCAAACTCATCATTAATTATTTTGAAATCCCTTTAGAACTGCGATGGCATTCCAACCCAAACAGTTTCCGGAGAAGTTTTTACGTCGCATTGGGAGGTAAATTCGGGGTGCTCATTGACAACTCTACCAAGATCAAGTATGAAGTGAATGACGACAAGTTTAAGGTAAAGGACAAAAGAGATCTCAGCCTTAACAAAATACGCTATGGTTTCCTGGTCAGAATGGGCTATAAGGGATTCAGCTTATTCTATTACCAAAATCTTTCAACACTATTCGAAGAAAACAAAGGTCCGCTGTTGAGTGATCCAAAATCATTTTCAATCGGCATAACTATGCGCGGATTCTAAAATTTAATTTCCTTTGAAATCTGGTTTTCTCTTTTCAAGAAAGGCTGTCACACCTTCTTTATAATCATTTGAGCTTCCAGCAATCTCCTGGGTTAATGCTTCATATTCCAGCATTTCATCCATTGAAGAGGTATAGGACTTGTTCAATTGCTTCTTTATTATGCCCACTGCCTTTGTTGGCGCTTTCGAATAAAAGTCAGTGAACACCTTTACTTTTGCATCCAACTCCGCCATTGGAACAGAATAATTTACAAGGCCCATTTCCGCAGCCTTCCTGCCATTGATCTTTGAACCCATAGTGCTCATTTCAAAGGCTTGTGAGTAGCTGATTAGCTTCGGCAAAAAATATGAGGAGCCGGAATCCAGCACCAGTCCGATGTTAATGAATACTTCAATCAAAACGGCATCATCCGCGGCAATAATTATATCACAAGCGAGAGCCAGTGAACAGCCTGCCCCGGCAGCCACACCATTCAACCTACAAATCACCGGCTTAGGCATATTACGAATTGCACTGATTATCGGATTGTATCTTTTATGCAGTGATTCCTTGAACGATCTTTTCTCTCTACCGGAGGACGCTTTCAAATCCTGCCCTGAGCAGAATGCCTTCCCTTCACCTGTTAGTACAACAACCCGGGCTTCCGGATCTTTGGCGATTTGTTTCAACACATCCTGAAGTTCATAAGTAATTTCATCATTCAATGCATTATACACTTCAGGCCGGTTTAAAATAATAGTTGCCGTACCATTGTCAGTTTCAAATTTCAAAAAGTTGTACATGATATATCGTTTACGCGAAAAGTAATATTGAAGCAAAACTAAAAATAAATCCGAGAAATAATCCTGCGTAAACCTGCCTGGGATTATGGGCATTAAGATAAAGCCGCGATGACAATACTAAGCCCGACATAATTACAGCGGCGGAAATTGATACAAGGCTTTCCTTGTTTGGATCCTGCAAGTAAATTGCAGAAAGGAAGCCTAACACCCCACCGACTCCGGTAGCGTGAGCGCTTATCTTCCAAAAAAGGGTAATCAGAGTCAACAGCAGAATTAAGGCAGTTATGGTAATGAGAATAATATTTATTGATCCGGTAAAATTGAGTTTTGAAAGGAACATCCAACTGGCGACTCCATAAAATATTGTTATAAAGAAGAACGGTATTAACCGTTCCTTTCTGTTTTCCAGCTTAAGCGATGAAATGGATTTTGTAACACGCAAAAATGATATACTTATGGCTGGAATAACAAACGTGACCAGAAAAATCACAGTAATTATTTGGCGGACACCACTCTCATAAGGCATAACAGGCGCTGAATTAATGGCAAACATAGCCATGAACAAAATGGTTGTCATCAGCAGAGGATGGAAAATATAGGATATGATTGCCGCAACTCTGCTCACTATAATTCTTTTCTCAGCCTCGCAACCGGTATGTTTAATTGTTCCCTGTATTTTGCCACGGTTCGCCTGGCGATGTTATAGCCTTTTGCTTTCAAAAGTTTTTCAAGCTTATCATCAGACAATGGCCTTTTTTTGTCTTCACCTCCTATCAACTCCTTTAATGAATGTTTTACTTCTCTTGAACTTACGTCTTCGCCGGAATCAGTTGCAATTCCTTCGGAGAAAAAATACTTGAGAGGGTATAATCCAAACTCGGTTTGTATACTTTTGCTGTTTGCTACCCGAGACACCGTAGAAATATCCATGTTTATTTCCAGTGCAATATCTTTTAGGATCATGGGACGCAGTTTACTTTCATCGCCTGATAGAAAAAAATCGTATTGATATTTTATTATAGCCTGCATAGTATTCAGGAGGGTTTGCTGTCTTTGTTTAATGGCATCAATGAACCACTTTGCCGCATCAAGTTTCTGCTTGACAAAAGAAACGGTTTCCTTCAGCTTTGAATCCTTCTTATCACTCTTGTCATAGGCTTTAAACATTTCAGAATAGGAATGACTTATTCGAAGGTCGGGAGCATTTTTTGAATTCAGAGTAAGTTCCAGTTTTCCATTATTATTGGTTAAAATGTAATCGGGCAACAGATATTGGTTCTTAACCATTCCCGCTCCCGAACTTCCGGGTTTCGGATTCAATTTGATGATATGATCGACAGCAAGTTTGAATAATTCTTCCTCTTCCACCCCCAGCTTCTTCATAATTTTCTGGTAGTGTTTTTTTGTAAATTCTTCAAAGCAATCGCTTAAAATGCGAATGGCCAAATGAATCTCCTCTTTGTCCTCTTTTCGCTTTAACTGCAAAAGAAGACATTCTTGTAAATTTCGCGCTGCAATTCCCGGAGGATCAAAATTCTGAATCTTTGACAAGATAGCTTCTACCTCCTCCAGACTGGTTTCTATATTCATAGAGAAAGCCAGGTCGTTAATAATCGCTTCCAGATCTCTCCGGATATACCCGTCATTTTCTATACTTCCAATCAACTGCGTGCCTATTGAAGTTTGTCTTTCATCAAGTCCAAGAAAGCCCAGTTGAGATAAAAGCTGCTCAGGAAGAGAGGAAGAAGTTGCAATTGGCATTTCACGCTCCTCGAATGCCGACCCATCCCCTTGCATCTTATAACCACTGAAATCATCGTCGCGTAAATAATCTTCGACGTTTATTTCATCATTTTCGTAATCTGTCTCTTCATATTCTTCCTCTGGAAGATCATCGGAATTTTCCTCTTTACCTTCTTCCAAAGCTGGATTGGTTTCTAACTCTTCTTCTATACGGGCTTCCAGTTCCGCGGTAGGAACCTGCAACAATTTAATGAACTGAATTTGCTGAGGAGACAGCTTCTGACTGAGGGTCTGAGATAAGCCTAATTTTTGCATTGATAATTCTTTCCAACGTGCACAGATTACCTTACTTTCAAAGTTATATTATTTTACCTAATCTTTGATAAAAAGGCCAGAATATCGTTTTTTTGCGCACTTATCAGAACCGATGTATGATTGCTAAAAGAAAAAAGATTGCCTTGGTATTGGAATCTGTGGAAACAGGAGTTGAAGTGCTGGTGATGGGCTGGGTGCGAACAAAGAGAGAAGCCAAGAATGTAATTTTCATTAACCTCAACGATGGCTCAACCATTAACAATCTGCAAGTAGTTGCAAATCCTTCAAATTTCGATCAATCAATTCTTGATAAAATCAACACGGGTACTGCTGTAAAAGTTAACGGTACGTTGATCGAGTCTGGTGGTGCAGGTCAGAAAGTGGAACTTGCGGCATCAACAATAGAAATTCTGGGTGTTGCTGATCCTGAAAAGTTTCCGCTTCAACCAAAAAAACATTCGCTTGAATTTTTACGAGAAATCGCACATCTACGGCCACGCACTAATACATTTGGAGCAATTTTCAGGATCCGGCACGCGATGATTTTTGCAGTCCATGGTTTTTTTAATTCCAAAGGATTTCTAAACATACACACACCAATAATTACAGGGTCTGATGCGGAAGGTGCCGGTGAATTGTTCAAAGTAACTACTTTGTATCTTGAAGATATTCAACGTAACGAAGAAGGTAAAGTTGATTTCAGAAAGGATTTTTTTGAAAAAGAAACGAACCTTACCGTTTCAGGTCAGTTGGAAGCAGAGCTGGCGGCGAGTGCATTGGGCGAGGTTTATACATTTGGCCCAACTTTTCGCGCAGAGAATTCAAATACAACCCGTCATCTGGCTGAGTTTTGGATGATTGAACCTGAAATGGCGTTTTATGATTTGGAAGACAACATGACCCTCGCGGAAGAGTTTGTAAAGTCAGTAATTAATTATGTATTGGAAAATTGCAGTTCGGATTTAGCTTTCCTGCAAAACAGGGAACAGGAGGAAGAAAAAAACAAGCCACAGCAAGAAAGAAATGAAATGAACCTTATCGACAGATTAAAGTTCATTCTTAATAATTCTTTTGAACGTATAACTTATACCGAGGCCATCGATATTCTTAAGAATTCAAATTTAAATAAGAAAAAGAAATTTCAATTTTTAATTGAAGAGTGGGGAACAGACCTCCAATCAGAACATGAAAGATACCTGGTCGAAAAACATTTTAAGAAACCGGTGATTATTTACAACTATCCTAAAGAAATTAAGGCATTTTACATGCGTCAGAATGAAGATGGAAAAACGGTTGCTGCTATGGACGTTTTATTTCCGGGTATTGGTGAAATTATTGGCGGATCACAACGTGAAGAAAGACTTGAACATTTGTTGTCACGAATTAATGAACTTAAGATAAATGCAGAAAGTTTGTGGTGGTATTTGGAGATTCGAAAGTTCGGTTCCGTGCCCCACTCAGGTTTTGGATTAGGATTTGAAAGATTCGTACAATTTGTAACCGGCATGAGCAACATCCGCGATGTAATTCCATTTCCACGGACACCTGGAAATGCTGAATTCTGATTTCAACACAAAAAATTTTAGAGATTTATCGCTTAAGGAACTTCAAAGTTTTGGAAAACTTTGTATTAGTTTCTTTAATAGCCAGAAGGTAATAGCCTGGAGAAAGTGTTTCTACATTGATGCGGTATTTATTGTCACCCATCTTTTCAAATTCAACCTTCACTTCATTTCCAATTATATTATGAAGGTGGAATGATACTTCAGAGTTTAATTCAGTACCCGCGAGTTGGATATTGAGATAATCAGTTGTCGGGTTGGGATAGATATCAATCTGAATTTTCTTTTCAAAATCCTTATTCAGAAACGAAGTTTCCGACTGCGCCTTTGCCTGGGCTGCCAGAAAAATCACTATTCCAAATAATAAAATCCGTTTCATCGCGTTGAGCTGCTCAATAATCAGACCAATAACGGCCTTATCCTTTGTTAAAAATACGTAAATAATGAATGCTTTGTTTAATTAATCCGGGAATTATTTGGATAGTAACCGGAACGCCAAAGGTAAATTTTCAATAATATCACCTGCAATTAGAGACTCCTGAGAGCCGTGATTTGCTGCCAGGTCACCTGCTTTAGCGTGAAGAAAAACCCCAAAAAGAGCGGAATTTAAGGGAGAATAGCCCTGGGCCATGAGCCCTGTAAGGATCCCGGTTAATACATCTCCTGTGCCACCGGTTGCCATTCCGGGGTTGCCGCCGGTATTGAAATAAATATTCCCTTCGGAATCGGAAATAGAAGTGTACCCACCCTTTAGGACAGTGATGACCTTATATTTTCGGGAAAATGATTGCTGCAACTTTACTTGCTCCTGGGAGTTTTTGGACTTACCTGCTAACCTTTCGAACTCCTTTGGATGCGGGGTGAGAATTGATCCTCTGGGGAGAATCTCCAGCAATTCCTGGTTAGCAGCCATCAAATTCAGGGCATCAGCGTCTGCCACAATTGGTTTTGAAGATCCTTTTAAAATCTGAATGAGGAGTTCCTTGGTTTCTTTCCTTTGGCCTATTCCCGGACCAATGCCAATTGCATCATAATCTTCAATCCGGATGGGCTGCTCCTGCAGGAATTCCGCGCCGTTATTTTCGTTAACCATAGCTTCGGGAACTGAAGTTTGTAAAATCTGAGTTCCACATTTAGGGACCACTACCGTAAGCAGACCTGCGCCTGCTCTTAAGCAAGCTTTACTGGCTAGTACAGCAGCACCCATTTTCCCTTTTTCTCCCGCAACCATAAGACACCTTCCAAAATCACCCTTGTGACTGTGACGTTTCCTCTTAATTTGAAACAGTTTAACAATATCTTCGGTAAGCCAATTAAATTGTGTTTTTTGGCTGGCTATAAATTCCTTATTCAGACCGATATCAACTATAAACCATTCACCAACGAACGGAGCATTTTCTTTAAAGAAGAAAGATCGCTTAGGAAATTGGAAACTGACAGTATATGTTGGTTTTACTGCTACGGGATTTTGTACCATATCATCACAGGGCAAACCACTGGAAATATCAACAGAAACTATGGTAGCTTCTGAGCCGTTAATCTTCTCAATAACATCTGCATATAAACCTTCCGGCTTTCTGGTTAATCCCGTGCCAAAAATTGCATCAATTATGAGATCCTCCTTATTAGATAAAAAGGGAATTTCAGATGTTTCAGAGATATCGAATATGGTTCCTGATTTCTCAAACCTTGCTTTGTTTTGTTCAAAATCAGCCGATCCTTTTTTCCCTTTAGTAATTGTATAAGCAGCAATCTGATATTTTTTTTCCGAAAGTAATCTGGCCAACGCTAATCCATCTCCCCCATTATTTCCGGTGCCACAAAAAATAATTATTTTTTTACCAGTATCAAATTTTTGCATTAACCAGTTTGCTAGTTGCTGCGATGCGCGTTCCATCAGATCTATGGATCTGATGGGTTCGTTTTCAATGGTGAATTGATCGGCTGCCTTAATTTGCCCTGCAGATAAAATCTTCATAATGCAATGCAGATGAGTTACCAGTAAATATGGCGCGAATTAAGTTAGAAATTAATCGCGTCAAAATTCTTAAAATGGCCATTCATTTTAATTAATTCTTTGCTTCGCTCCATCTCTTTTAGAAGGGGTATTGCTTTTTGCAAATGATTAATTACAAAAGTTTGACGTAAATCTTCCCTGGTTATTTTCAGTAACTCGTATTCCTGTTCTTTTGATAATCCTATATTATGAGCGATATCGAATACTCTTCGCTCCGTCTTTTCCAGGAAACTGGTTTTAATATTTAGGGCTTGATAGAGGTCTGCAAGTAATTCCTCTATTTCAATTTGAAGAGAAGGATCTGAGGAGTAATCAGTCTTAATGAATTCCACTTTTCCACCTGAGTAAAGTTTACCGCGTACCGGGTTCATGAAATTTAAAACACGGAAAATTCTGCCGGCCCTGGTCTTTATGTCCTTTCGCCCATCCTCATATTCTTTTGAAACTTCAGCAATTTCTACCTCCGTGCCAAATTCAATTTTGCTTTTAACATACGCAGGGATTCCGAATTTTTTACTATCCGCGAGGGCATCATCAATTAACTGAATGTAACGTGGTTCAAAAATATGAAGGTTTAATTCTTCACCGGGAAAAGCAACCAGATTGAGGGGGAAAAGAGATCTAAATTCTGCCATGGGAAAATCCGAAAGGGAGGTCAATCTTCATTTACGGAACTTATTACATATTGTTTACAATTTCCTTCCCGAATTCAGAACATTTTAGCAAAGTGGCTCCTTCCATCAGCCTGTGAAAATCATAAGTAACTCTTTTGCCGGCAATTGCTTTCTCCAGGCCGGAGTAGATAAGAGTTGCTGCCTCTTTCCATCCTAAATATTCAAACATAAGCGCACCTGACAGTATCAAAGAACCGGGATTCACTTTGTCCTGTCCGGCATACTTCGGCGCAGTTCCGTGAGTTGCTTCAAAAATTGCATGACCGGTGATATAGTTAACATTAGCTCCCGGAGCAATTCCGATTCCGCCCACGATCGCTGCCAGGGCATCAGAAATATAATCTCCATTTAAGTTAAGAGTTGCAATAACAGAATACTCTGCCGGCCTTGTCAGGATTTGCTGAAGAAAAGCATCGGCAATAACATCTTTAATTATTAGTTTACCTTCATCAATTGCTTTTTGTTGAGCGGCATTAGCAGTATCCGCCCCTTCTTTTTCTACGATTCTGTCATATTCAGCCCAGGTAAAAGTTTTATTTCCAAATTCCCTTTCTGCCAAATCATAACCCCACTTTTTAAAGGCACCTTCAGTGAATTTCATAATATTACCTTTGTGAACCAGCGTTAAGGAGGGTCGTCCTTCGCTAAGCGCGTATTCAATCGCTGATCTTACCAGGCGTTCTGTACCTTCAAGCGAAACAGGCTTTATACCGATGGATGAGGTTTCAGGAAACCTGATCTTTTTGATGCCCATTTCTCCTGTCAAAAACTTTATTATCTTATCAGCTTCCGGAGTTCCATGCATGAATTCGATCCCCGCATAAATATCTTCAGTGTTTTCACGGAAAATAACCATGTTAGTAGTGCTGGGATCCTTTACAGGTGATGGCACACCATGAAACCATC
>DASWHX010000219.1:0-2372 GCA_036397995.1 Cyclobacteriaceae bacterium
TTCGACTCCGGTAATAAATTCATTAAAATCATTACCCGGATCATTTATGACTTCCAATACCTTTGGCTGAATTTTTTATAATCAAGTACTCTAATTTCTTTAATTTCTTCAGGAGTAATTTATCTTCCCCCGACACTGCTAACAGGCAAAGAAAAATAAACGGTTGTGCCTTTTCCAACTTCACTTTCTATCCAAAATCTGCCATTATTTCTTCTCACAAAATCCTGGCATAAAATCAAACCCAAACCGGTACCCTTCTCTCTATCTGTGCCCGGACTTGAGATAACTGTTCCATCAATTATCTCTTGCATTTTCGCGGCATCCATGCCCATTCCATTATCACTTATTGAAGTAATTATTTGACCATCCTCTTTGGCGGCACTTACTTTTATGAGATCATTCTTTTTAGAATATTTGATGGCATTTGCGACCAGATTTCTCATAATCAGCCGAACCATTTCCTCATCTGCATAAACCATTATATCTGACTCTACATTGTTGATTAAGTCTATACCTTTTTCATTCGCTTTTTTAATGAACAAATTAAACTCTTCGGAAGCAATTGAATTTAAGTTGATTTTTTGGGGGCTGACTTTACTTTCTTTTATCTGACTTATCGACCATTGGAGCAAATTCTCAAGTAAGGAAGAGGTGTAACCCACTTCCAGGGTAACTACCGGTAAAATCTTTTTGAATTGATCATCAGTGATTTCACCTGCCTGCTGCACGCTTAGCAATTGTAAAAAGCTATTGAGAGGGCCTCTTAAGTCATGTGCTATTATTGTGAACAACCGGTCCTTCAGTTGATTGAGATTTTTCAATTCCTCCGATTGGCGCATCAATTCTTCATGGGACTGAACCCTTTCCGTAATGTCTTTGAACACCGAAAGCGTACCGAGTAAATTTTTATGGTTATCCTCCAGATGAATAACGGTAACCTCAAAATGTGTGACTTTATTGTTTACACTAATTGAAGTTTCAAACTTTCCTGAGGACTTTTCTCCCAACGCCCAATATGGTCGTGCAACACCAGGTAAAATTTTGTATATGAGTTTTCCATAAAGTTGAGAATTTCCTTTGGACAGGAATTTTTTCATGGCAGAGTTCATGTCTACTATCTTATCTTCCTGGTTCACCACCAACACTCCTTCCTGCATTCTCTCTAATAATTTACTCCTGGCAACCGGAAGAATATCAAAAAGTTTTAACCGGGAAATTCCATACCAGATAAAAAGAGAAGTTAACACAAAACCAAAAGGTGTCATGTCAATATGTTCATAGGGCCTAAGTCCTATTAAGTAAATGAAATTGGCAATCCAGGGAATAAGCATCCCAAAGAGAATAATAATAGTTTGGTTCTGGTAATACCTGTTGGATTTTCTGAATTTGTCCAGGAACAAGGCAAGGCCAATCAGTAATATCAGGTAGAAATAAATTGTATGAATATGATAGGATAAGCCGGTAGTGATGACAAGCAGGGGAATCGGACCTGTTGTTGACAATCCTACTTCACTATAATGAAGGTGGTGAGATTCGTTTGTCCAGACTAATCCAACAATAATTGCCGAGTAAATAAATACGGCAATGTAGAACCATGGAGTTAACCAATGCTCTTTAGTTACAAATTTTATGGTAAATATTATCCATGCTGAGGGTAGAAATGCTATACCAATATATTCAATATTAATCCAAAAAATCATTTGGTCAAGACTGGAACACATCAGTTCAAATCCATAGGCTATCGCCCATATAGAAATGAAAAACATGACCACGGAAAACCACTTGGAAGCTGATGTGCCCGACTGATAACTAACCACGGAAAGAATAAGTTCAATGAGTCCGGATATTAACAGAATGATCGCGAATGTGTTTGGCTGGAGATTCATAAATACGGTAACTACTTGCTTTAGCTAACCAAATTTAACATAATCTGCCATTTGACCTTTAAATTAAAAGAAATATGGACGCTTGTTATCTTGGTTGTCATTCAGAAATTAATTTTTTGATATTTAACTTTCAAGCTGCAAATCAATATGCTGCACATTGTAAGAACTGATTCCGGAAACCTGGACTTTGTGACCCTGGTAAAGCAACTTGATGCCGATCTGGCTGCGAGAGATGGCGAAATTGATCATGCCTATTATGAACAATTCAATAAAATTGATAAAATAGAATTTGTGGTAGTCGCTTATGAAAATGATTTGCCTGTAGGCTGCGGAGCGATAATAGCTCATGAAAGAGGTGCAATGGAAGTAAAGCGAATGTATGTGACTCCCGCGAAACGCGGTCAAGGCATTTCTACAAAAATCCTGATAGAACTGGAAACCTGGGCGGCAGAATTATCTTTCAATAAATGCATTTTAGAGACCGGA
>DASWHX010000220.1:0-3319 GCA_036397995.1 Cyclobacteriaceae bacterium
AGCAGATCAAGGCACCGAACAATGGTTCCCATTGAAGAATATGAGAATGGACACATTTTGACCAGTCAATCGTGCAAAAAACTAACCGATGCCGGAGTTAAGGTAAATTTGGGAGCTCATGGGCAATTGCAGGGGTTAGGAGCACACTGGGAACTTTGGATGCTAAGCCAGGGAGGAATGACGAATATGGAAGTATTAAGGGCGGCAACCATAAATGGGGCTGAGTACCTGGGTATGGATTCAGAAATTGGTAGCATTGAAACCGGCAAACTTGCTGATCTAATTATTTTGGAGTTGAATCCCCTGGAAGACATCAGAAATACTTCTTCGGTAAACTATACTATTATAAATGGCAGAGTTTATGACACTTCAACCATGAATGAAATTGGAAATACTAATAGGCCGAGGACTCCCTTCTGGTGGGAAATGGCCGGGTATTCAGAAAAATTTGACTGGCATGCAATCACACATGGTATTGCAACACCGGGATGTATCTGCGGGTACTAGCTAATGTCCACTAAATTCCAGAATGAATTGAGTGCCATGGCCAGGTTTACTTTCAACCCTGATTTTGGCATTCAATTTATCCACTAACTGCTTCACAATTGCCAAGGATATTCCCTGCTGATTCCCTACGCCTCTGCTTTGGGTATACTTTAAAAAAATTCTTTCCTTATCTTTCTCACTTAGTCCCTCCCCATTATCATTAATTTTGATTTTCACGTTTCCATCAACCACACCACAGGAAATTGTTATCTCTTCATTTTCAGGAGTGTTTATTATTGCATTACTTAATAAGTTGCCGATTATTTGTTTGAAGTATTGTTTGTCGGTATTTAAAATAATTGATTCCAGGATGTACTCTTTACGGACGTTGATTTTCTTTTCATCCATCTGATACTGGTACCCTAAAAGAACTTCCTCAATAAGAGAAATTGCTTCATGCTCCATTAAATCAATTCCCTTAAACTCTTGTTCTATTTTATTGATATTGAGCATGCTTTGAATAGTTTCCTTTCCATTCTTAACCACGTCCCGCATCTTCTTAAGGTATTCTTCCTGCTCAGAAGAAAGGTTTTCTTTTTTCAATGATACAAGGTTCACCAGGCCCTCTATATTACTCAATGGCGTAATTAAATCATGAGAAACATAGGATATAACAGAATTTTTTTCTGAATTTAATTCTTTAAGGTTTTCTACCTGAATAGCCAGGTTATTGTTTATCCGGGAAATTTCCTCCTGTTGGCTTTTAATCGTAGTATTCTGTCTTCTTAGAATCCGGTTAGACTGAATTACAATTGTCATCACAACGATAATTACAAAGGCCACAATGAGAAAAGCTACTATCCACATCTTCAGATCCTCTATTTGTTCCGCCTGCTCAGCCAGAAGTTCTTCCTCACCTGTTTGAGATTGTATGGTAAGTAAAAGAAATTTTGAATCAGATAGAATTCTGCCAATATTCCAGTTCAAATTCCCAATGAGCTGGTGGAGTGATGAAGATATCGTACTCAGATACGAATGCATGAAACATTTTCAATTAAGCCTTAAAATAAGGAGTTATTTTATAAATTAAAAATCTCTTTAAAGGCATTTAATTCACAATACAATATCTTTGCCATCAGCTTAAAATGGGGGCAATGGGGAATTTTATTGATGAACTGAAATGGCGTGGGATGATACATGACATCATGCCTGGAACAGAAGAATTATTGGATTCTGGCATGTGTTCCGGGTACATAGGATTTGATCCCACCGCCCCTTCTCTGCATATTGGCAATCTTGTCCAGATTATGATGCTGGTACATTTTCAGCGATCCGGCCATAAACCTTACGTGCTTGTTGGCGGTGCAACCGGAATGATTGGAGATCCATCCGGTAAATCAGAAGAAAGAAATTTACTAGATGAGGAAAGTTTGCGCATTAACGAATCCTGTATAAAGAAACAATTGGAAAAATTTCTTGTGTTTGAGGAAATCAGTAATCATGCGGTAATGGTCAATAATTATGACTGGTTTAAAGACCGGGGCTTCCTGGAATTTCTCAGAGATATTGGGAAACATCTCACCATCAATTATATGTTAGCAAAAGAATCCGTGAAAAACAGAATAGAAGCGGGAATTTCCTTTACTGAGTTTAGTTATCAGATCCTTCAGGGCTATGATTTTCTTTACCTCTATCAAAATCATGGTGTGAAATTTCAAATGGGTGGCTCGGATCAGTGGGGTAATATTACTACCGGTACTGAATTAATCCGGAGGAAAGCAAATGGAGAAGCTTTTGCATTAACAACTCCTCTTATAACCAAGGTTGATGGTTCAAAATTTGGGAAGACCGAGGAAGGTAATGTTTGGTTGGATGGTGAAATGACATCACCTTACAAATTTTATCAATTCTGGCTTAATTGTTCGGATGAAGATTCTACCAAACTCATTAAAATATTTAGTATTAAGGGTAAGGAAGAAATCTTTGATTTGGAAAGTAAACATAGGAATGCGCCACATGAAAGAATTTTGCAGCAAGTACTTGCGGAAGAAATTACTGCCAGGGTACATTCAGAAGAAGAACTGGAGCAAGCTAAAATTGCCAGTAGAATTCTATTCGGGAAATCTACGAAAGAAGATTTGGAATCCCTGGATGAAAAATTAATTTTATCAGTTTTTGAAGGAGTTCCGCAAACCGAGATTAGCAAGGGAAATTTGAACCAAGATATCCTGCAATTTCTATCGGAAGGTACAAATGGAGTTGTCTTCAAGTCTAAGGCTGAAGCAAGGAGAATGATTGAAGGAGGCGGACTTAGCTTTAACAAAACAAAAATCGATTCAATAGAAAAAGCTCCGGAATACAACCTGCTCCAGGGAAAATTCTTGTTGATCCAAAAGGGAAAGAAAAACTATTACCTTATCAAGGTAGTGGATTAACCTTATAAAAGAGATTTAAGGTCATCTTCATTTACAGAATTGGGCAATGTAATCTTGAGCCCAGGCGTCCGCAACATTTCCTTCTTTATCGCGGAAACCGCACCTTCATTTCTTGCCCACGATCTTCTTGCAATTCCATTATTTACATCGAAGAAAAGCATGTTTCTTATGTTATTTGCAGCAGTCTCACTTCCATCCAGATACATGCCGAACCCTCCATTAATTACTTCGCCCCACCCTACGCCGCCGCCATTATGAATGGAAACCCAGGTAGCTCCACGAAATGAATCCCCAATCACGTTTTGGACGGCCATATCTGCGGTAAATCTGGATCCATCATAAATATTTGATGTCTCCCTGAATGGTGAATCAGTTCCTGAAACATCATGGTGATCTCT
>DASWHX010000221.1:0-10191 GCA_036397995.1 Cyclobacteriaceae bacterium
CGCAAACCCGCGATTTGCAAATCATGTGGCCGGATAAATCAGTATTTCAATCCTTTGATTATTTTACAGAGAGAAAAGTGTACGTCACGCTGGGGAGACCGGTTTCGGGAAAACTTACTCTTTAATTTTCAGGCTGAAAAAATTCCACCCGTGCTCCAACCGACATAATATCGTTTAGGGTATCTTTACGCATCATTTGCGCGAAATGTAAACTATAACCTCCTGATGCAGGGAACTTATAATTTTCAAAAACTTTGAACTGATGATCGAAAATATCTCCAACTCCGCTTGAACCGAAAGGTTCGCCTGTTTGTGAATGAAACAGCTGAAAGTTCAGAAGCTGATCTTCAAACGCTTTATTCAAAGAGTCCTTCAACTGGCATTGAATATAAATATTTTGAAAAGGATATGAAGCAGTAATTCTCAGGTTCATATAAAGACTATATGTAGAAGTGTGGTCTGGTATGTGGAATGAAAAAGATTTAAGTGAATCTTTATGCCAGTATTTTTGGGAGAAATTTTCATTGGTTTCAAAAACCCTTTTAGAATCGCATGATATTAATACGCCTGCTAATAGGAAGATGATAAAAAAATTATGAATTCTTATCATTAGGTCTCTGCCTGTTATTAGGGTTCCGATTCTTGCGTTTTTTGTTCTTCCGTTTTTTGGGCCTGCCTTTATCTGCAAATTTTTTATCCAGACGTTCCAAATCACGGCTAATCGCTCTGACTTTTTCTTCACGAGCAAAGTCGGTATCTTCAAGCAGTGTAGCGGGTTTCTTGCCTTGTTTATTCAGGCTTTGAATTTCCACAACGCGGGATACATCCACAGGGTGCCAGGTGTTTTCGCTCTCATATCCAAACCACATAAGCTTTCTAAAGATGTCTGTCTTTTGCAAAACCGCATTTCCTTTTTCTGTCACAAGGGGCTCTTCAACTTCAGGAATATCTTTCAGAGCATCTATATACGTTTCCAGCTCATAGTTTAGGCAGCACTTAAGTCGTCCGCATTGACCGGAAAGTTTAGTGGGGTTCAGGGAAAGCTTTTGGTAACGGGCAGCACTTATTGTGACACTTTTAAAATCGCTCAACCAGGTTGAGCAGCACAATTCCCGGCCACAACTTCCAACACCGCCGATTCTGCCTGCTTCCTGCCGTAAACTTATTTGACGCATCTCCACCCTAATCTTGAATTCGGTGGCAAGCATCTTAATAAGTTCCCGAAAATCAACCCGGTCTTCAGCTGAATAAAAGAAAGTGGCTTTGGAATTGTCACCCTGGAATTCTACATCAGTCAGTTTCATTTCGAGCCCCAGGTCTTTTATGATTTGACGAGTCCGGTATAAAGTATTTGACTCCCGATTCTGCACTGTTGCAAGTTTTTCTAAATCCTTCGTAGTTGCAAGGCGGTAAATTTTTCTCACTTGATCGTCGTTGGTGATACCTTTCTTTTGCATTTGCAGCCTTACCAACTCACCCTGCAAAGAGATATAGCCAACATGATGGCCATTGGGTACATCCACTACAACCGGATCGCCTGTTATAATATCCAGACTTTCCGCATTGCGAAAAAATTCCTTTCTTCCTGACTTAAACCGCACTTCAACCACATCGAACTTCTGTGAAGCAGGGATTTCCATATCTGTTAACCAATCAAACACGTTCATCTTGTTGCAGCCACCGGTAAGACAGCCGCCGTTATTACGACAACCTGCAACTACACCACCGGATTTACATGTACTGCATCCCATATTTTATCTATTTCTTTCAGACAAGGAGTAAAATTAAGGTAAATAGAGCTAATAGTAAAGTCAGGACATTGCAAGGATGTCCTGGCCAATATCATTCCTGTGATATTCGCCTTCCCAACTGATCATGGACACTCCCTGGTAAGACCGCGATAATGCTGTCTGCATGCTTTCGCCCATTCCGGTGATTGCCAGAATCCTTCCCCCATTGGTTACTATCTGACCATCTTTTTTTTCGGTTCCGGCATGAAAGGTGAGCCAATTGGATTCCAGATCAAGGCCTTCTATTGACTTTCCTTTGTTATATGGGCCGGGGTATCCTTCAGCCACCATTACCACTGTGGTGGCAGCCCGTTTATCAAAATTTACCTGGAAATCATTCAGCGTGTGCCGGCTGGTTGCCTGAAATAGTTCAGCCAGGTCACAATTTAATCTGGGTATTACCACCTGGCTTTCAGGATCACCCATCCTTACATTATATTCAATTACATACGGATTACCATTTACAATCATCAATCCGATAAAGATGAATCCAATATATGGGATTCCATCAGACTTCAATCCTTTTATGGTAGGTATAACTACTCGCTTTTCTATTTTTTCCATCAAAATTTTATCTGCAAATGGAACAGGACTTACTGCACCCATCCCGCCTGTGTTCGGTCCGGTGTCATTCTCGCCAATTCGCTTGTAATCTTTTGCTTCAGGAAGAATTTTATAAGATTCGCCATCGGTCAAAACAAAAACCGATAGTTCAACCCCGTCAAGGTATTCTTCGAGTAAAACTTTTGTGCTGGCTTCCCCGAACATTTTATTCTGAATCATATCCTTAAAAATGCTCCGCGCTTCTTCAAAGGATTCAGTAATGATAACCCCCTTGCCTGCGGCAAGCCCATCCGCTTTTAATACATAGGGAGCCTTAAGTGTTTTCAGGTGAACAATTCCTTCTTCAATATTTTCCTTATGAAATGTCATGGCTTTGCCGGTCGGAATGCCATGCCTTACCATAAATTCCTTGGAGAAATCTTTACTGCCTTCCAGCCGGGCGCCGGATTTACCCGGACCTATAATCATCAAACCTTTTAATTCTGAATCATTTTCCAAAAAATCTCTTATGCCATTAACCAGCGGAGCTTCAGGCCCAACTACAACCAGGTTAACATTATTTTTCTTAATGAAGGTTGCAACACTTGCAAAGTCATCCGGATTTAAGGGAATATTTTTGCCAACTCCCTCTGTGCCTGCATTTCCCGGAGCTATAAAAAGTTGTTCACATAAATTACTTTGGGATAATTTCCAGGAAAGTGCGTGTTCCCGTCCTCCGGATCCGATTACAAGAATATTCATCATAAATCAATTATGATCAAAAATATAAAAATGTGTGAGAGCAGGGAATTAATTTGCGTATTCTGACAAAAACTTAATCCGCATCAATCTAATTTCTTCCTCTGAATAATCCTGATTGGCGTCATCGTCCATAGCAACCTGAAGATCGTCGGTTTCAGCGTTGAGGAAATATTCCATCAAATCTTCCTGCCGTTCCGGGTCAAGAACCTGGTTGATATAATAATCCAGATTAAGCTTGGTGCCGCTATAGATAATGTTCTCAATTTCCTTTAACACTTCTTCGGGTGTGGTGTTTTTGGTTTCTGAAATCTCATCTAAATCAATCTTCCGGTCTATGGCCTGAATAATATAAATTTTTAACTTTGATTTATTTATCGCTGATTTTACCACTACATCATTAGCGGTAGTAATGTCATTTTCCTTCACATACTTTTGGATGGCTTCCATGAAAACATCACCAAACTTATTGACTTTACCCATACCAACGCCATTTATCCTTGCCAACTCTTCCTTCGAGGTAGGATAAATTGTAGCCATTTCATCAAGAGAAGGATCCTGGAAAATAACATAAGGTGGAAAGCCTTTTTCTTTAGCTACTTTCTTTCTTAGTGCCTTCAGAATTTCAAATAATTCCTCATCGCATGCGGATGCCATTGGAGCCTGGTCCGGTTCTTCTTCTTCTCCAAGGTCACTGTATTCATGATCCTTTGTAAGCTTGAGAGAGACAGGGTTCTCCAGAAAATCTTTCCCTTTATCAGACAGCTTAAGCACTCCGACATTGTCGATATCTTTCAAAATAAGTTCATGAAGCAAGGTCTGACGAACCACAGACTTCCAAAATTCTGCTGAATGTTCATCGCCTTTTCCAAAAATATCCAGATCATCATGGTTGTAGCTCTTCACATATTGAGACTCTACACCACGGATAACATCCACTAAATGATCGATTCCAAATCTTTCCTTTGTTTGCCGTACCGCATCAAGCGCTGTCCAAACAAATTCTTCGCCGTCAAATTCTTCCTTGGGATGAAGACAGTTATCGCAGGCGTCGCAGTTTCCATCAAAACTTTCTCCAAAATAATGGAGAAGTTGCTTTCTTCGACAAATGGAGGATTCCGCGTAAGAGACCATCTCCAAAAGGAGAATTGCGGCGTTCTCACGCTCCTGCACGGACTTGTCCTTATTGAATTTCTCCAGTTTGCTGATATCGCCGGGGCTGTAAAACATAACACATTTTCCTTCCAGTCCATCTCTGCCCGCTCGTCCCGTTTCCTGGTAATAGCCTTCAACAGATTTGGGAACATTATAGTGAATCACGAATCGCACATCCGGCTTATCAATCCCCATCCCGAAAGCAATTGTAGCTACGATCACATCCACTTCTTCATTGAGAAATGCATCCTGGTTCCTTTCTCTGACTGAACTATCGAGCCCGGCATGATATGGAGCGGCCTTGATATCATTTACATTTAAAAGAGACGCGATTTCTTCAACCTTCCTTCTGCTTAAGCAATAAATAATTCCTGACTTTCCTTTATTCTCCTTGATAAATCGAATCAATTGCTTTTTGGTGTGCTGCTTTGGTCTTACTTCATAGTAAAGATTTTTTCTGTTGAAAGAAGACTTGAAAGTGGCTGAAGTTTCAATATTCAGGTTCTTGACGATATCGATCTGAACCTTTGGAGTTGCCGTAGCAGTAAGAGCGATAATAGCAAGGTCGCCTATCTGGGTAATGATTTGTCTTATCCTTCGATATTCCGGACGGAAATCATGACCCCACTCTGAAATACAATGGGCTTCGTCTACGGCAACAAAAGAAATTTGCGCCTTCTTTAGAAAACTAACATTTTCCTCTTTGGTAAGAGACTCCGGAGCCACATAAAGAAGCTTAACAAAACCATCAAGTGTATCCTTTTTCACTTTATTCATCTCGGTTTTTGTAAGAGTCGAATTCAAAAACTGAGCATTTACACCCAACGCGCTTAACTGATCCACCTGATTCTTCATCAATGCAATCAGGGGTGATATAACAATGGCAACTCCTTCACTCATTAATGCGGGCAGTTGGTAACACATTGATTTACCGGCCCCTGTGGGCATTATAACGAAAGTATCCTTTTTGTCGAGTACATTTCTTATGATGGGAATTTGATTTCCTCTGAATTGCGAATATCCAAAGATCTCCTTGAGCTTCTCTTTTAGGATATCATCTTGTTCAATCAACATCTTAATTCACAGACTATTTTATGCGTTAAAATCCTTTATCTTTGCCAAGTAAAATCCAACAGGTAAGGAATTGAATATAGCAAAAAATATTAAGAAAATAGCTAAAGGTGTACTTTTAAATGAGGCTAATTCAATCAGAGCTATCGCAGGTTTTATTGATGATAACTTTGCAGCTTGTGTACAGGAAATTCTTGAAATAAAAGGCAGGGTAATTATCACTGGAATTGGTAAGAGCGCCATTATAGCTCAAAAAATAGTAGCAACTTTAAATAGCACCGGAACTCCATCTGTTTTCATGCATGCTGGCGATGCTATCCATGGCGATCTTGGAATCATTCAACCTGAGGACATGGTGATTTGTCTGAGTAAAAGCGGCAATACTCCGGAAATTAAAGTCCTTGTGCCTCTAATAAAAAGAAGGGGAGTTAAATTAGCCGCGCTGGTTAGCAATACGAATTCTTTTCTGGCCAAGCAAGCTGACTATATTCTGAATGCGACTATTGCGGAAGAAGCTTGTCCCAATAATCTGGCTCCTACCACAAGTACCACCGCGCACATGGCGGTTGGTGATGCACTCGCCGTCTGCCTGTTGAGACTCCGGAATTTTTCATCGGAAGATTTTGCCATGCTGCATCCGGGAGGAAGCCTGGGAAAGCAATTATACCTCAAAGTTGAGGATGTCTTTCCCGGGAATGAGCTGCCTGTTGTATCTCCCGATACTCCACTTAAGGAGGTTATACTTGAGATTTCATCGAAGCGGCTTGGTGCCACTGCCGTAGTGAATAAGAAACAAAACCTGCTGGGTATTATTACCGATGGGGATATCAGAAGAATGCTGGAAAAGCAGGCTAACATTAAATCAACAAAGGCTGCGGATATTATGACAAAAAATCCTAAAACCGTAAGTGTGGGAGATTTTGCCGTGCATGCACTTAGCCTGATGCAGAAGAAAAACATCACTCAGGTTGTTGTTGTAGACAATAAGAAAGTTGTGGGCTTTGTACATCTGCACGATCTTTTAAAAGAAGGACTTGTATAAATGGCTAAACAAAAACCCGTAGTATTAATAATGGCCGGAGGTTCGGGAACCCGGTTTTGGCCTTATAGCCGGGACAAACATCCAAAACAATTTATTGATATTCTTGGAAGCGGAGAATCTCTGATCCAGGCTACTTTCCGAAGGGCAAAAAAAATTACAGAAAAAAATCGAATATTTGTTGCAACTAATATTAAGTATAAGAAGCTCGTTTTAAAGCAGCTTCCGGAAATTACCGAATCACAAATCCTGTTGGAGCCACGAAAGAAGAACACGGCCCCCTGCATTACCTATGCCTCTATGATATTCCAAAAAAAATTCGGAGATGTTGCTACAGTTGTAACTCCTTCAGACCATACCATTGTCAGAGAAAAAGAATTTATCAAAGTATTACAGCACGGTATCCGGATTGCAGAGAATAATCATGGACTGGTAACCATTGGAATTAAGCCAACCCGACCGGAAACCGGATATGGTTACATTCAAACGGATAAATCAACAAAACCGGTTAAGAAAGCAGTCGCTTTCAGGGAAAAACCTTCAAGGAAAAAAGCGGCAGAATATGTCAGATCGGGAAACTATTTATGGAATGCAGGAATCTTTGTTTGGAAGAATTCAACAATCCGCAACGAACTTGAAAAATTTCAACCAAAACTAATTAACGATTTTAAGCAAGTTGAAGCGACCTTAACAACGGGGAACACCAATTTGAAGGAGTTGAAAAAGGCATTTGAGAAATGCCAGGATATCTCTATTGATTACGCGGTGATGGAAAAGGCCGGAAATGTCTCCGTTATTCCTGGTGATTTTGGCTGGTCTGATTTAGGTTCGTGGAACGCCGTTTTTGACCTGAGCAAAAAAGACAAAAATGGAAACGTTATTGCCTCCAACTCTATTGTTGAGAAAACAAAAAACAGCATTATCATAGGTAGTTCTAAAAAATTGATTGTTGTTGAAGGACTGAATGACTTCCTGGTAGCTGATCATGAAAATGCAATTCTTATTTGCAGGAAAGACAATGAAAAAGAAATTCGCGAATTTGTAAACAGAATTGCCAAAGAAAAGGGCAAGAAGTTTACATAGTGAATCTTTGCCGGATAGCTTCGTAAAATATTATACCCGCAGAAACGGAAACATTCAAAGAAGCAATTTTACCCAGCATGGGAATTTTAATCATCCCATCGCACATCTTAAGATATTCCGGTGAAATGCCATCGTCTTCCGATCCCATTAATAGTGCTACCGGATCTTTCAGGTTTTCATTAAAGTGAAGAACTTCAGCTTTTTCGGTGCACCCTATAATCCGCAACCCGGAATCTTTGAGAAATGAAATTGTCTCTTTAAGATTTTCTGATCTGCAGATCGGGAGGTGGTGCAAAGCTCCGGCACTTGTTTTAATTGCATCTGCACTTGTCGGAGCATTTCCCCGCGAAGGAACCACAATTGCATGTACGCCGGCACCCTCCGCGCTTCTGACGATGGCGCCGAAATTTCTAACATCTGTAATTCTATCCAAAATAGCAATTAGCGGAATTTTACCATTTTCAAAAGTTTGAGACAAAATGTGGTCCAGAGATGCATACGTTATACCAGACAGTAAACACACCGCTCCCTGATGATTCTTTTTCGTGATTCGATCCAGTTTTTCCTGGGGAACCTGCACCATTGGCAAGTTATTGGCCCTCGCCAATTGAATAAGTTCTTTTATTAATTCATTCCTGGCATTTTTCTGAATGAAAATTCTATCTACTTCCTTCCCTGCATGGATAGCTTCAATGATGGCCCTGATGCCATATATATGATCAGATTCTTTCAACGGATAAGAGTTTCGTATCTCCCTTTTCTCCACATTTCAACCGCTCTGTACCATTCATTCCTATAATCGGCATTCCTGATTAATACATAATGATTGTCTGTGAAAATGTTATTTATCTTTTCAAAGGTGAACTTCATTTTGGGTAAATCTTCCGTCTTTTGGTAAATCCATTCTTCCTTTGCCTGGTTTCGAAAAACTTCATCCGGGGGACCCATGATAATAAAAACCATTCCCATATCCGTCTTCCATCCTTCTTTGTAATTAGTGAATAAACTGTTTGCTTCTTCGACCTGATCAAAATAATTACGGATTACGGATTTCGCCATTTCCGATGATCGAAAGATACTTAACCAGTAATTATCCAGCGCATCTTTCTTATTTATGGCGGTATTTAATTTATCCCATTCAGAACGTGTACTAAAGTAACGCAAGGAATTTATTAAATCATTTATGTGTGCCAATTCGGGGAAATAGGAATTTTGAACCCGTATCCCAAGTCCGTGCAATGAAGTTGTATCAGATTGAATAAAATAAAGCCCCTGACTTGTTAAAGATATTGAATTGCCAGCTCCAACACTAAAAAGTGAATCGATAGATAATGAAGCGTTTCCTGATGACTCCGTCATCATAGGAGGATCAGCCGGCTCAAAATCAATTTGATAGTGGTATGCAAATAGTAAAGAGTCTTTTTGGGTTGAAACTATATTAACCGGATTCTCGTTTGAAATCCAATCGCGAATTACCGGCAAATTTTCGGAATCGTAAATCAGGATAGAAGATTTTCGTGTATTCGATAACGGTACCCAATAATAGTAATGTTTTTGATTGTGACGGTTTGCAAAATGAAGCACATAGATTTTATTTTGAAGATTTGGATTTAACTTTATTCTGAAATTAAATCCCCCCCTTGTTCGCTTAATAATATAGTCTAGAATTTGAACCGTATCAGAAGTGTTACCAATTTTGTCACTGTAGGAGTTGACATATTCTTCAAAAACATAGTAATCCGTCATCTCATAAACATCCTTTCTCATTTTTATATGAAGCAGCAATTCTGAAGATTCACCAGAATAAATTAGCCTGCATTTGATATCCATCTCCGAATTTCTATTATATAGATAGCTGAGATTCTGGTCTGCAAGACTCTCTGCCGTACCAGGATCCATTTTGAAGAATAGGGAAATACAAAGTAAGTATGACAACATCATTATTTCTGCAAATTACTTCAATATCGATTTTAATTCTAGCAGGAGGTTAATTTTGCATTAAATTTGAGTGAAATTTTCACAGGGTGGGTATATTCACAACCGAAATTACTTCGGATAAAATTTTGTCGGACAACCCGATCCATCAGCGGTTGCTGAAAGCCTACCGCCTGGCCGCTCCTTTTGTTAATGGTGATGTACTTGAACTTGGGGTGGGAGAGGGAAGGGGGCTTAAACTTCTTGCACCGTCCGCAGGATCATATACGGCATTAGATAAACTTAAGAGTTCAATTGAAATTCTAAGTGCCCAATACCCCGAAGTTAGATTTATTCACTCGAGTATTCCACCTGTTAAAGACCTTGAATCAAATTCGTTTGATTTGGTAATTAGTTTTCAGGTAATTGAACATATTAAAAATGACCGGCTCTTTCTTGAAGAAATTGGCCGGCTGTTGAGACCTGGTGGGAAATGTCTGATAAGTACGCCTAACATCAAAAAAACCCTGACAAGAAACCCCTGGCACATAAGGGAATATACGCGTGAAGAATTATATGCTTTAGCTAAACCAATTTTTGGACAAATTGATATTAAGGGAATTACAGGATCTGAAAAGGCATGGAAATACTATCAACAAAATAAGGAATCCGTGGCAAGAATTATGAAATATGACATTTTCGACTTACAACACCGGCTTCCGGCTCCTTTACTTCGAATCCCGTATGAAATTTTAAACCGGATTAACCGCAATAAATTGCAGGCAAAAGATAATGAACTGGTTTCTCAGATTTCTGAGGCAGATTATATGTTGTCAG
>DASWHX010000222.1:0-5740 GCA_036397995.1 Cyclobacteriaceae bacterium
CAAACTTATCCATCATTTGGAGCGGAACTACACCTATGTTCCTTCTAAATTGTATGACTCCCTGGTAAGGATGAATCAGAATTACAACCGGATTGTTCACAGGAATTTCAAGCAGGAATATTCTGCAAATGTGGCCTGAAATGTGACATGTTTTACTTTTCTCAGGAATTAGTTTTTTGATTTTGAGTTAAACGTGCCGGCAAGGAGTCCGGTTGGCAATGCTATCAAAGGTGCAAGAAAAGTTGAAGCGGGCTTCAACCCTTCGCATACAACTGGAACCCCTGGTTATACCGCATATTGCCTGCTGGCATTTATTTCAATTCATATTTTGTACTTCTACCACCAGCTTCTTCCTTCTGTAATATGTTTTTGCTTATTAAATCGTTAATGTCTCGTATTGCAGTATCCTTTGAGCATTTTGCAATCTTTGCCCATTTTGAAGATGTCAACTTACCTTCAAATCCATCCAGAATTTTACTCAACAACTTCTTTTGTCTTTCGTTCATTACTGTTTTGGCATGCCTGTTCCAAAAATCAGCCTTAAATAAAACCCGGTTCAAAATGGCATCGGTCGATTTAAGTGCATTTATCAAGCAGCTTAAGAACCATTTAATCCAGTCGGTTATGTCAAGATTTCCTGTTTGTGTTTTTTCAAGAATTTCATAGTATTGCTTTCTTTCAAGTCTGATTTGGGCTGACATACTATAAAAACGCTGTGTACTTCTGTCTGATTGTGCTAATAACATGTCAGTCAAGGCTCTGGTTATACGACCATTCCCATCGTCAAATGGATGTATAGTTACAAACCATAAATGAGCAACAGCGGCTTTTAGTACCAAATCAAGTTCATTATTTGTATTAAACCATGTTAATAATCGACTCATTTCAGTTTCTATCAAAGATGAATGGGGCGCCTGAAAATGAACCTTTTCTTTGCCCATGGCTCCCGATACGACTTGCATAGGGCCTGTAGAATCAGTTCTCCAATCTGCAACTGTTATTTTATACATTCCGCTTCTTCCTGTTGGGAAGAGCGCAGCATGCCAATCGAAAAGTCTTTCTTTTGTTAATGGTTTGAAACTATTCTGAGTTGCGTCAATCATCATTTCAACCATTCCATCCACATTCCTGTCGGACTCAACTGAACCTGCGATTTCCATTCCTAATCTTCTTGCAATTGAAGAACGGACTTGGTTGGGATTCAATATTTCACCTTCAATTTCTGTTGATTTTAAAACGTCAAGGATTAATGTTTCAAGCGTTGCTTCCTTTCTTAAATCGAACCCTATTGATTCCATTCTTCCAAATATGCGTCCTTGCAAATTTCTCCCTTCACTTAATAAGTTTATGAGCTCATTAAGTCTCCAGGTAAAATCTGGCCAATTATCTAATTGGTGTATAAACGCACTCATTCGCTGCATATTATGCAACGAAAATACGGCTTATTCGTCGCATTCCAAAATTTATCGTTGCGCATTTTGCGTTGATTGCACCAGTTAATCATTGTACGTGCGTTATTACCTTCATTTTAAAATACTTGATGTCTTTTTATGTTTCTAACTAACGTTTTTGGGCTTGGCGAAGTGGCGGCATTTCAGCACCAAAGTTTATTAGATGCACTAACTTTTGTTTAATTATAAATGTTATAGATGCACCAAACCAAATATAACCAACGGCAGACAGGATAAAAATTTTGATGTTATCCGTAACATGATTTGGTTCTCAGCTTTCCTTCATTATCATAAAATACTGCCTAGACTGCCAGCAAAAAAATGCAAGCAGAGCAAACCCAACGGTGGCAAGAATAGCATGTGGCCATACTTTATAATACACATCAAGCAATAAAATAGCAGCAAATACTATTACGGCAAGGATAATTCCCCAACCTTTGCCAAACCAGATACCTGCCAGGGCAATAACTGTTGTAACAGGCAGTACAGCGAGCCATATTATTTCATCTGGGGATAAATAGGTATACATCTGCGAAAGTTGCTCTGCATTTATTTGCAGTTTAAAAATTCCAGCAATGTTGGATAAGGCAAGTGAATGATAACATGCTCAATCCTATTTTTCTTTTTTTCATTTCCGGTAAGTTTTTCTGTCTGTTAATATTTATTATGTGGTGTTAATCAGTCAAGTTGATTGGAACTATCACTCAGAGGTCTGGAAGACACTGCCCAGGTAGCTTTCTGTATGAGTCTCAATCCACTTTGTCAAGTTACTCTGTCTTTAGAGTTGCCGCTAACGGTTTTGCTTTTTATTTTTTTGCCCAATCATAGACATCTTTTGATAAGGACTGGGAACTTTTTTGCAGGTTGAATATTTAGAATGTTGGTGTTGGATTTGAGTTGGATTAGGAAATCCAACTATTCATTAGGCACGGATAAAGGATATTCGCACCCACTGAGAGGCGCAAACTAAATTGAAAAAGCGTTTTTCACTTGTGAAGGTGAATTATAAACATCAGAGTCCTCTAGCGAGAGACTCTGATGGGGATAAAAAACACAATACTTCTTCTTTCGGATCCACCGGTCAAAAGGCAAAATCATTTTTCGCCTTGCCACGATTTTAATATGGACTTCTGCAACGCATCCGGATTTTCGATGCGACTTAATGTGAACTTTCTTGTTTGCTTCTTATCAACATCCGTGTTGGGTAATTCTTCCATTTTCAACCCCGCAAAACTTAAATACTTTGTGTAATCAAGTTCACGGGTGGTGTATACATATTCAAATATCTGTGTCAACGAGGTTCCGGCCACTTCTTCGCATGTTTGCTGAAATTCAGCATCGGTAAATCCACGGCTTTTTGCTTTGTAGTATTTCCAATACAGCAGTCGCATCACATCGTCCAGCGACTTTTCATTTTGTGTCGTATGGCGGATAGCAAAATCCAGAAGCATTCCTGCAATCGGGCCCTTGTCATAATAGGAGATAGCCTTATCGCGCTCCTCACCTTGTGTTCCAAAGGGGCCGTCCTTCCATGTATTATAACTAGCCTGTGCCAGGGATTGATGGAACCGGCCCGGGTTATTCTCGTAAGAGTTAATATTCCCTTCCAGGTTATTAAGCAATGTGCGTTCATCAGCGAGTCCGGCTCTTCTCACGATTAAATACTCGTAGTAAACCGATAACCCTTCGCTTACCCAAAGCAGGTTGGTTCTGCTTCCTTTTTCATAGTCGAAGGGTCCGAGTTCAAACGGCCGGATACGCTTTACGTTGTAATGATGAAAATACTCGTGAGCAAGAAAATTCATCATACGATTCATAGCATCAGGGTTGCTGAGACTGCTGCCATCAAAACTGACTGTGGTGTTGTTCAGATGCTCAATTCCTCCTCTGCCCGGGCCAATAGCGATGTAGGTATATTGGTTGTACGGGATATCGCCAATAACTGCCACAGCCGCTTCTGTAATTCTCTTTAGCTTGTCAATAAAATCTTTTCTATCAAACATGCCCGGCTTGTAGCCGATAAACCGATGTTCAATTCCATTTACTTTAAAAGGTGGCAGTTCCTCAAGATTTCCTATCAGGATAGGGCAATCATAAAGGATATCAAAATCAGGGGCTGTGAACTGGTTGGGTTTTCCTGTTACCGGTTCCAATCCGGTTGCAATATTATTCCATGGTGTTGTTACAATCTCCACATTTAAAGGCAGGTGAAGGAACCCATCTATATAGAAGAAAGTGCCTGCGGGAATTATATAGGCATGTTCACTATCGACATAACTGTTGGCCACAAATTGCCTGGCTGTCATCACATCATAACTTAAAATGAGAGACTTGTTTCTGATTCCTGAGATGCGCAATGTGTTATCGTTCACTTTTTGAAAAGGTAAATCTTTCCCTTTCTCATCTCTCACGAAAATATTTTCAACTGATTTCGCATAGTCCATAATCTGATAATAGCCTGGCATCCATTTAGGCATTTTGAAAGTCACTGTATCCTGGTTCCAGCCTGCGGTACGAAGTTCTACATGATACTTGTGTGTGGCTGGTTGCGGCACTGAGACAGTATATTCTATCACGGGCTTTACCTGCGCCCATGCAGGCAATTGCCACACCGTGAGAATGCAGAATAAGAAGAGTTTTGCTTTTGCCTGATGCTTCACCATTTGTGTCTGGGTTGTATTTGTTGTTAACTTCTCGTATTCGTTAGGGTTCGCTGTTAAGGTATGAAATTAATCAAATGCTTTAGTATGTAACGGTTTCGGGCTTTACGTTGGTGGCGGCTTAGAAGTACAACACTTTCGCCTTGCACCAAAGTTAATTAAATGCACTACTGTTTGATTAAGCATTGCACCCGCCATTTCGTTTAAGCCCTTGCACAGTTATAGTTTTTAATAAATTCAGGCATAAATAATTTTCCTCTCCCTATTTCTTCTTTTCCAGCTGAAGAAACCTCACGGCATTGTTATACAGGATATCTCTTTTTTGTTCGCTTGTCAAAAAATCAGCTTCTTCGATGGCTTCGATTCCTTTGCTAATCATTTCCGGCCAAAGCATCTGGTCTGAGCCGAACATTAACTTTTTGCCCAGTCCTGCCTTAATGAGTCGTTGCAGATAGTCGTAAAAAGCGCTTCGCGGAATGATCCAGGTCATTGTAGATACATCTCCATAAAGTTGAGGATACTGGTACATCATGGCAATCATTTCGTCAAGATAAGGAAAGCCCGAATTTTCCACGAAGATCCTGAGCTTTGGGTGGCGGACCATAACCTCTTCAAGCAGGAGAGGACTACCCGCGGCAGATCGAAAACTGGGCAGAGGCGGTCCGATGCCTTCCGTATGAATTAAAACAGGAACATCAAATTCTTCTGCTAATGCAAAATAAGGCTCAAGGCGCGGATCGTTTGGGGCAATACCAATGAGCTGCGACCCGATCTCACCAATGCCGGCAATACGTTTCGTCTCAAGCTCCTTTCTGAGGTCATCCGGTGAAGCCGCCTTTGACGGATCAAGAATAAAGGGAGATATAATAAACTGATCGGGTGCCGCCTTGGCCCATTCCCGTAGCTCACTCAGGTCAAGGTCACTGAGAAAACCTTTCACAATGTTGTAGCGATCCATTACTTCCAGAGTCCTTTTAAGATTATCAGCTGAATTGGCAGATGCATGTCCCTGCCTGACGCAGGGCTGTGGCAGACAAGGGGCAGGGCCGCCTGCAGGTAAATCCAATGGAGCACCGATGTGCATATGCATATCGATAACAGGCAGTCGTTCCTGACCAAGCACGGGAACAGACAACTGACCCAAAAACAGAAAGATTGAAAGAATTTTAAGTTTTTTCATATTAGATGATTTTTAATAGCTCAAGGCTAATGAATATTAATTGTGCACAACGGTTGGCGCATAAAAAATGTAGGGCTTTTGGAACGCTAATTTGTCCCCGTGAATAAAGTTTGTTGAAAGAAATAAAACTCTATAAAAACCTAGTCAGACCTATATTTTTTATGCTGCTGTTGCCACACGTTTTTTAATCATAATGAAACCTACATTTTGCAATTAATATTTCATCCTCTTTCACTTGATATATTAATCGATGTTCGCCATCTATTCTCCTAGACCAAAAGCCGGAATATTTGTATTTTAAAGGCTCTGGTTTACCTATTCCATCAAATGGATTCCTTGTAATGTCCTTTATCAAGGAATTTATTCTTTTGAGTATTTTTTTGTCCGTCTTCTGCCAATACAAATAGTCTTCCCAAGATTCATCAACAAACACTAACTTCATTCCTCAA
>DASWHX010000223.1:0-3903 GCA_036397995.1 Cyclobacteriaceae bacterium
AGCCTTTTCTCTTTTAAACTCATCTCTTTTGACTCGTCCTTTAGAGCGGTTCGCTATCATTCCAATTGTTCAAAGAACGTCCGCATTCTTGTCTCCAAAAATACTTCGACAACATTTTCTATGTTGTTACTTTTTTGCCCCGCCTTCTGATCGGTTTCCCCTCTTTCCCCCTCAAAACGGATTGCAAAGGTAGGTGGAAGTTAATTAGTAATCAAATCTCTTTTGTGAAATAATTTAGAGAGAATTGAATTTATTTGGTCTTTTTATAAATCGGGACTGTACTGCAAGGCTCACCATACATTATGCTGGCTGCAACCGGTCTTAAAATCCTTGTGATTTCAGCATATGCAAAATCCGGAACGGGAACCTCACCACATCCTTTAATAATAATTTGAGCGTTTCTAAATTCATTTAATGGAAGCGAAGAAATTGCGTCTCGAAAGATTTCATTTTCAAGCATTTCCAAATTGCCAATAATTATTTTGCCCGCAAAAGGCTGCATTTTAGTAACCAATAACATATAAGCCCAAGCCGGAATGATTGCATCAATGCTACAACCGATGGCTATATTTTTCCCTTTATATGATGCCCAGTCATGATTAGCAATAAAATCCCTGAAATTATTCTCTCTAAGGATCTGTCCCTGAAACAATAGATCTTTAAGATCGAAGAATAATCTTTCAGAACCATCACGGTATTCCGCTAAATCGATAACTTTTAGATTACTCCTGGCTACTTTGTTTATTATTTCATCCATCTCATTACAAAGTTAACTTCTTTTTGCCAATACCTGGCCTGAAGTTCTTAAGGTAATAAGGCTCAAAATATGCCGTATTCTCGAATTCTGCATTTTGAAATTTTTTCCAGCCCAATTCACCTATCTGTTTAGCTGAAGGGGACAGTTCATTAAATCGAATTTTCGTAAATGACTCAAATAATGATATGAATTTGTTAGAACCATCGCCAAAAACTAAAAGGTTATGATTTTCAATTACTTCGTTGAAAGAATGCTTATCAATAATCAAAGCCTGGGTAGGCCAAATCTCTTCCAAATGATGATTCACAATCATTGTGTAAACCTCCGACCTTCTTGCATCGATCATTGGACAAAGCAATTCCTTCTCACCCGCTTTTTCCATAGCAGAAACTGCCAGACCTTTTAATGTATTCACTGACACAATTGGTATATTCAATGAAAAGGCAATGCCCTTAGCCATACTAACTCCAATTCTTAACCCTGTATAGGATCCAGGACCCATCGAAACTGCAATACATTTCAGGTCAGAAAATTTTCTGTTCGATTCCTTTAAAACTTGTTCTATCAGTGTGGGTAGTTTCTCAAAATGGGAGTACTCTTCCATTACATTCATTTCAGCCAACAGCACTCCTTTGTCATGCAAGGCAACTGAGCAAACTTTTGTTGCTGTTTCCAGGCTGAGAATCAGGGCCATTTATTTTCTTGCCTGAAGGGCCTTGTTGTATTGAGTTTGATCCTGCAATAAGTGGGTTGCTCTTTTTATTACTGCATCATCCCTGACCATATACCGAAGTTGACCCCTCTGAAAGTAATATCTTGAAACTATTTCCATTGCCAACAAATTCTTAATTTCTTCCTTAAAGATATCAAAGTCGTTTCTTTTTCTTTCCTCCAACTCCTTTCTCAAGCTGCTGATCCTTTCCTTTAAAGCTCCGTAATATTTTTCATTCGACGCCGTCTCTTCAATATGTTTCAACTCCATTTCAACCCTCGTATTGTACTCAAAATCCTTTGATTGCACCCATTTTACGAAGTCATTGTAATCTTTGTCAGTCAGTTCAAACTTATCCAGAGGGGTTATTTGCGTATGATGGTAATAATACTCCGTTGCATAATCAAATATTAAACCCTTGTTTAGTAATTCATTCGTAATTGCTGCAAGAATTTGTTTCCCAGTTTCAAAATCAGGATCTATTCCTCCGCCATCATAAACTGTTCTGCCATTTGCCGTTTTGAATGCCACCTTCAATGAATCGGGTATTTTATCCACAAATCCTTCTTCATTTCTATTAGCATAATCAATAGCTTGTATGCATCTGCCACTGGGTATATAATATTTGGCGGTTGTAATCTTTAATTGAGCATTATAGGGAAGACTTCGAGTTGTCTGAACCAATCCTTTTCCAAATGATTTGTTACCCACCAATATACCTCGATCGTAATCCTGAATTACGCCAGCAACAATCTCAGCAGCAGATGCGGACCTATTATCTATGAGGATGGCAATTGGTATGTCCTTGTCAACCGGCGCTCCCAAAGTTGCATGACTCCGGTTCCAATCCGGCACCTGCCCCCGCGTACTTACTACTTCTTTCCCTTTCTCAATGAATACATTACAAACAGCAATCGCTTCATTTAGCAGGCCTCCCAAATTCCCTCTTAAATCAAGAATTAAAGATGAAGCGCCTAACTTTTTTAAAGAATCCAAAGCTGCTATCACTTCCTTGCCAGCATCGTTCGTAAAATCCGAGAGCCTAATGTATCCTGTTTGTGAGTCCAGCATGCCAGAATAGTGAACATTAGCTATCTTAATATTCTGTCGCTTTAATCTGAACTCAATGGGTTGCGGCTCTCCATACCTCTCCACTTTAACCTTTACTTCTTTGTCAATTTCACCTTTCAAAAGCCGGCTAATTTCCTCGTGCATGGTTGTCGCCAAGGAATGCCCATCAACTTCAATTATTCTATCTCCAATTTTAATCCCCGCTTTGAATGCAGGATATTTTTCCTCAACCATGGTGACAGCAATTTGACCATTTATCCGGGCAACCATTATTCCTATCCCAGCATACTTTCCGGTTGTTATAATTCGAAAATCAGCTGCCTCTTCTTCAGGTATATAAACCGTATAGGGATCCAGAGATTCAGTCATGGCAGTTATTCCGATTGCAACAAGGTTTTTTGGATCCACTTCATCAACATAATAGCCGTTGACCTCCTTAAAAAGCGAGGCAAAAATGTCCAGGTTGCGGGCGACTTCAAAGTATTTCTCACCGGGACCGCTAAAAGCCAGAATAAGGATAACTGATAAAGAACCTATCAATACTATCCATTTTCTGTTTATCTTATCAAATGCTTTAATTGGCATGAGTTATTTTTTCATTTAGCTTCTTCAAGGAGGTACGCACGGAATTTTCTATCGTCTTAAATGGCAAGTTCTCTGTTGCTAAGTAAATATAAGCAATCATTGGATTTTGTCCCGGCCCAGGTGATAATAAGTGCTTATTGATCCTATAAGCTTCTCTAATTCTTCTCTTGAGCAAATTTCTGGCCGAAGCTTTTCGAAAATTCCTCTTTGGAATTGAAATTAAGACCTGAGGAAGGTCCAAATCTTCCCTAACCAGGAAAAGTATTTTTAGAGGAGTTACTTTAATTGCGGTTGCGCTGGCGAACAATGCTTCAATCTCCTTCTTGTTTGAAAGCTTTTCATTCTTTTTAAATTTATTTGGATATTTTGGGTTTTTGGTAGCCATAACATGGGTCGTCATGGCGGCGGATATAAATTGTTATTATCCTTTATGCCGTCTTTCGTCAGAAACAGATAGCTTCTTTCTTCCTTTCGCTCTTCGGCTAGCCAGAACTCTTCTGCCATTTGCAGTCTCCATCTTAGACCTGAAGCCATGCTTGTTCTTTCGTTTCCTTTTTGAAGGCTGAAATGTTCTCTTCATCTCTTTTTCATCAATTAATGGGCTGCAAAGATAACCAGTCTTTAATGAAATAACAAAGCCTAAGGAGATGCTCAAGACTATTTGGGGGGCACAACTAATGATAAATGGGCTTGAAATCAAAAAAGAGCTCCGGGAATAGCTTCCCGGAGCTGTCCTAATCATCCCCACACACAAACCACACATAGGCGGTATTTTTAG
>DASWHX010000224.1:0-8857 GCA_036397995.1 Cyclobacteriaceae bacterium
CCTGAAATCAATGTAATGGAATTTTCCTTTTCCCCGTTTAAAAGTATCAATGTGAATAATTTTCGAGTCTTTCCCGTTTTCATCCACCGGCCATTGTTTTCCATTATCGCCCAATTCATCCCATTTCACACCTTTAAAAAAGGGAACTACCCGGCTGATTTCTTCCAGCGCTGTTCGTGGGTGATAATCCGGCTGCTCATATCCCATCCGGTTCATTATCTCCACAATAATCTGTCCGTCAGGTTTTGTGCCAGCCAGAGGCTCTACTACCTCATTTACGCGTTGTATTCTTCTTTCACCATTGGTAAACGTGCCATTCTTTTCCAGGAAGGAAGTCGCCGGTAAAATTACGGTAGCACGTTTCGCGGTCTCTGTCATGAACAACTCCTGCACCACCAGCAACTCCAAATTATCCAACGCTTTCTTTACATGCTGAGTATTGGGATCGGTTTGAACCACATCTTCGCCAATTATCCACAACGCTTTAAGGTTGCTTTCTATGGCAGCATCAAACATCTGCGGGATTTTTAATCCCACTTTATCTGAAACAGGTCTTTTATAAAAAGTGGTATACATGGAATGAATTTCAGGTTGGGTAACATCCAGATATCCCGCACCCTGGTGCGGCTGCACGCCCATATCTGCCATTCCCTGCACGTTATTTTGTCCGCGCAGAGGATTTACCCCTACGCCTTTCTTACCGATATTTCCGGTAATCATGGCAAGGTTGGCAATTAATTGAATCGCAAAAGTACCCTGGCTATGTTCCGTAACTCCAAGTCCATGGAATTCCATGGCAAGCTCCGCGGCAGCGTAAGTGATGGCCGCTGCCCGCACTTCTTCTTTATCCACTCCGGTAATTTTAGACAACTCATCCATGTTCAGTCTGAGAATATCGGATTTAAACTCAACAAAGCCTTCGCATCGCTTTGCTACAAATTCTTCATCCACCAGGTTTTCGTTGATGATGTAATACAGCATCATGTTGAGTACTGCAACATTGGTTCCGGGTCGAACCTGCAGAAAATGTTTGGCGTATTTCACCAATTCAATTTCAACCGGGTCAATGATAATCAGCGGAATACCTTTCATAGCTTTCTGCTTGATTTTTGCCCCGGTGACCGGATGTGCTACCGTCGGATTCGCGCCGATGACTAACATGCATGTGGTATGATTTATATCCTCAATCGAGTTTGTTGCTGCACCGGTACCAAATGATCGTTGCATTCCCAATGCCGTAGGAGAGTGGCAAACCCGGGCGCAGCCATCAATATTATTAGTACCTATCACAGCCCGGATAAATTTTTGCATCAGGTAATTTTCTTCATTGGTTGCCCGGGCGCAGGAAATTCCGCCTATGGAATCAGGACCAAATTCGTCTCGGATTGCGGTCAGTTTGCCGGTAATAAAATCATACGCTTCATCCCACGACACTTCTTCAAATTTACCACTCCGCTTTATCATTGGAGATCTCAGCCGGTCAGGATGATTATAGAATTTGAAAGCATATCTTCCTTTGAGACAAGTATGACCCTGGTTAACTTCGGCATCCCAGGGGGCGCGAATGCTGACGATTTCCTGTCCTTTGGAAGAAACTTCCAGGTTACAGCCCACGCCGCAATAAGTACAAACTGTTCTGGTGGTTTTGTCCGCTTCCAGTGCGAAGGATTTGAATACATCGGAAATTGCATTGGTTGGGCAATTTTGGGAACAAGCGCCACAGGATACACATTCGGATTCAGCAAAGGTAGTATCCATACCCATAATTATTTTGGTGTCGAAGCCTCTTCCGGCCGTGCTTAGTACAAATTGGCCCTGCACCTCATCACAGGCGCGCACACACCGGTAACAATTAATGCAGCCGCTAAGATCGGAGATCATGTAGGGGTGGCTTTTATCCGGCTTTCGATCGAAATGATTTCTGCCTTTCGGATACCGGATTTGTGCAGGCTCAATGCCGAGCATCCCGGAAACAGCCTTCAGTTCGTTGTTTATGGGACTGTCGGTCTTAAATTTTTCTTCAGGATAATCAGTGAGGATAAGTTCCAGAATATTCTTACGCAGGGAGCTGATTCGTTCGGAGTTGGGATAGACATAGGTATTTTCAGAAATGGGAGTATGACAGGAGGCCTGAACTTTTCTATTGCCATTGTGCGTTAATGCAACATCTACGCTACAAACGCGGCAGGCTCCGTAGGGTTTTAAATTTGGAGCGTCACAAAGGGTAGGCACCTTACCTTTTCCGATGTGGCGGTTGAGAAAGGAAAGAATCGTTTCCCCGGGTTTTATTTCAAAAGGAATATCATCAATGAATGCCAGTTTAAGATCTGTTTTACCATTTATCTGCTTTCCCTCTTTCGATTTGGTTACTGTAATCGTCTCCGAATTTTTCATCACCTTAATTTTTAATGAAATATGGTTTCAATTCGTTTTCAAAATACTGAAGAGCATTCTTTATTCCCAGTGGCAGTCCGCCGCCCAATGCGCACAATGATCCTACTTCAAGTGTTTCCAGCAAGTCATCCATTAATTTTCTGTCGATTTGGTAATCTTCATGCTGAGCTTTTACAAGCATTTCCATTCCCCGAACAGAACCAATGCTGCAGGGAACACATTTACCGCATGACTCGGCCGCGGTGAATTCAAACAAATGCTCCAGGTATTTGATCATTGGAAAGTTTTCCGGTATGGAAACTACGCCGGCGTGTCCAAGCAGAAATCCATTTTCGGCAAAACTCTCAAAATCCAGAGTCAGATCAGGAATTTTGTGAACCGGAACAATTCCCCCCAAAGGCCCTCCGATATGCAACGCTTTAATGGGTTGCTTAAAACCCTGACCCAATTCATTTACCACTTCCTTCAAGGTTGTTCCCATTGCAACTTCGTACATTCCGGGACGATTGAAAAAACTGTCCAGACAAACCAATTTGGAACCGGAAGATTTTCCGGTGCCGATTCCTGCATATACTTTACCGCTATTATTGATGATATACGGAATACATGCCAGGGTTTCCACATTATTTACTACCGTGGGTTTATTGAAAAGACCTTCCTGGGTAGGGTAGGGCGGCCTCACCCTTACATGAGGCGGCTGACCTTCAATAGAAGAAAGCAAAGCGGTTTCTTCACCACACACGTATGCGCCTGCACCTTCGATTACTTTAAATCTAAAATCAAAACCACTGCCTTTAATATTGTCGCCGAGCAATCCAAGTTCCTCCAGTTCCGCAATTGCAAGGTTTACTGCCGAAACAGATTCCGGATATTCACCCCGGATATAAAGTACGCCTCTTGATGCCCCGGTAATAAATCCATTGACCATCATTCCAAATAAAACAAGATGTGGTCTTTCTTCCATGAGATATCTATCAGAATATGCACCGGGATCGCCTTCATCCGCATTGCAGACAATAAACTTCTGATCAGAAGGAGTATTTTTACACGATTCTAATTTGAAACTCATTTTAAAACCAGCACCGCCACGACCCCGAACTTCAGAATCCTTTATTTCTTGTAACAATTTTTCAGGATCACGGGAAAATGCTTTAATAAGCCGAGCATAAAATTCTTGCAGATCAGGAAAGGGTGCAGTGAGGATAGGCTCCGCCATATTAGTTCCTACGAAGTATTGATCTTTATTCTTTCCGGCTGAGCCTTGCATAATTTCATCAATCTCAGAGTCCGATTTGCCGGAATAGTTTTCACCCCGGTAGTAAAAAGATCCATTCTCATGACACCTGCCCAGGCAGCACATGTGACCAATTTCTTCTTCACCCAGATGTTCCAGGAGTTTTGTTTTTAGATTCTCCTGGGTTCCTGCCAGCATGCATACACTTCCGTTGCAGATGTAAGCCTTTATCTGTTTGTTTTCCGGTTTAAGAAAATCGTAGAATGTGGACGCACCATAGGTTATTGAATCTCCAATCAGAAAATCTTTGGCAATTTGACGAAGAACTTCAGGTTCGGGCGTTCCGTTTTTCTTTCCTTCTTTTACCAGTTCTTCAAACAGGTTCCTGTCCAGACCTTTTCTCCCAGAAAGTGCACTTACATTATCCGACATTTCTAATACCCGGTTAGTTGACCTTCAAGAGTTTAGTTTCGCTTCAAAATTTACTCAAATTAGTCAAAATCTGGCATTTTAGAAAGGAAATTGAGTTTGGTGACCGGCCGGATATCAGAGTTAAGTATAGTATTAATGGTGATGACCGCCTTTGCCATGCACATGGCCGTGATCCAATTCTTCTTTGGTGGCTTCCCTGACTTCCATCACCTCCACATCGAAATTCAGTTCACGACCTGCAAGGGGATGATTGGCATCTACAGTAACGACCTCGGTTTTAACTTCCTTCACCGTTAGTACTTGTCCCTGATTGGTCTGAAATTGCATCCCCGGCTGAACCTCCTGGTCACCAAATGATTTTCTGGGGACATCCTGTACAAGTTTGGGATTAATTTCTCCATACCCTTTCTCAGGCCTCACCTTGATCTTAAATTTATCTCCCCTGGCCCTGCCCTCAAGTCCTTCTTCCATACCCGGGATTAAATTTCCGACGCCCTGAATAAAAAGCAGAGGATCCCTGCCCTGACTCGAATCGATGGTATTCCCATCATTGTCGGTTAAAGTGTAATGAATTGCAGCTACTTTGTTTTTGGCTATTTGCATAATTACTCTGGTATTTTGTTTAAAATAGGAGCGGCAAAGTTAGGGCTATTATTCAGGAATTGCAGATTGAAAAAAGGTTAATTGCAGCGCTTATCAAATCCTATTAAATTAGAAAGTAAATAAGGATTTGTAATTTATTATTAATCAATTATTTATAAAAAACAAAAACCAATTCACAAATGAAACGAATGTTCACTTTTCTCCTGGCCATTATTTGCTGTCAGGCTTATGGAACTGAAGTAATCGGGAATTACAAAACCGAGGTAATTGTCAATCTTGATCGAAGTGTATTAGTGAAAGAGATAATCGAGGTAACCGTGGAAGGGATTAACATTCGCCGGGGTATTTACCGGGATATAATTAATGTGTAAATTAATGAACAAGGTCGGAGAATCAGGTATCCCGTTAGTGTGGTCAGTGTTATGAAAGACGGAGTTCCGGAACCTTACTCTGTGGATGAATTTGATCAATTTGTACGTGTTAAAATTGGTAATCCGGATATTTTGCTGGAAAACCGGGTGCATAAATATGAGATTACATACACCATGCCAGAACAGGTGCGATTCTTTGATAACCATGATGAAATCTATTGGAATGCTATCGGGACAGGGTGGGACTTTGAAATTCAATACGCTGAAGCACGGGTTTTCCTGCCGGATGGAGCCATCATCACCGAATATGCAGGGTACACAGGGTATTTTCAAGATACCAGTTGTGAATGTGAGATAGTAATTGTGAACGAAAATGAATTGGAAATAAAAACTACCGGATCATTATATCCGAACCAGGGCTTAACAGTTGCTGCCGGCTTTAGTAAAGGAGTAATTCCACCTCCTACTTTATCTGACAAAGACAGATACCTGGTAAAACCAGATCTGATTTATACCCTGGGCGCGATTGGATTAGGAATCGTATTAATCTATTTTATGGTATCGTGGTACCTGGTTGGAAAAGATCCGGAAGGAGGAACCATTGTACCGCTATTTTACTCACCGACCGGTATTTCCCCGGCAGCGAGCAGAAGTTTAACAAAAATGGGGTTTGATAATAAAAGTTTTACTGCATCTGTAGTAAATCTTGCAGTAAAAGGAATTATCAAAATTGAAAAGATAAAAGATGGGTATAAGCTGCACAAACTGGTGGAAAATCCAGCTGATTTACCTATGGAGGAAAAATCGATCTTTGATAAACTTTTGAAGCATCAAAATTCGTTCAGCATAGGAGATAAATACAGTTCCACTCTTAATAAGGCATTGTCAAATCATAAAGAATCCTTAATAAAGGAACTGTCGAAAACCTATTTCAATACGAACCAAAAATGGTTGATACCCGGAGTGCTGATTTCCATTGTAACTATTTTCGTTTGTTTTGGTGCCACCTTAAATTATGATGAAAATACTTTTATAGGATTAATCCCTATAGGAATGATTTCTATAATATTCTTCCCTATCCTGGTGGCTATTTTCAAAAAGCTAAGTAGTCTTGGAAGCCTATCTCAAGCACTGACAATGCTGGGAGGACTTGCTTTCCTGGGTTTCATAGGGTATAACTACTTTGGAATCCTTGATGCTATTGATTTGCTTGGCTCGATAGATGTGTACGTAGTTTATTTTTTTGGAATACTGCTAATATCTCTGCTTACGCTCAATTTTCTTTTCTCTTACCTGATAAAAGCTCCCACAGTTTCCGGAAGAAAATTGATGGACAAAGTGGATGGATTAAAGATGTATTTAAATGTAGCGGAAAAAGACCGGCTCGAACAAATGCATGCACCGGACCAGACCATAGAACACTTTGAAAAATTACTCCCTTATGCCATTGCACTTGACCAGGAGAAACACTGGTCTGATAGATTTGAAACTTTGCTTGCATCCGCTTCAGAAGGGGGTTATCAACCAACCTGGTATACAGGCGGTACTATCCGGGCTATTACTTTTAGTACATTAACCAGGGATATTGGAAGGGGGTTTAATTCTTCCGTTTCATCGGCGAGCACACCTCCTCAAAGCAGTAGTTCTTCAGGCAGTTCCGGAGGCGGATCTTCCGGCGGTGGCGGTGGCGGTGGTGGTGGCGGCGGCTGGTAATGGATTATGTTTTATATTTACTGAATGAAATTACCTAAACTACTTGTTGGCATTGTATTGCTGGTTATTGGCATTTTTGTAATCTACTGGGCGTACAACCACAGTCCGGAAGCAGGCCTGGGTGACAGAATTGTAGATGCCCTGGAGGGAGAAAAGGTTTTAAGTAAAACTACCTATTACACCATGTTGGTTTCCGGTACTTTACTGATTATCCTGGGTATAACCCGAACTGTAAAATCACTTTAAGAGGAAATTTATTTCATTCTCCTCAGCTCAGCTTCAGCCGCAATAAAGCCAAAGGCAGACCAACTTGTACCACTAACCACCTGGGTAAATATCTCTTTGGCTTTTTCTCTGTCGCCATTAATCAGATACCAGTTACCAACTCCATATCCCTGAGTTGCAATTGTAACTCCATTATCCTCCTGATCCCCGGCAACTTGTAATAATTCTTCCGGAGTTTTAGTTCCTTTATACATAAGCAACCTGTTTAGGTAGGATTCATTTTCAATAATTTCCATGTCGGCTGAAATTGCATCCAAAAGTTTTTTGGCATCAATATCCCGCCTTATTTTCCGGTAGCTCATATAAAGCCAATCTGTAGTAGCAACCAGTAAGTCGTTATTGTCAGAAACTTTCATGCATTCCAGGTAAGTATTGATAGCTTTTCGATAATCACGTTTTAGATAATGAGCTAAAGCCAGGTGATAGTACACATTAAACTGCGTAGTTGATAAAGGGATATTCAATTTATTAGGCGCTCCGTCAGGTTCAATCATTAATTCTTCTCCTGCAATAAACCACGCGGCTTTTTCAAGGTCATCTATGGCTTTGTCAAACTGGCGGGTAGATATGTAACGATGCCCGCGGTGGCGGTATAACTTAAATGATTTCGGATGCAATTCCAGACCCTTGCTAAATACTTCAATAGCTTCAGGATACAGGGACAGATAAGCCAGCCGTCGACCATACCAGATGATATTCATTTCATCCGTTGAATCAGCTTCATAATTTTGTCTGGCAGAATCCAGGTTGGCAGTTAATCTTGCCAACGTTTCCGGTGCAAGTTCAGGCGGATACAAAGCATTTCCATCTAATGAATAAGCGGCAGGCTTTTTCTCACTACCATCGACTTCTTCATCAATTTTATTTTGATCATTTCCAACACTGCACGCGTTAATCGCAATTAAGAAAAAGAAAAATTGAAAATACTTCATTGAGTGAAATTCAATTTTTAATGTTGAATGTAACTTTTGACCTGTCCCAAAGCATATTTAATTGCAAAAGGCTGTCTGATTCCGTAAAATTAATGGTGAACTGTTCAATCTCGGTATCTGTTTCTGAAACTCTGCCCTTGACCCTTACAACATCCAGCTCTTCTTCAAACGGATTTCCAACTAATGTTCTCCCCCAATAATTGGTCTTGGAATTGATTGCTAAAACCCATTCAGTTTTTCCGGGAATTGTGTAGAGTGAATATATTCCTTTTTTCAATAATGAATCCTCCAGGTAAATATTTTGATTAAAAGAAATTTGTGTGGCCTCATTGGCTCCTGTGCGCCATTTTTCTCCGAAAGGAACTAGCGCTTTTTCACCTTCCCCAAAAATCAACCTTCCTTTTTTGTAAGGCCTGCTATAAGTTATTGCAATACTCAGGGATTCATTGGTGTATTCAACTACCTCTGCAGGACTATGACTTTTTGTGGTGGCAAGCAGGTATATATTGTATATGATAACAAGTCCTGCGATAATGGCGAGTATAATGAATATCTTCTTTAGCATAGAATTGGTGTTTCGATTATCTAAGATAACGGAATAATGCTTCAGCTGATTAGTGATTCCGACAATAATTCATAAATTGATAACCCTAAATTTCGTACCCCATGAAATATTTATATCAAAAACAATTTCAAAATGCTTTAAGTGCATGTGCATTACTTACGATTTTACTTATACCTCATATTTTGAAAGCGCAAAATGATTCAGACAGCTATACGCGGTATGAATTATTAGATGTTTCTACTCAGAGTTTCAGAATTATCTATGATGTAAGTGCGGTTCGTTCCGGGGATGTATATTATTTCAATACTTTGAGAAAAGGCAGTGAACA